>JANYAD010000005.1 GCA_025355165.1 Gammaproteobacteria bacterium | reverse complement strand
GCATGAATGACCGCGGCGCCCGGCAGAGCAATTGGGGTGGGCGGCAAACCGACGCGGGTGTAGGTGTTGTAAGGCCCATCGGTGCGTAAGTCCACCGTATGAATGGCGCCGTCGTAGCCCTCACCGAGTCCGTAGATGACGGTCGGGTCGGCCTGCAGGCGCATGCCGATCGCCACTCGATGCAGATAAAGCCCCGCAATCTTCGCAAGTTCCTGCGGCAGACCGCTTTCTTTCTCGACTATCGAAGCCATGATTAGCAGCTCTTCAGCAGTGTGCAGTGGCAGGTCCGGGTCCCGCGACGCCCACGCCGCATCCAATTCGCGCACCAGGGCGGTATGCGCCGAACGCAACAATTCGATGTCGGTACTACCCGCGGCGAAGCGGTAGGTCTCAGGCAGAAATTGCCCCTCCGCACTCGTCCCGGGCGCCCCTAGTTTCACCATGATAGTGGCGCAGCGCTCCGACAAGGGCATCTGCTCGGGCAAGGTAGAGACGATCTCAGAACTGCGCCGCATCGCCTCGAGCAAATCTTGCACCCGCCAGCCATCCACGATGGTAAACGAATGCAGCAGCACTTGACCGTTCACCATTTTGATCAGCAGCTCGCGCGGCGTGGCGCCCGGTATGATCTCGTACTCGCCGGCTTTCACCGCCGGCGCCAGACCCTTCAACCTGGCGTATACGATCCAAGCTTTTGGCTGCGTGACGATTCCCTGGGCAGCGAGCTGCTTGGCCACATGAGCAAAACTTGCGCCCGGAGCCACGTTGAATCGCGTCGCGGAGCTCACCCGCAGCGGCGCATCAAGACTCTGAAAGGCGCTCCACGCGACTATCGAGGCAGCTCCCAGCAGCGCCGCCGCCAATGCCACAGCGATGAGCGGGCCTCGACTCACTGCCCAAGCTCAAATGCGGCGGAAAATGAGCGAACCGTTAGTACCACCGAAGCCGAAGGAGTTGGACAGGGTGTACTCGAGCTTCATCTGACGAGCCGTGTTCGGCACGTAGTCCAGGTCGCACCCCTCGCCCGGCTGGTGTAAGTTGATGGTCGGCGGCGCCACTTGGTCGCGAAGCGCGAGCACTGAGAAAATCGCCTCGACCGCTCCGGCCGCACCCAGCAAGTGTCCCGTCATGGATTTGGTGGAGCTCACGGCTAATTTATCCGCAGCTGCGCCGAATGCGCGGCGTATGGCCAGCGTCTCGGCGCGATCACCGAGCCCGGTCGAGGTGGCGTGCGCATTGACGTACGCGATCTGATCAGGATTGAGCTGCGCATCGGCGATCGCCTTGGCCATGGCCTTGCGCGCACCTTCGCCGTCTTCGGGTGGGGCGGTGACGTGGAACGCATCACCGCTCATGCCGAATCCGACAACCTGCGCGTAGATCTTGGCGCCGCGCGCCTTCGCGTGCTCGTACTCCTCGAGCATCATGGCGCCAGCGCCGTCTCCCATGACGAACCCGTCGCGATCCTGGTCCCAAGGGCGGCTCGCCCCCTGCGGGTCTTCGTTGCGCTGAGATAGCGCTTTGGCTTGCGCAAAACCGCTCATGCCGGTGACGCAGGTTGCCATCTCCGAGCCGCCCGCCAGCATCGCATCGACATCACCATGCTGTATCAATCGCATTGCCAATCCGATTGCGTGCGTGGAGGTCGTACACGCCGTTGCCACGGCCAAATTAGGTCCCGTGATCTTGAAGATGATCGACAAGTGACCGCTCACCAAATTAATGATGCTCGCCGGGATAAAAAACGGCGAGACCTTCTTGGGCGAATTGGTCTCCAGATACTTATCGTAGGCCTCTTCGATCGATTCAAGGCCGCCCATGCCCGAGCCCATCATAATGCCGATGCGGTCCGAATTTGCCTCAGTCACCTGCAGCCCCGAATCGCGCATCGCTTGAATACCCGCGACGACGCCGTACTGCATAAAGGCATCCATGCGGCGCGCATCCTTGGGCGTCATGTACGGCGCCAAATCCAGCGTTTTGATCTCGCCGCCGAAGTGGGTCGGAAAATTCGCGGTATCGAATCGCTGTATCATCGCGATGCCGCTGCGCCCGGCCAAGATAGCGGCCCACGCGCTGGCCACGTCATTGCCGACCGGCGAGACGATCCCTAGACCCGTGATGACGACGCGCCGCTTGCTCAATTCGACCTCGAGCTAGGATTCGAACAAAGGACGATGCTCGCGATCAAATTCGGCTTCAGGCCTTGCTCTTGTGCGAATTGATGTAATCGATCGCCTGCTGGACGGTGGTGATTTTTTCGGCGTCTTCGTCCGGAATTTCCGTCTCGAATTCTTCCTCGAGCGCCATCACCAGTTCCACCGTGTCCAGCGAGTCGGCGCCTAAATCGTCGACGAATGAGGCATCATTGGTGACTTCTTCTTCTTTAACGCCCAACTGTTCGGCCACGATCTTTTTAACCTGCTGCTCAACAGTACTCATCGTTATGGTGTCCTCTCGGAATTGCTATACATATGCGGTTTTAAGAACCCCTGCGTCCTGCCAGCGGCCGGGCGCGTATTTTATGTGAACGCAGCGACGGCGGCTACTCAGATCGCAGCGCCGCGCCGGGGGCGGCGCTTCTGCCTTGACAAACTGCCCGAAAGGGCTCATGACATATACATCCCACCGTTTACGTGCAGTGTTTCTCCAGTGATGTAGGAGCCATCGGCGGAGCTCAAAAACGCCACCGCACCGGCGATATCCGCGGGCTTACCCAACCGCGACAGGGGGATTTGAGCATTGAGCGCCTCATGCTGCGCTTCGCTCAAAGCACGCGTCATATCGGTATCGATAAATCCTGGCGCAATGGTATTCACGGTGATGCCGCGGGATCCGACTTCCCGTGCCAGTGACTTGGTGAATCCGATGATACCGGCCTTGGCCGCGGCATAATTCGCTTGCCCTGGGTTACCCGTCAATCCGACTACGGAGGTAATACTGATGATGCGCCCCTTGCGGGCCTTGATCATGCCGCGTAGCACCGCTTTGGAAAGCCGGAATACCGAGGCCAGATTGGTCTGCATTACGGCGTCCCAATCTTCCGGTTTCATTCGCAGCAGCAGCGTGTCACGGGTTATTCCGGCATTGTTGCAAAGGATGGCGACCGGTCCCTCCTTGGCCTCGATGTCCGCAATCAGGGCGTCGATCGACTCTTGAGAGGTGACATCGAGCACCGCACCGCGCCCGCCCCGAGCAGCCAGTAAAGCGGTGATGCGCGCCGCACCCTCAGGGGTGGTGGCGGTGCCGATGACACGTGCGCCATCGCTGCTCAAGCGTTCGGCAATGGCCGAGCCGATACCCCGCGAAGCACCGGTCACCAAGGCAACTTGTTCCTCGAGCATCTTAGGCCACCGCAGCCAGTGCCTCATCCAGGCTGTGAGGATCTTCCAGCGCCATCATTTTGATCTCCCGATTCTTGTCGATGCGCCGATTCAGCGCCGTCAATACCTTACCCGGACCGCACTCGACTATGCGCATCGCCCCCGCGGATATCATCGTTCGCACCGTCGCGGACCAATACACGGGCGTCGACAGTTGCTTGACCAGGCCGAGGCGAATCTCGCTCGCATTGCTGTGGGGCATGCAGTTGACTCCGTACACCTGCACCGCCGAGCGATCGGCTACTGGCGTTGCCTCCAATCGAATCCGCAGTTTTTCCGCCGCTGGGCGCATGAGAGAACTGTGCGCCGGGACGCTCATGGGCAGCATCATCGCGCGCCGCGCGCCTTTAGCTGTCGCCCCCTCGATGGCCCGCGCAACCGCGGCTGCGTTCCCGGCGATAACCACTTGTCCCGGCGCATTGAAATTGACCGCCTCGACCGTCTCGCCGTCTGCCGCCTCGAGGCACGCTGCCTCGACGTCGGCATCCTCGAGGCCCAATATGGCCGCGATCGCGCCTTGTCCGTTCGGTACAGCTGCCTGCATGAGTTCACCGCGGTATTTCACCAAGTCAACCGCATTCTTGAAATCCAAATAATTCGCGGCCACCAATGCACTGAATTCCCCGAGACTGTGGCCGGCCATCATCTTGGGAACAACGCCGCCGCGGTCGCGCCATAGCCGAAAGGTCGCGACATCCGCGGTCAACATGGCCGGTTGGGTGCATTCGGTTGAATTGAGCAATTCAGCCGGTCCTTCCTGGCAGCGCTGCCACAAATCGTAGCCGAGAACGCCGCTCGCTTCTGCAAAAGTAGCCGTGATCAGAGGCGAAATTTTCGCCAAGGCAGCCATCATGCCGATGGATTGAGAAGCTTGACCGGGAAAAACAAAGGCAAGCGACATGAAATATCATCCTCTCAGGTTTTACTGCGTCCGCGAATTATAGCGATCCGCCATGACAGTGCGGCGCCTACCGCGAGCCCCCACCCTGCCCCGTACAAATGCGCATCGACCACGACCAGGGGCGCCGGATGCCCACCCCATTGCTCCCAGGCCAGTTTGCCGCACAGCCCCAGGATCAGCAGCCAACGGTCCCAGGCACGCAGCACGAAGTGCTTCGCGGCTCCCGCCGCCATAACCGTATGCAAAACACCGGACGCTCCGACATACCAGCTCACCTGGGGGCTGAGCCACCACAGCCCCGAACTGATGGCCAACGCGCCGCTCAGTATGATGACGCACCACTCGATGGCATCAAAGTCCTGCGCGAACAATGACCATACCAGCACCACGCCCAATTCGTTGAGCAGCAGGTGGTGGCTGTCGAGGTGCACGATGTGTGCCGTCAGTAAGCGCCACCAGCCACCGGCTGCGATGGCGCTTCGATCGTAACGCAACAAGGCACCGATACTGTCGCCTAACCCCAACACGGCGCCCAGTAGCAGCAAAATCAAAAGCAACCAAATCCATCGGCCGCGATCCCATTGTAAGGACGCAGCGATCTGCGCGACGACGGGCGCACCATCACGAGGCATCGGGCTGGCCATATTTGCTATCATTCCGAGAACATTTCGAGGTCACTATGCGCAATCGCCAAAGCGGTTTTACCCTAATTGAGATCATGGTCGTCGTGGTCATTCTGGCAGTGCTCGGCGCACTCGTGGTGCCCAATATTCTTGGTAAGGTCGATAAAGCGAGGGTAACGGCCGCACAAACCGATATCCGGTCGATCGCAACGGCTCTGGACCTCTACCGGCTGGACAACTTCAAGTATCCCACCACCGAGCAGGGCTTACAGGCTCTGGTCAAGCAGCCTGCCGACCCGACCATCACCAACTATCCGCTGCATGGCTATTTGCCCTCGATTCCAAAGGATCCGTGGGGAAATCCGTATCTGTATGCGAGTCCGGGTGCAGACGGCCGTGAATACGACATTACTTCTTACGGTCGGGACGGCAAACCGGGCGGCGAGGGTCCGGACGCTGACATCAACAGCTTTACCATCGAACAGAAATAGGCGTGAAGCCTGAGGGGCGATGGCGCCAGATGCGCAGCAAAGGCTTTACCCTGGTTGAAATTTTGGTCGTGCTGGTGATTATCGCCGTGCTCATTTCCCTAACCGTACTCACGGTAGGCGCGACCGGGCGCGACTCCGGGCTCGATGAGGAAAGCCGGCGCATCGAGGGACTGGTCGGCCTGTTGCATGAGCGCGCGCTCCTGGAGGGCCGCGACTTTGGCTTGCGTATCGAGCCTACGGCCTATGAGTTCGTCGTTTATGATTCGCGCCGCGATCGCTGGATGCTGCTCGACCAAGAGCGCGAATTCAGGCATCGAGAATTGCCGAAGGGAATTACTTTCCAGCTGCAGCTGGACTCGCAGGCGGTACTCATCAAACCCATCGACCGGAAACTCTCGAGCGGTGAACCGGCGCGGCCGCAACTCGCCATCGCCGCCAGCGGAGAAGGAACCCCCTTCCGGCTGACCTTGCAGCGGGATGCGACCCAAGCGAAAGCCTCGGTCGACGGCGATGCGCTTGGCAAAATTTCCCGGGAGAGTTCCAACAAAGTGGACAAGCGCACGTGAAAACCCCACCGCGATCCCGGGGCTTCACCTTGGTCGAAGTGCTGGTCGCGTTGGTGATCGTCGCGCTGGGTCTCACGGCGCTCATGGTCGCTGTCAACGGAACGGCGCGCACCAGTGGGTTTTTGCGTGATAAGACTCTCGGCCAGTGGATTGCGCTCAACCGTCTGTCTGAAGTGCGGCTCAATGTGGTCAAGTTCGGACAAAATACCGACACCGGAGAATTGGATTTCGGGAACCGAAAGTGGCACTACGACACCCGCTACTTCGATACCAGTATCCCCAGTATGAAACGGGTCGTGGTGCGCGTATACCTCGGCGATGCGAAGACCAAGGGCAACGCGGTTGCCCAAGGGGTGGGTTTTCTGGGCACATCCCTCGCAACGCCCGGCTCCCAGGTGAAGGATTGGACCGCAGGAACGGTCGCTGCGCCGATCGGGGGCACACCCGGCCCGGGTGCGGGCGGCCCCGGCAATCCGATCACCCCGACACCGGTGCAGCCGAACCCGACTCCGCCGGTCGTCCCATGAAGCAACCCATCGCAAAATTGCGCGCAAATGCCGGATTTACCTTGGTCGAGATCCTGGTGGCCATGCTGATCCTCGCCATCATGGCGGCGTTGGGGTATTCCACCTACCGTTCCGCGCGCATTTCGGCCGAACGCACCGAAGAGTCGTTGAAACGCTCGCGTGAGATCGAATTCGGCATGCGGATGATTGCAGCGGACATAGCGCAAATAGTGCCGCGTCCGGTGCGCGAGATCTTAGGCTCGGGCCGTCGCGCCGCGCTGATCGGCACCCCGGGTGCCGGCAGCGTTACGGTCAGCCCTACCAGCTTAGGCGCGACGGCCGGCGCTGCGGGTTCTTCCAATTCAAGTCCCGGTCCTGGCATGAGCTTTAATTCGCGTTCAGGGCCCAGCTCAGGCTCGAACTTCGGATCAACCACGGACGCCAATGCCTTGCCCATGATTGAACTGACTCGCGCCGGCTGGTCAAACACCGCCGGTCAGCAGCGCGGCACGTTGCAGCGAGTCTCCTACGCCTTGGTAGGCGATGTGCTGAAACGAAGTTATCAAATCAATCTCGACACCGTGCAAGGGAACAAACCGGTGGTGCAAGACCTGCTCACCGGCGTGCAGGGCGTGCAACTGCGCTATCTCGACATGAACCAAGCCTGGCAAAATCAATGGCCCGAAACAACGGCCATCCAGAACGGGGCGAACACAGATTGGCAATCACGTCCGGTTGCCGTGGAAATTATCGTTCAATTCAAGGACTGGGGCCCGATTCGGCGTGTCATTGAGGTGGCCGGATGAAACACCTCGCCGCCAAGCACCAGCAGCGTGGCGTTGCGTTGATCATCGCGCTGGTACTCGTCGCCCTCGCCACCATTCTGGCCACGAAATTGAGTTTCGACGGCTTTCTGGAGTTGCGGCGGACCACGGGCGTGATGGCGGCCGAGCAGGCCCTGCATTTCGGCTTGGGCGCCGAGGCGCTGGCGGCGGATGTGCTCGTCCAGGATGCGCAATTGAGCGGCGGGACCACCACCTTGGCCGGTGCCTGGGCGCAACCGACGCAACCCCTGCCGATTACCCCTGAGAGCGACCCCGAAGGCGAACCTATTGGTACCCTGCAAGGCGCATTGGAGGACATGCAGGGCCGTTTCAATTTGAACAGCCTGGCGCGAATGGCCGATGGCGTCCGAGACCCCCTGCCGCTGCAGCAGTTCCAGCGCTTGCTCGCCTCCGTCGACGTGGAAGAAAGATGGGCAGGGTTGGTACGCGATTGGATCGACCAGGACGATATCGTCAGCAGCCCCGACGGGGCGAAAGATGCAGTCTATACATCGCAATCCCCGCCCTACCGCACCGGCAACTGGCCCATGATGTCGCCCAGCGAGCTGATGAATCTGCCGGGTTTCGGCGCTGACCGATACCGTAGGATCGCTCCCTATGTCACCGCATTGCCCGAGGCGAATCTTCCCATCAACGTGTGTACGGCTCCCGCTTTGGTGCTCGAGAGTCTGGTGCAAGGGCTGAGCGGGGAATGGTCAAACAGCCCCGCGGTGCTGATCAATGCGCGCAAAACCGGCTGCTTCCCCGATGTGAGTACGTTCACCCACGTAGCCACCAGTTCCAACCCCCAGGCGATGGCCAGCCGCGGCGCTCAAATCGCTGCCACGAGTAGTTACTTTCAGCTCACCACACGTGTCAGGCTTGGCACTACCGAATTCACCTTGTACAGTCTTTTGTTCCGCGCAGGCTCGGGGAAAGTCAGTCCCCTGCTGCGCTCATTTGGGACCCCGTAAAATACATGCCGCAATCATTGCTATTACGCCTTCCGCCGGCGGGCGAGGAAGAGACCGAATGGCTGACGCTCGATGACAGCGGTGCACCGACACCCACGCGGCAACGCGGATCCTTGAGCCTGGCGGCAGCCGTGTGGCGCAGCGGCCGAGTGGTGGTCCTGGCTCCGGCTACGCAGATTCTGCTGGCCGAGCCCCAACTGCCTCCCGGCAGTGGTGCCAGACTGGCCAGAGCGGTGCCCTTCGCACTCGAGGAACAGTTGACGGAGGATGTCGAACAGCTCACGTTCGCCGTGGGCCAGCGCCGCGACAGCGGCGCCACGCCGGTCGCTGTGGTTTCGCGCTCAGTGCTGCAAGCATGGCTCGCCGACTTAGGCGCTGCGGGTTTCGCTCCTCAGGCGATCTATCCCGACATATCGCTCATGCCCGAAAATCCGAGCCAAACCGTGTTGTGGCTCGAAAAAGAACGTCTCGCCGTGAGACGCCCCGGGGCACTGCCCTTCGCCGTAGAACTCTCCCCGGTGAGGGAAGCGCTGGTGGTTGCCAGCGTCATCGCCGATCCATTGGACCCAGTCGAGGAGCCCAAACCCAAGGAAAATGCCATCCTCTACGTGACCCGCGAGGACTGGGTGAGAGTGCAAGGCGAATTCGAAGATTTACTGGAGGAATTCGCGTCGCTGAAGGTTCAGCTGCTGCCTGACGGGCCCCTTCCCTGGCTGGCGCGCGGCCTCCAGGTTCATGATGGCGTTAATTTGTTGCAAGGCGAATTTTCGCGGAGCACGGACTATGGCGCACGCTGGCGTCAATGGCGCACGCCCGCCGCGCTAGCCGCAGCGCTGCTGCTGATTCACTTGAGCGCTCAAGCTTTGCAGCTGCGTCACGTCAAGCGCGAATCGGCCGCCCTCGATGGCGAGATATTGCAAGTATTCTCCGCGGCCATGCCGGGCGATACAGGCACCAATCCGCGCCGACAAATGCAAACTCGGCTCGAAAGAATCCGCAAAGGCGGTGGCGGGCCGCAAAATTTTCTTCGCGCGCTGCGCACCTTGAGCGGCGCACTCGCAGTGACCCCGAAGACCACGATCAATGCCTTAAGTTATCGGGATAATGCGTTGGACATGACGGTCAATGCACCCAGTCTTGGGTCGCTATCGCAGCTGACTCAGTTCGTGGGCAAGGAAGGTATGACGGCCGAGATTCAGTCTTCGAGCCCAGTGGGCTCGGGCGTTGAGGCGCATTTGCATATTCGCGGCGACTCCGCCAAGGCAAAGCCATGAACAAGCTTCGTGCCTGGTACGCAAGCCTCGAGCCGCGCGAGCAAAGAGTGGTCGGCATCGGCGCAGTTATCTTCGGGCTCCTGATTCTCCTCGGCGCTATTCTGCTCCCGCTCGAATCGGCGCTTTCTAGCTCGATCAAGGGCCTGGAAACTAGGCGGGAAGATTTGGCTTGGATGCGCATGAATGCGCCGGAGGTTCAGGTCCTGGGCAGTCAACTGCCGGCCGACACCGGCGAGGCTCCGGTTGTGCTGGTGGACCGGGTAGCCCGCGAAGCGGGACTCGCGAGCGCACTGCGCGGCACGCAGCCTAGCGCTACCGGCGGTGTGCGAGTTCAAGTCGAAGGTGCAGCCTTCGATGCCATGGTGACGTGGCTTGACACGCTGGACCGTCGCTACGGTCTCGCGATCGACTCGATCACGGTGGATCGCACGCCGGCGCCCGGAATGGTCAATGCCAGCATCTCCTTCACCGCGCCCCGGCATTAAACACAAACCTCGAGGCGGGCCTCCCCTGGCCGGGCCGCGCAAAGCCCGGTGGTGGCCGCTGCTGCTATTGGCAGGAGTGATCCTGGCAACCGCGATGGTATTCGGACTACCGGCCTCGATGATCAGCCACCTCCTGCCGGCGCAGGTGCATGCCGAGGATTTTTCCGGGAGCCTCGTTCACGGCGCTGTGGGAAAGCTCAGCGTGAATGCCCGCGATGCGGGAGCGGTGGAATGGCAGCTGCGCCCGCTATCTCTGCTGCGCTTGGCAATCGTTGCGGACATTCATTGGGTCAAGGTGGGATTCGTCCTCGACGGCACAGTAAATCTGGATCGACATGGCATTGCGGCCCATGGCCTCACGGGCGGTGGTCCCATCGACAATCTGCGCGACTTGGGGTTGGCGGCCGGCTGGCGAGGCACGGCTAAACTTCGCTTTGACGAGATTACCAGCGACTTCAAGAAACTTGACTCCGCAATCGGGAAGATCGAAGTGATCAATCTATCGTCAACGGACATTGCGGATGGTTCGGATTTGGGCGGCTTCATGCTGCAACTGACGAGCGGCGCTGTGGCTGCCGACGGCACCATCACGGCGCAACTGAACGACACCGGAGGGCCGGTGGAGGCCCAGGCGCAAGTACGCCTCTCCCCGGCTGTGCGTACCGGCACCTTCTCCGGTACGCTGAAAGAACGCCCTGAGGCCTCCCCGATCTTGCGAAATCAATTAGGCAACTTGGCGCAGTTGCATGCTCGCGATGCGGCCGGCCGATTTCCTGTCGAACTTGAATTCACCTATTAGAAGTCTCACCCGCATCAGCAGCGAAAGCGACAGCTATTTTTTTCAGCGCAGGTGGCGATGTGCAGAAAAGCCGCGCTTGCGCGGGGCTTCTCCACTAAGGAACTATCACTACGCGCACGATGGGGATATCCCCGAGACATCGCGCGGAGCGGCTGTATCCTGATCGGCCGCAAAAGAGAACTCGATGTTACTGGTTTCCACGGGCGCCGTGTTTTCACAGGTTGAAACCTGTACCACCTCAGCGGCATAGGCTTCGAAAGCCGTCGCCGAAGGCGCGGGCGGCGCACTGGGCGCTACTGAACTGACGCGATCGTTGCAGCCGGCGAGCAGAAATCCGCAAACTCCTGAAACCGCGATCACTACTAGATAGTTACGCATGCATCACCTCAAGGGCCGGCCGTGCTGCCGGGCACGGGCGTATTGAGATAGGGAAACACAGTCAGGTAACTTGCAGGGTTCGGCAGGGCACCGTCATTGACGACCACCCCGGCATTCTTGATAACCGGAGCCGGGCCACTGGGATCGCAAGTTTGTAGACCGTTGGTACCGGTCAGCGCTCCTTCCACCACGGTGAGCTCGATATCCACAACATCGTCGAGCGGACGGCGGCCGTTGGGAAAACCGGCTAGATCACAGGCAAGAAACCCCAGATCCTTCTGTTGCGCAATCGACTCTCCGGGGATCGCCGTATTAAGCCTGAGCATTTCGCCGCCTACCGTCTGCATCGCCGGTGCGGTGTATTTAAATGCCGCGCCATTGACAGTCGCCGTGATGCCGGTGATGAACGCGGCGAGGATGTCATTCCGAGGTGTCGCCGGCGGCGGAACGCTGAATAACACATTCACTAAAACCGGCAGCGTGGGGTAGAGCACATAGGTACCGAAGTTGGCCACGTCATCCTTCGGCTGGCTTGAATTGAATTTGTCTTTGTCCGTGATGCCTATGACGACCTCATTCACTAATGGATGACCGAGTCGGGAGACCTGCGCCCAGGGGCCACCGGTGACTTCCGGTCCCTTGGTTGGCGTGGCCCCCATCGTGGTCGTTGGACCCGTAGGAGAGGGGTTCAAAAGGCGGCTCTGACGCAAGCTCGCCGTAGTCCAGGCGCCGATGACCGGGTCTGCGCCGGAAGTGAGACAGCTCGCTGGAACTTCCAGCGCCATCGAGGTGACATTTTTGTCGCCGATTACGTTAGAGGCCGAGTTTCGTGCGCCGAGGGGATTTAGATTAATTTGATCGAACACTTGGCCAAGATTAACCACAAAGCCTTCGTGTCTCTGTCCGACGAATACCCGACCCGTGGCCGGCGCGCCGTTGACCATGCAACCCGGAATATTGATATCGTAGATGTATTGATTGGCGTAGGTCGCATAATCGGGAATGGACTTGGTGCCGATGTTATCCACCGGTTTTGTGAAACTCTTGGTCTTGCCATCGGTGCTGGTGACCGGGGTAGCGACCCCGGTGCGCCGATTGCCCCGTACGAGCGTCAACGTGTAGGACTCCGTTAGGTTCAATGCGCCGGGCGAGCTACCCGAACCTGGGCCAAGATTGATGAGCGGTATTTCCACGCCGCCGGCGGGGCCACCCGTCACGGGTACCTTGCCGTTGGTCACATTGAGCGCTGGGATATTGGCTTGCCCGAACAGGTTGGTGAACCTGAATTGGAATGTCAGCTCTTCTTGTGAGTCGCCGTTGTTGTCGATTTCAATCTCGTACAAGGCATCAGGATCGAGCGAAAAATAATTGGGGCCGCCGTACGCTTCTTGTAGAGGATCATAGTTCGCAATGAGGGTCACATAGCCCGCTCGGTTCGCTTCGTACGACATGAACATGTAAAAGTCGGTCCCATCAACCTTCGGATGCTGGGCGATGAAAGGAGCCTCTCGATGCGATGAGGACAATGCCGGCATAGCTGCCACTGCCAGCAGCGCTCCGAATAACGATAATTGTAATCTCTTCACTTAATACTCCCCTGCCGATAAATTTGGTAACTAGAGTGAGATTCGTAACCAACGGGATTCCGGATGCAGGGAAAGATGAAGTTAGATAATTTGCCGGCCTTAAGTGCAGTTGGCGACTGACCCTCTGTACGCTGCTACGGTTTTAAGGGGTAACTGAAGGTGTCGCTTCTTGGTCGTGAGTAAGGCGGTAGGAACCAGTGCCCACTGTGAAATGAAAATTCCTGCTGAGGCCAAGCTGATACCGGTGGGGCTCTGATCCGCAAGCGAAGTCAAAGAAAAGCACCGCGCTTGCCTCCGCATGACCATCTACCCACTTTGCATGATCATGACGGACATTCTCATAGCGCGATCGCGCGACGTTGTTCCACTCGCAGTGATACAGGCATCGGCATTTGACTTGCGCAGCCTTTAGAAATCACCTGGCCTGGCTCTGAGCGTTTCGGGCGGCTAATCCCGTCTTACTCGGCGATGCGTTTTCACTGGCGGCCGCTCAACAAAACCGCACGTAAGACTCTTGCTCTGGGCTCACCCGCGAGCCAGCATGGGTTGGACTTGTTTTCCTTGACGCCGGGAGGCTGTTTCCTCGCCTAGGCAATGCGGCGCTCGCTCGATAGCGAGCACCGCACTCGTCACGGTTGTTAGGATCCTGATTTCTTATGATGCGCTATTGGCAATCGATGCCCCCGGTGCTTAAACCCGGCGGGTCATCATCGCCCTGATCGGCGTTGTTTGATTGAAGATCACGGCCATCCTAGCCCCCAACGAACACATTCAGCTTATTGCCGTCCAAGTCTCGAAAATATCCAGCGTAAAAGCTTTCCGAGCGCTTGCCGGGCGCGCCCTCATCTTTGGCGCCCAGTTGCATCGCCTTGCGATGCAAGGCTTGGACTTTCGCCTCGCTATCCACCACCAGTGCCACCATCACGCCGTTGCCGACGGTGGCCGGGTTCTTGTCGAAGGGCTTGGTTACCCCCAGTCCGGGTAGGTCAGGTTTTACCGACCAGGCGACAAACTCATCGCTTTCCATCATGCGTTTGGCGCCGATTTCCAGCAGCAACTCATCGTAAAAGGCGGCTGCGCGCTTCAAATCATTGGTCCCTAGAGTGACGTATCCGATCATTGGCGTTCTCCTCTTGTTAGCGGGAGACTGGTTATATATCCAGTAATCGGATTAGTCAAATTCAGTAGCCCACTCGCGCCACGCTCGCATTAGTGGGAAATACAGGCCGACCCGTACGGGCTCGGGTCCCAGGAGGCGCGCGAGGCGCGCGTAGCGCTCGAGCTGCGGTCCATAGCGAGCCACCTCCCGGTCCAGGAACTGCTCGAGGCCTCCACCTTGATGCTGGCTGGTCTTGTAATCGATTACCCAACGAATGCCGGCGTCGATAAAGCTTCTATCGAACACGACTCGCGCAAGTTCCCCCTGCGCGCGTCCCGAGAGAGCGTGCTCACGCAGGTCATCGCGGTATCCCGACTGCAGTATCCATCGTCCGCGCGGATCTGCGAGCACGCCGAGAAGCGCATCCACGACCCGTGCCGTTGCCTGAGCCAATCGCTCTTGCGGTACCCCATGCAGCGCTAGCCATCGTTTAAAATGCGCCTCCCGACCGCGAATGGCCGATTCGTCGGTACTCATCAAGTCCAAGGCATGAAGTTCGGCGTGCACCAAGCTGCCAACGCGGCGCGCGGTCTCCCCTGCCCAATCGAACACGGGTGTTTCGTCCCAGGACTTAGCTTCTGGCGCGGCCTCACTCATGGCTATTGGCACCTCAAAACTCGCGCGCGACACACGCTGCAACGGTCCGCCGCGGGGCGCCCCTTCTGTCTGCGTTGATTTCTCCGGCGCCCTCTCGAGGGTTTGCAGTAAGAAATCGGCGCGCGACACCGGCCACAGCACACTGAGTAAACTGCCGGCGGGCGGGCGCCATTCTTTGCCGAGCGCAGGATCGCCCGCCTCATCGTCCTCGGAATTGCGCACCCTCGCAGTCAACCGTAACTGCCATTTCGCCCTGGTGCACGCAACGTAGAGCAATCTCTGCGCCTCAAGCA
Source organism: Gammaproteobacteria bacterium (assembly GCA_025355165.1). GTDB lineage: Bacteria > Pseudomonadota > Gammaproteobacteria > Steroidobacterales > Steroidobacteraceae > Bog-1198. Next base: position 14,905 of record JANYAD010000005.1, on the reverse strand, counting down.
TCGCTGCATCGCGGCGCTGTCGGCGTAGAAATTCGAACAGCATATCGCTTTGCATGCCCACGGGCGGCCGTGCCGCCATCACCATGCCGTCGCGGTCCGCCCTGGCAAACTGATGCGACAACAACAGTTGATTGCGATTGGGCGGCACCGGGCGATCGAGTCCCGGCAACACGACCATGTCAAACTCCAATCCCTTCGCCTTGTGGATGGTCATGATTTCCACGCCGCTCGCACCGCCTTCGTCGGCGAATAAGTCGCCAAAACTAGTTGGCAGGTCCGCTGCATCCGGCATGCCGCTTTCCTCCAGGCTCCTTAAACGCGCGAATGCCGCAGCCGCAAATTCGAATTCTCGCTCCGACGCGGCGCAGCCCGGCCCGCCGAGCCCAAGCCATGTTCTCTCAACCCATCTGGCCACCGAGCTCTCGTTGCGCACGCGAAATGCGGCATTCATGACGGCGCGCACGCGTTCGCAGCGAGTTCGCCCATCTTCGCTCAGCGCGAGCATCGTGGCCTCCTCGCGTAAGGAATGCCACACCACAGACCGCGTGCGGCCAATCAATAAAAGATCAGCCAAGCACAGGCCGACCCATGGTGCACGCAGCAGTGCGAGCCAAGCAATGCGGTCGCCCAAATGCAGCAAAGCTCGCGTGAGCATGATGATGTCGCGCACGATACCTCGATCCTGCAGCGGTTCGATATCCACCGCACGAAAAGCGATGTCTTGCGCGCGCAATGCAGCGACAATTTTCCGAGCGTGGTTTTTTGCGCGTACCAGCACGGCAATCCGCCAATCGGGATGGAGCCCGATCTGGTGCGCAATCATGTCGGCGATGGCCTTCGATTCTGCTGGCCGGCTTGCGTACCCCAAGCATTCGACCGCCTTGTCGGCACCCTCCGAGACTGCCACGGCCGGCTCGCTGGCGCGGAAAGCAATGGCGCCGCGGTTGCGATCATCGAATCGCGGCATGATCTCGGCAAAGCAAGTATTGATCCAACGTACCAAGGCGGGAGCCGAGCGGAAATTACTGCGCAGCCGCTGCACATCGAATTGGACTTCACCGACCCCATCCTCCGCCAAATCAAGAAAGGCTCGCACTTCGGCCTGGCGGAATCCGTAAATGGACTGCATCGGATCGCCAACGCAAAAGATGCTGCGGCCATCCTCTCTCTGCCATCCGGCGCTGAGGAGGCGCAACAATTCCAGCTGCGCGCTCGAGGTGTCCTGAAATTCATCCACCAGAATATGCTGCAGGCGATAATCCAACCGCAGACTCAGATCCGTCGGCGCCTCGGCTGTGCCGAGTGCGCGCAGCGCACCCAAAGACACCGCCGCAAAATCAGCCGCTCCTTGCTCGCGAAACACGCCGTCCAATTCAGCGGCGGCCAACACCAGCACCTGCGCGATTTCACGCACCCGGCCCCAGGCCTCGTCGCTGTACGCGGGGTCGGGCAGCGTGCGCAATTCCACCAGCATTTCCAGAACGCGCGGCTCACGCTCAAATTCCTCGAATAGCCGCATCATCACCGCCTTGTCGGGACAGCCCTGCGGAAAGCCCTCGGTGATCGTCAGGCGCTTTCGCAGCGCCCCTTCGGCGGTGAGCAGCAGCGTCGCCATGCACCGCCAGCGCACGGCATCGATAGGATCGGCACTCAAACCCCCGCTTGGCTCGCGCCAGGCGGCGAGACGCGACGGCTCGATCATGCGCTGCGCTGCGCGGTGCATGAGCGGCGTTAATGCGGCGGTGCGTTCCTGACCCAACACGTCTTGTGCTCGCAGCAAAACGCGCGTGACAAGAAGCCGTAAATCTTCGTCAAAATGACGGCGCACGCTGTCCAGTTGTTCCTGATCGAGCGCGCTCGCGGTCTGCAAGCGGCCGGCCAGCAGCGGCAGCCATCGGTCGCGGTTAGGCAGCATCTCGGCGATAAGCTTGACCAGCTTTCGCCATCGCTGATCATCGAGTTCGAGCACGCGATCGACCGCCAAGCCGAACTGATCGTTCCCCTCGTGAGCCAACGCGCGCCGCGCCGCCTCTTGGTAAGCCGTGCGCGGATCATCGAGAATTCGAAGCGCAGAACCTGCCCCTGCGCTGACGGGCAGCTGGTTGGCAAGCCAGGAATTGAACGCGTCGATCGTTTCGATGCGCAGCCCCGAGGGTTGCAGCTCCATATTGCACTTCAGCGAGTCCATGCGCCGCTTGGCCTCCGCGGCGAGGCTCCAGGTGCGCTCATTCATGTCCTTCGGACAGGCTGGCAGCGATGCCGCGGCCAGAGCGCTCAGCACCCGCTGCCGCATTTCTTGCGCCGCGCGCCGCGTGAAGGTCAGCGCCAGGATGCGCTCGGGCCCGTCCACCACAGAAAGCAGCCGTAAGTAGCGTTGTACCAGCAGCGTGGTCTTGCCAGAGCCGGCCGGCGCCTGAACCAGCACTGAACGCTGCGACTCGATGGCGCGCGCGCGCGCAATGTCATCGACTTCGTCAGGCCGCAGCTCACTCATGAGCATCTTCGAGTTCTTCAAGTGAGGCGGGCACGCGGCACAGGCTTTGAAGGTCACAGCTCTTGCAAGCATCCAAGGTAGGTGCCACCTCGGCCCGTCCGGCAACGAATTCTTCGGCTACTCGATGCACTCGCCGCGACCATAGCTCGACCAGTGCAGCGAAGTTCGGCATGCCCTCCAGTTCCGAGACGCGCGAACGAGGGTTGAAAATCTCACGACGCTCGGATTCGGAGACGAAGCCCGGCTCGGCGGCATTTACTTTTGCATACGCGACCGCAACCAGGGCTTGGGGATGGAGCAGTGCATAAATCGGCAGCTGTGGATTATCCGGCCGCTCCCCACGCCAGTCCCGAGCGGCAGCCCCGGTTTTGTAGTCAATCAACACTCGGGCCCCATCGGCTAGCCGGTCCATACGGTCGATGCGCACCCGGAAATCGCGCCCGCCAAGGCGCGCCAACTGCGCATCGCCTTCCAGGGCTTCGACGACAAATGGCGCTCTCGCACGCTCCACATCCAACCACTTGCCGAGCAAGTTGTGCAGCCGGACGCGTTCTCGCGCGCGCCAACGAGGACCTGGATCTCGCAACTTGCAGACGATGGCGAGCGCATGGCCCGCACCTTCAGCGAGCAAGCGATGCTGCGCATCGGCAGACAGCGCCCGCAAGCGGCTTGAATCGCGCAGCTGCGACCAGATGTGCTCGAGGGCATGGTGCACCAGATTTCCGCGTTCGCGCTCATTGAAACCCGGCACCGGTTGTTCTAGATCCTCCGCATTCAAACGAGTTTCCGCAAAACCTCGAAAAGCGCAGCGCGATTGTGCCGTAAGGGTGGCGACGCCGCGGGTACGCTCACTGTCCAACACCGGCGGAGCCAGCTCATCCCACAAGGACTCTAGGCGCGGCGCGCTCATATACTGCGCATGCCAGAGCGGCCTGTGCGCTTGAGCTGCCGTCAACTCCTGCGCGCCACTCTTCGGCAGCAGTGGGCTTGCGGTAGCGCGGCTGCCCTCGCCCGGATCGGCGTAACTGAAAACACATTGATGCGCGCGCATCTGCCAGCGATTCTGCAAGTCCGCCGCCAGCGCCAATTGCGTTGCCGCGCCGGCCGAAATTACTCCATAGCGGCGTTGCAACGTGACCGGAAGCAACGGAACGGGCGCGATCGGGGGCGGCCACTGTTCGTCGCTGCACCCGCTAATCCAAAGTCCATGGTAATTGAGCCAAGGGTCCATCAGCTGACCGCTGATCCAAACGGCCGGAACTCCGGTCTGAACTTGGAACGGCGTGTCGTTCACGGCGCGGCGCAAAACGCGCTGCGCCGATTCGGCGGAATGGGAACCCAACACCGCGTCCGCCAGAGCTAAGCTTGCGAGCAATTCTCGAAATCGTTCCGCAGCCTGATATTCCACGCTCGTCCAACGGCCGCGCAACGCCCACGGCCCCGCCTCTAGTGCTGCAATCCAAACGGGCACCCACTCGCTCATGCGGCGCACACCCAAGCCATACAGTGCGCGATGGGAAGCGCGTAGCCGCTGGACAGCACCCTCGCCTGTGTTTCCCTCACTGCGCACCGCCCGATCCGTCCAGTCAAGCCACGAGGCGAGATCCGCTTCACTGCCGGCGCGCCGGCGCAACGCCACATCCGCGAGCGCTGCTGCGCTCGCCTCGCCCTCGGTTGCTTGCAATTCAGGCGCCCGCAGCAGCGTGCTGAAGTGCGTAAATGACAGCACGCCGACTCCGGCAGCCAACGTGTTTAACGCGACACGCACAGAGGCATATCCGCCGAGCGGCGTACCGCCCGCTATCGCATAACGCGCCGCGCAAGAGTCACTGCGTAACCCGAATCGTTGCGGTGCCAATATCGCATCGAGCGCATCTGCCACTTCAGCCCGGCGTCGATTCAAGTCCGGAACGCAGATCCATGCGCGAAACTCTTCATCGGCAAGAGCGCTCCCCGCCCAGCGAGCCATGGCTGACAGTTCCGAGTCGGCGGACGGCGCCGCCATCCTGGCAATGGACTGAGCGCCTTGGGATTGCGGCAGCAGCATCTCGCCGTGACGCTGCAGCCAGCGGCGAACCACGGGTCGCCACTGCGGACTTTCAATCCAGGTGATGGCCTCTTGCGGCGCCGCCATAGCCGTGATCAACGTATCGGCGCTGAAACATCGCAGCTCGCGGCACCTTTGCTCGAAGCCCACGTTCCAAGCCAGCAGTGCTTGCACTTCATCTGACTTATCATCGATGAGAGACTGCAGGGGAATATCGTATTCACGCAGCGTGTGCCGTGCGCGACGGGCCGCGCGAGCGGCACCGGCAGGATCGAGCATGTCGTGACCGAGCTGCGAGCTATCGATGACCGCACGCCACAGTTCCCGCTCTTCTACCTCGCTTAAGACGCGCGGCGAATTGGAGTCTGAAAGCTGCCGCTGTACGTATAGCTCGCGCAGCCAGCCGGCAAAGTCGCGAACGCGAGGAGTCGGCCAAATCTCATCGCCAGCTGCCTGGTGCGCGCGCTCGATCGCATCGAATAGCGCGGCGGCCAGTTCAGTGTTTGGCGCAAGCACCGTGCGTCCGGCTGCGGCGGCTGCCAGCAGGGCTGGAGAAACTGTTGGTCCGCGCAGTGTCGCCGGACCTTAAGCCGTGGAGCTTACGAGTTTGAAGTCGGGCCCTGCAGCAGCCTGGGTCTCGAGCAGCTCCTCGATGCGCGTAAATACCGTTGCCAGCAGTTCGGGTTCCGGGAGATTGGTAATTCGAAACGCATTACGATAAGGAACATTGAAGCTCACCCCGGGAGCCACCAGCACATGTTTTTTTTCCAGCAGCTCCAGAGCGAATGCTTGGTCATCGAAATCCGGCAGCGCATCGTGCCGCACTTCGACGAATGCGTACAGAGCACCCATCGGGCGCGACAATTTTAGAAACTTGCTGCGTGCCACGGCTTCGATGATGGCCCGGCGCGACTCGTAGAGTCTGCCGCCCGGACGGGTCAGCTCCTCAACACTTTGATATCCGCCAAGCGCGGTCTGCACCGCCCATTGACCAGGAACGTTGCTGCAAAGTCGCAACGATGACAGCAGTTCCAGCCCGCTCAAGTATTCGCCGGCGCCCTCGATGTCGCCGGAAAAAGATGCCCAGCCCACTCGATAGCCACAGGCGCGATAGACCTTTGACAGACCACTCATGGTGCAGCACAGAGTGTTGTGCACCAATGTCGCCATGGGTACGAACTGGGCATCATCGTAGACGATGTGATCGTAGATCTCATCGCTCAACACCACCAGCTGATGCTTTTCAGCCAGCCGCGCCATCGCCGAGAGGGTTCCCTTAGGATAAACGGCGCCGGTGGGGTTATTAGGATTGACGATGACGATCGCCCGGGTGCGTGGCGTGATGAGGGCCTCGACTTCCTCCGGGTCCGGTATGAAGGACTGCTCCGCGCGGCAAGGATAGTGAACGGCATGCCCAGTGTTTAGATTCACCGCAGCGGTCCACAAAGGATAGTCGGGGCTTGGGACCAATACTTCGTCTCCCGGATTCAGCAACGCGCGAAGTGCAAGATCAATCAGTTCGCTCACGCCATTGCCGATGAATACCTCCTCGGCCGTGACGTTTCGAACACCGCGCTCTTGCTGCTGCATTACCACGGCCTCGCGCGCCGGAAAAATCCCTTTCTGATGCACATAGCCTTCGCTGTTGCGCAGATTTTCGATCATCGCCAAGCGCATGGTTTCGGGCGTGCGAAATCCGAAGGCGTACGGATTGCCGATGTTGAGCGACACGATGTCGTAACCCAGCCGTTCAAGCGCCAAAGCGCGACGCGCCAATTTGCCCCGGATCTCATAACGCACGTTGGCGAGGCCATCGCTGGCGCGTAAAGGTTTTCGTGGTGTCATAGCTATAAGATTAATGGATGGGAAAGGCCGCTGCGCGCCCTCTGCGATGTGCATTCCTCAGGGAATATAGTGGAATTTACCTTCTCTGTATATAATTACAGTGATAGCGCGCCCGCATTAGATTGCCAATCGCGTGCACGATGACAAGCGGCCCAATGACCCGGTGCGATCTGGGTGAGCGGCGGCACGCTGTTCGCACACACTGCGACAGCGAACCGGCACCGATGCCGAAATGCACAGCCGATGTCCGCCTCGCCCGCGGCATCCGGTAACACCCCGGCCGCGCCCGCCGGCGCTCGCCCATCCCCGGTGTGTGCGCGCTCGGATCCGAAGATTGCGGGAATGGCCGCCAACAGTACTTGGGTGTAGGGATGCAGCGGGCTGTCGAATAGCGTGACGCTGGGGGCCACCTCAACGATTCGGCCGCCGTAGATCACCAGCACGCGATGGCTGAGGTGTCGCACTATGGCGAGGTTGTGGCTGATGAAAAGCATTGCCATGCCGGCATCGCGCTGCAGGTCGAGCAGCAAATTGACGATTTGCCCCTGGATTGAAACGTCCAATGCACTCACCGGCTCATCGCAGATCAAAAGTTTTGGATTCATGATCATGGCGCGAGCAATGCCAATGCGCTGGCATTGACCGCCGCTCAGTTCATGGGGATAGCGATCCGCCATGGCTGCCGCCAACCCGACTCGCTCAAGCATCGCGCCCACGCGCTGCCTGCGGGCAAGCGCATCGAGCGCCGGCTCGAATATGATCAGCGGCTCGGCGATGGCATTGCCCACCAACATGCGCGGATTAAGACTCGATAAGGGGTCCTGAAAGACGATTTGCAGGTCGCGGCGAACCTCGCGCATTTGCATCGACGTGCAGGCGAGTAGGTTCTGCTGCAGGAATTCCACCCGGCCGCGAGCGGGGCGAACCAGACCCAAGATGGCGCGCGCCAAGGTGGATTTTCCAGAGCCCGACTCGCCCACCAGTCCGAGGGTCTCGCCGCAGGCTAGCTCGAAATTAATACCGCGTAGCGCTTGGCGTGCGCCGAAAACGACAGTCAAATCCTGCACCCGCAGCAGCGCGGTGCTCATAACTCTTCAGGATAATGGCAGGCAAATTCTCCTGCCGCGGCGACCTGGAGTTGCGGTCGTTCCCTGCGGCAGCGCTCCGCAGCGCGCGGGCAGCGCGGTGCGAACGCACAGGCGTCGAGCTTCTCGCCGATGCGCGGCGGTTGGCCAGCAAGGCTCGGCAAGCGCGTGCGAGGCGCGCTGAAGACGCTGGGGATACATTTCAGCAACGCGGCCGTATACGGATGGCGCGGGTGCCGGAATAGTTCCTCCGCCGGCGCGCTCTCGACGATGCGCCCTGCGTACATCACCAAGATCCGCTGCGCCAGCCCCCCGACCACGGCCAGATCGTGACTGATGAGCACCAAGCCCATGGCGAACTCCTCGCGCACCGCACGCAGCAATTCAATGATCTGAGCCTGCACCGTCACGTCCAGTGCCGTGGTCGGCTCGTCTGCGATCAACAATGAAGGACGGCATAACAGGCTCATCGCAATCATGACTCTTTGGCGCATTCCGCCCGACAACTCATGTGGGTATTCGTGGAGACGGCGTTTGGGCTCCGGTATCTGCACCTGATCCAACATGCGCAGGGCGATGTAGCGCGCCTCGTGCCACGAGACGCCATTGTGATGCACCAGCACCTCGGCGAGCTGCACGCCGATCTTAAGATGCGGTGTCAGAGAGGTCAGGGGATCTTGAAAAATCATGGCGAGTTTCGAGCCTCGAACCCGCCTCAGCGCTGATTTCTGCGCCAGTATTTCCTGGCCCTCGAATCGCACGCTACCACGCGCCACCGCGTTTTTCGCAAGCAACCCCATTGCGGCCATGAACATCTGGGTCTTACCGGAGCCGGACTCGCCGACAATGCCGACGCATTCACTGGGAGCCAGTCGCAACGAAACCTGATCCACCGCTTGGTTCATGGCGCCGCTATTTAAAAAGCCGACGCTTAAGGCTTCGATTTGCAATATCGGGATCATTCAGGCTTCTTTCACATCGAGCGCATCGCGCAAGCCGTCACCGAACAGATTCAAGCAAAGCAGGAGCACCGCGAGAACACCGCCCGGGATTACCAAGATCCACGGCGCGGTTTCCATCTCCCCCACGCCTTCGGCGACCAGGGTGCCCAGACTTGCACCAGGCTCTTGAATGCCCAGCCCCAGAAAGCTCAAGAAACTCTCGAACAGTATAATCTGTGGAACCATCAGCGTCGCATACACGACAACCGGACCGACGACGTTGGGTATCACATGCTTGGCGATGATACGCGGCGTGCCCGCCCCCGAAGCAACGGCAGCCTCGATAAATTCGCGTTTTCGAATGCTCAACGTCTGCCCGCGCACGATTCGCGCCATGGTCAGCCAACCTACCGCGCCGATTGAAAAAAACAGCAGATATTCGCTGCGACCGAACATGACGGTCAAAAATATGACGAAGAAGACGAGCGGTAATCCGCTCAATATCTCGACCATCCGCATCATCACCTGATCTGCTCGCCCGCCAACATAGCCCGCAACGGCTCCGTAGCTCACGCCCACAGCTAAACTGATGAAGCTCGCCGCCAATCCGATGACGATGCTCATGCGCGTGCCCGCAAGAGTCCTCACAAATAGATCACGTCCTAGACGATCGGTGCCGAACCAATGCGCGCCCTGCATTCCGGGCCGCGCGGCCGCATGCGCCCAGTCCAGGGTGTCGGCGCTATTCGGGTTGAACCAAGGGGCAAGCAGCGCCAGGACGAAAATCGCTGCCATCAAGTAAAGCGCCATCACCGCCGCGGAATTGGCTCTCATGCGCCGCACCGCTGCCTCGACAAACCCGCGCGCTCTCAACGGCGCACTCGCGGATCGAGCCACGCATACAGTAGGTCGACCAGCAATCCCAAGCTGATCAGGAGCGTCGAATAAATGATCACCATGCCGAGCACCAAGGTGTAGTCGCGATTCAGTGCGCCTTGCACCAGGTATCGTCCGATTCCCGGCAACCCCGCGATAGATTCCACCACCAAAGAGCCTGTCATGATTGAGGCCACGGCGGGCACCAAGTAGCTCGCAACCGGCATGAGCGCAGGACGCAACGCGTGACGCAGAATCACCGTGGAGGCAGGTAACCCTTTGGCGAACGCGGTGCGAATGAAATGCGCACCCATGATTTCCAGCATGCTGCCGCGCGTTAAGCGTGCGATGTAAGCCAATGGCGGCAGCGCCAGCGCAATCACGGGCAACGCCAGGTGCCTAATTGACCTTGCTTCCCAGCCTGCCACGGGCAGCCAATGCAGATAAACCCCGAACAGCAGACCCAGAAAGGGCAACACCACGAAGGTCGGGACGGCGATCCCCAGGACAGCGAGCGACATGGTGGCATGATCGAGCGAAGTGTTGTGGTGCAGAGCGGCAAGAGTTCCTAACGGAATACCTATGCCTAAGGCGAGCAGGATTGCAATCACGCCTAACGTAAAGGTGACGGGAAATCCCTGTGCGATCAGTTCTGTGACCGTAAAGTCTTTATATTTAAACGAGGGTCCGAAATCGCCGTGCCGCAACGATGCAAGATAGCGTCCGTATTGGCTCCAGATTGGCAGATCCAGCCCATACGAGCGTTGCAGGTTGGCCTGAATTTCAGGAGCCAACACTTGTTCTTGATCGAAAGGCCCACCGGGTGCCGCATGCATCAAAAAAAAAGTAGCCGTAACGATCATCAGCAGCGTGGGAACGGCGGCAGCCAGCCTCAAAAAAAAATAGCGGATCACTTCACGAGTCTAGCGGGTGACCGCGAGGTGGACAAGGGAACGGTGGCTCCTTAAACTAGCGGGTCGACACAGCTTGAGGTTCCATGGATTCTACTCGTCCCATCCGCGCACTCATGCGCGGCCTTGATGCGCTGACCATTTTGAATCTACGCGACGGCGCCACCGTTTCGCAGGTCGCTCATGAAATTCGGCTGCCGCGCACCACGGTTTATCGAATCTTGGAAACGCTGTGCACCGCCGGTTTCGTCTATCGAGACGGCACCGATGAACTCTATCGGCTGACGATTTTAGTGCGGGCTTTAAGCGCAGGATTCGACGATGAGGCATGGGTCAATCAAATCGCCAAACCTCTGCTCCACGGCCTCGGTAACGAGGTGGCGTGGCCCGTCAGTATCGCCACTCTATCGGGAACGAAAATGACGCTTCGTGAAGCCACCGACCATAGCACGCCGCTGGCCATTGAGCGTTATTCGGCCGGGGTTCAACTGCCGCTGCTTGCGAGTTCAAGCGGGCGCGTGTACCTCGCACATTGCCCCGTAGCGCAACGCGATGCGCTGATCGAGCTGCTGGCCCGCTCCAACAAGGAGGAAGACCGGGCGGCGCGGGATCGCAGCGGCCTGTTGCGGGCACTTTCGGACATCAAAGCGCACGGCTACGCGACTGCAATGCGTACGCAGCGACTCATAGACGAATACGCTGTTAGCGTGTCGGTGCCGATGGGTGACCGCTCGGCGGCGCTTACGGTGCGCTTTGCCGCCTCTGCGCTGCCGCTGAAAGCGGGGGTCGAGCGTTTTTTACCAAAATTGCGCCAATGCGCCGCTAATATCAGCACACAATTTTTAGAACAACAGGCCTTGGCGCGCGCACGAGATGCACGGCAGGCAACCGTTTAAAGGAGTCTTCGTGCAGAAAATTATGGTCTGTATCAAGCGCGTCGTTGACTACAACGTGCGCGTGCGAGTGAAGCCCGACGCGAGCGGGGTCATGTTGGATGGGGTAAAAATGAGCGTCAACCCGTTCGACGAGATTGCGCTCGAGGAAGCCCTGCGCATCAAAGAGCGCGGCGCGAATATCGAGGTGGTTGCAGTGAGCATCGGGGTGGCCGATGCCCAGCAGCAATTACGCACCGCTTTGGCGATGGGCGCCGACCGCGCGATTCTGGTGCAGACGGATGCGGCCGTCGAACCACTTACCGCCGCTCATGCTTTTCTTGCGCTGGCAAAAAAAGAAACCCCCGATTTGATCTTTCTCGGCAAACAAGCGATCGACGATGATGCCAATCAGACCGGCCAAATGCTGGCGGCGATTTGGGATCGGCCGCAGGCAACGTATGCCTCCAAGGTCGAAATATCGGCGGGAAAGGCCAATGTGACTCGCGAAGTCGACGCCGGCTTGGAAACTATCGAGGTCGATCTGCCGGCGGTGATCACCGTGGATTTGCGGCTGAATGAACCGCGCTACGTGAAGCTGCCCGACATTATGAAAGCGAAGAAAAAGCCATTGGAGGTGACATCTCTAGACGCGCTCGGGGTTAGCGCCGGCGTACACCTCAAGGTTTTGAAGACCGAACCCCCGGCGCAGCGGCAAAAAGGTGTAATCGTCAAGGACGTGCCAGAACTCGTGGCGTTTCTCAAGCAAAAAGGTTTGATCTGATGCACAAGATACTGATCGTCGGGGAACACGACGGAAAAACGCTCAACCCTGCGACCGCCAAATGCGTCACGTGCGCAACCGGCATCGCGGATGCGCAGATCAGCATCGCCCTATTCGGCGAGGATACCTCTGCCGTTGCCTCCCAGGCTGCGGCCTTGAGCGGCGTTGAGTCCGTTTTGCGCGTCGATCGGCCTGAAAACGCCCACCCACTGGCCGCCATTCTTGCGCCGCAATTAGTTGCTCTGGCGGCCGACTACACGCACGTGTTCGGACCGTCGACAAGCTTCGGCAAGGACCTGATGCCCCGAGTCGCGGGCCTGCTCGGCGTTGCGCAAGTGAGCGATCTGATGGCCGTCGAGGGTGCGTATCGCTACCGTCGTCCGATCTATGCGGGCAATGCCATCGTCACGGTGGAGTCAGACCCTTCGCGCAAGCTCCTCGCCACGGTGCGTGTCGCTTCTTTTCAGGCGGCCGCCACGGGCGGAAATGCCAGCATCGAATCGAAGGCGTTGAACGTCGCCCTGCCCACGCATACCCGTTACCTGGGCGCCAAGTCCGGTTCAACGGACCGGCCCGATTTGCAAACCGCCTCGCGCGTGGTGTCGGGCGGCCGGGCTCTCGGCAGCGCCGAGAACTTTAAACTGCTGTTCAGCCTGGCTGATAAGTTGGGCGCCGCGGTGGGCGCGTCACGGGCCGCAGTCGATGCCGGTTACGCACCCAATGAAATGCAGGTTGGCCAAACCGGCAAGATCATTTCCCCGGAAATGTACATGGCCATTGGTATCTCGGGGGCGATCCAGCATCTTACGGGAATCAAGGATGCACGCACCATTGTTGCAATCAACAAGGATGGCGAGGCGCCGATTTTCGAGGTGGCCGATGTCGGTCTGGTGGGCGATCTATTTCAAATCATGCCCGAGCTCGAGCGGCTCATCGGCACTTAAAATCTCGGCACGGCCCCGGGGCGGCCGCGCCGTTCAATCTTATAGCTGTTTCAAGACAGCGTCGGCTGCGGAGACTTTAAATTCACCGGGCGCCTCGACATCGACCTGCGTGGCAACCCCATTTTTGACGATGATGGCGAAGCGCTGCCCGCGCGTGCCCATACCGAATTTTGAGCCATCCATCTCCAATCCCAACGCTTTGACGTAGGCTCCATTGCCGTCCGCCAGCATCAGAATCTTCTCGCCCACGCCGCCGTGCTTACCCCAAGCGTTCATCACGAACACATCATTCACCGCGGTGCAGGCAATCGTATCGACGCCCTTGGCCTTGATTTGGTCGGCCAGCTCGACGAAACCCGGCAAGTGTTTGGCATCACATGTAGGGGTAAACGCGCCCGGCACCGAAAACAGCACCACCGTCTTGCCGGCGAATAACTGTTCCGTGGTCATTTTCTGTGGGCCATCGTTGGTCATGCGTGTGAACGCACCCTCAGGCATCTTGTCCCCAGCTTTGATAGTCATAGAGCTCCTTAACCGCGATTATCCGGGAAGTTTGTCCGCATACAGTTCCCACAGCTTGAGCACGCGAGGACTGATATTCGGCGATGATTTGAGCGAAACAAAGGCCTTCTTCGCATCGGCATTGTTCTTCAATTGCACTTGCGAGCGGCCGAGGTACACATAAGCCTCGTCCTGCTGCTTGATCTGTCCTTTCTGCAGGGCGCGGCCGATGGCGTCCGCCGCGTTCTTATAATCGCCCGCACCGTAATAGACTTCACCGAGCTTCATTTCCAGTTGCCCCGCCGCACTCTTTTTTGCCTCCGCATCCAATTGGGGCAAGCCTTTCTTGTCCGCATCGGCGCGCGTCTTCATCGCATTCAGCAACCGCGTGGTGCGCTCCTTGTGGTCGTCTTTCACCAGGCCGCTGCCCATCGCCTTTTCCAGCACCGCCTGTGCCTCCCCCGGCAAGCCGGCATCGCCGAGCAACTGCGCCATTTCGATATAGTCGGTATCCGCCTGCATAGAGCTGGTGTCATACATGACACGGTAGATCATCAACAAATTGTGATCATCGCGTTCATCCTGGCGCTCCAGGCGTATCAGATTGTTCCAATAAGTGGGTTTGTTGCTAAGTCGCACCAAATCGTACAGCGCGGCAATCATCGCTGCCGTTTCGTTATTATCGCTGGCGCACTGCAATTTGAGCTGATACAGCACTTCCTTCGGCGGTTCTCCGGCTCTTTTGAACGCCGCGATGGCTTTATCGCCCCACACGCCTGAGTTCTTGCAATCTTTCTGCTGATAATAAAGCTGACTCATGATCAGTAGATCATTGTCATTCGCGGCACCCGCTTCGGCGGCCTGCTTGCCGTATTCGATAGCTTTGGTGCTCTGCTGGTTGGTGGCGGCCAACTGAAACAATAAGCGGTAGGTTTTGGGCAGTTCATCTGCGGCGTATCCGCCGGTGGCCAGCGCCGCTTCATAGGCTTTCTCTGCCTCCTTCAGATTATTCAGTCGCACATAGGAAATGCCTTTGAATTCATAAATCGTCTTCTTGTCATACGTGGTGAGCGGCGATTTGGTTTCGGCCGCTTCCAAATTCTTGAGCGCTTCGGACCACTGCTGCGCCTGCATTGCCTTCTGCGCGGCGGTGATTTCCTTGGCGATGACACGGCTGATTTCCTGGCCCTTTGCCTTCTCCGCCGAGAATGCCGCCGGCGTCAGAGCCGCGCAGCCAAGCAGTAGGCTTAAGCAAAAAACGACAGGGGGCCGGCGAAATTTAGGGATCGAATGACTCATTAGAGACCTCGCTATGTACCAAATCTATTGCCCGCGGCATTTTCGCCTAACGGCATATAAGTTGCTGAGAACGAACGGCGCGCTCCCCATTTTGAAAGTGTTGACGCACCGTAGCACCAGTTAGAAAACCCGTGCTTAGAAGAAATCGTTATTCACGAATCCTATCTTCTTCAAGCCGCGATGCTGCAAATCCGCCAACGTCTGCGCCACGATTTCATACTTGGCGAACTTGTCGACCTGGATGTGCACTTCAGGTTGCGGCTGTTTCTGAGACTCGGACTCGATGTAACCCTGCAAGGTCTTTCG
>JANYAD010000258.1 GCA_025355165.1 Gammaproteobacteria bacterium | reverse complement strand
GCGCTGACGGCGGCACTTGAATCTCGGGGTGCAGCGGTACGGGAGATCGCCACATATCGATGGGCGTTGCCCGCCGACACGCAACCGCTCCTAGAGCTGATCGCCGCGTTGCGCGAGCGCCGGGTCGATGCCGTGATTTTCACAAGTGCAGTACAGATGCATCATCTGTATCAGGTGGCGCAACGATCCGGCGCGGCGGCGCAACTGGCGGACGATTTGAACCGATGCACCATTGCTTCCATCGGACCAATGTGCTCGAGCGCACTGCGCGAGTACGGCGTCGCGCCGACACTGGAGGCCAGTCCGCCGAAATTAGGCCCGTTGATGGTTGCTCTCGAGGCAGCACTCACTGCGGCATGAAGCTGCTTGTCAGTGCAAGACCACAGGTGCTTGGCGCCGTGTCTGACGGATACAGACCCTAACTGCGGCTCAATGCAGTGTATAAATACGGTCGCCGTGTGAGCCTTCAGGAGCAATAAGTGGAAAATCAAAAACCAGCAAACAAGCCGTTTTTAACGGACATCAAGACGCTGCGCGACCGTGCGAGAAACAACATCGAAACCGGCGGCGTGACATTCACTTATCAAGGCGATGTCAAGAAAGCCATCGAGATACTGCAATCGGTGTTGGCCACCGAGATCGTGTGCGTATTGCGATACACCATGCATGCCATCGCCGCGCAGGGGATCTCGAGTGAAGGGGTGAAGGATGAGTTCGAGCAGCATGCCAAGGAAGAAGCGGAGCACATGAGGCAAGTTGCCGAACGTATTAACCAATTGGGCGGCAAGCCAGATTTCAATCCGACCGGCTTGGCCACCCGCGCCGCCTCAGAGTATGGGACAGCCGAGAATTTGATCGAAATGATCAAGGAAAATTTGATTGCCGAGCGTATCGCCGTCGATCATTACCGAGAACTGATTCGCTATTTTGGCGACGATGATCCCGGCACCCGTTCTATGCTGCAGCACATTCTGGTGGTCGAAGAAGAGCATGCGAACGACATGCATGATTTGTTGGTGGCTCATGAAGGCCACCCGATGCTTTCCAAGTAGCCGGCGTAGCCCTTTTAGTTGCTAGCGCCCACTGAAGGAGGGTCACTCGCGGGAAAAGACTCCTTCAGCGCTTCATCGAGCAATTCATCAATGTGCTTTTTGTCGGGCGTTTGGCCCTGTTTACGCATGAAGGCGGCGGCATAGGAACAGAGGGGATTTACCGACCAGCTGTGCTCGCCCGCTTCCTTCAATGCAGCGCGCATTAGATCTGCAGCGACACCGCGCCCGCTGATCGACTGGGGAACGCCTGTGTGCGTAATACTCATGACCCCGTCTGCCAGGGTGTATTCCAGTTCCGCCCGAACTCCATCGACTTCGGTGGTGAACAGATGTCCGCGCGAATCGTGTCTAATGATGCTCATGTTCATCCGGATGCGATGGGGCTGGACGAGGTTGCTCTTTCGGGGGCGCGGGCGGAGCCGGGGCCCTTGGTTGAGCCTGCATCGGTTGGCGCTGCGGCTCGACCCGGACGGGATCGCGCCCCGGGGGAGGAGGCGGCGGCCGAACATTCTGCGCAGGAGCCGTTTCTCGAGCCGGCGCCACTTGCCGATCAGCGGTGTTTTGATTGGGTGCTGCCGGTCGGCTAGGGGCGAGCGGTTGATTTGGCGTTGCCTCTCGATTGGGGGTGAGCTCTTGATTGGTCGTGACGTGCCGCTGGGGGCCAAACGGCGCCGCATCCGGACCAGGTCGTGGTGCGCTCATACGGGGTTGCGGATTCGCACGCTCGACAAGACTTGAGCTTGCAGCGTGCTGCGCAGGGATCGGATTTGTAAAATTTCCCGCGCGTGGGGTCGCTGCGATCGGCGGATTGCCGTGATTGGCCGTTGCACGCAGCTCTGGATTTGTCCGTGCCGCCTGTTCCTGCTCCCGTTGCATGGGCGTAACAGCGATGTGGTGATCTCGCTCCGCGGATAATTCGGCGCCCGTTGGTTGTGCACGAACGCCGCCGTTGCCGCCGTTGAAACTCGCGCGGCCGGCGGTGACGTTGTTGGCGACGTCTCTGTTGTAAACGTTGTTGATCCGGGTAGAGCCGACGTTGACAACCGCGCGGTTATAATAGAGCCGACCGCGGTCCCAATAACCTCCGTCATATCCACGGCCGCCATAGCCATAGCCGTAATTGACTCCGCCGTAGAAGCCAACGACAGGGCCCCAATACCCTGGGCGCCAGGAATATACGCCATCGGAGGCTGCCCAATAACCAGGTGTCCATAAATACTCAGGCTGTGGGGGCTCAACCCAAGTGCCCGGCACCCAGTAATAATCTTGGAACTCGTCGTTCCAAGCCCAATAGCCCGGTGACCACAGATACCCGTCAGCGGGAATCGCCGGCTGCTCATACACAGGAAGTTGCGGTGGAGCGATGTTGACTGACACGTACATCTCTGCGCTCGCAGAGAAGGAAAAAAGCGCAAGCACTAGCGCGCAAGGGATGCAGCGAGCCCAACTGTTCGAAAGCATAAAATTTCTCCGAACCTACCGTCGCGACTGATGTTTTATCTACAGCCACTATATCGCGCAACGGCACGAGCAATAATCAGCTAGCTGCGCCCGCCCCTGTAGGATAGCGCTGATACTGTAGTGAACGGCCCGCCTACTCCTTCATATACTATGGCTGCTATATGACTGCCGCACCAGCGATCACTCAAAACGCGGATGTCCGATTCCTGGGCAAGTTGCTCGGGGATGTCATACGAACCTATGGCGGTGAGGCGCTGCTCGATCGAATCGAAGCCATTCGGGCTGCCTCTGTCGATCGGTATCGCGGCATTTCCAATCCGCGTGGCTTGGCCTCGGGGTGGGACAGCATGTCGCTCGATGAGACCGTGGCTTTCGTGCGCAGCTTCATGCTGTTTTCCATGTTGGCCAATCTTGCCGAGGATCGCCAAGGCGCAGCCACTGAGAAGGACAGCACCCTGGTGGCGGCGCTGGATTTTTTGGCGGCACAAGGAGTTGGACGGGATGCTGCCGCGGCGCTGCTGGAGCGGGCGTACATCATGCCCGTTCTGACCGCGCATCCCACCGAGGTGATGCGCAAGAGCATGCTCGATCACCGCAATCGCATCGCCGTATTGATGGCGCAACGAGACTCGGGACTTGGAGAGACCCTTGCGGGAGAGGTGATCGAAGAGGCGATCGTCGCGCAGATCGCGTTTCTGTGGCAGACCAGGGCGTTGCGCCACGAGCGGCTATACGTGGCCGATGAAGTCGACACCGCTTTGACTTATTTGCGAGATGTGTTCGTGCCGGTTATCCCGGCGCTGTATGCACGCTGGGAGCGTGCGCTCGGCGTTCGTCCCACGAGTTTCTTGAGGCTGGGCAGTTGGATCGGCGGTGACCGAGACGGTAATCCGCACGTCACTGCCGATTCGTTGCGTTTGGCGCTGGGTCGGGCCAGCCAAGCGCTGCTCGCCGATTACCTTGAACAGCTTAATGCCATCGGCGCGGAGCTGTCGCTGTCGAGCGAACTGGCAGGTGTTTCGGATTCGCTCGCGGAACTGGCGCATCGTGGCGCGGATCCGAATCCCGCGCGTGCCGACGAACCGTACCGCAGGGCCATCACAGGCATGTATGCGCGCTTGGCCGCCACCTATCTCAGCATTGCCGGACGTGCGCCGCCGCGTCCGGCAAGCGTCGAGGCAAGACCCTATCCCAATGCCGCGAGCCTACGCGCCGACCTTCAGATACTCGAGGATTCCTTGAAATCGAAGAGTCAGGTGCGGCTCAATGGAGGCGCTTCGCTGGCTCGATTGAATCGGGCGGTCGAGACCTTTGGCTTCCATCTTGCGACGCTAGATCTTCGGCAGAACGCCGCAGTGCACGCCCGCGTGATCGCCGAACTGCTCAAAGTAGCAGGCGTTGAATCAGATTACGAAGCACTCGAGGAATCCGTACGGGTCGACTTGCTGCGGCGTGAGTTGGCGAGCGAGCGATTGTTGGCAAGCCCGTATGCAAGCTATACGGCGGAAACTCTCTCTGAACTTGGCATCGTGCGCGCCGCGGCGGAAGCTCATCAGCGCTATGGACCGGAGTGCATCAAGTTCTACATCATTTCCAAGTGCGAGAATGTGTCCGATCTTCTCGAGGTCAATATTCTTCTCAAGGAAGCCGGGCTGTATCGCCCTCTGGGCAAGGCCAAGGCCGCGATCATGGCGGTGCCGCTCTTTGAAACCATCGCCGATTTGGAAGGCGCGGCGGGGATCATGCGTGCGTGGCTGGCGCTGCCCGAAACCGAGGCAATTGTTAGGCTGTTCGGCTTTCAAGAAGTCATGGTTGGATATTCGGATTCGAACAAAGACGGCGGTTACTTGACCTCCGTCTGGAGCCTTTATCGAGCGACCCGCGAACTGGCGGCAGTTTTTGAGAAATTCGCCACCCCACTGGAAGTATTCCACGGCCGGGGCGGCGCAGTTGGCCGCGGCGGCGGGTCCTCGTTCGCGGCGATCCGCGCACAACCTCCTGGCGCGGTACGCGGCCGCATCCGCATTACCGAGCAGGGCGAGATTATTGCTGCCAAATACGGCACCCGGGAAATTGCCGCCAAGAATCTGGACTCGATTGCCGCGGCAACGCTGCTCGCGTCTCTGGAAAACGCCGCCTTGTCCGTGCATAGCGCCCAGCGCTTTGCGACCGCCATGCAGAGTCTTTCGCAAGAGGCCTTTCGCGCTTACCGTGCGCTGGTGTACGAGACCGAAGGCTTTGCGACTTTCTTCAGGCAAATGACGCCATTGATGGAAATCTCGGAACTTAAAATCGGTTCGCGTCCCGCTTCGCGTACCAATTCGCAACGCATCGAGGATCTTAGAGCCATACCCTGGGTATTCAGCTGGGCGCAGGCACGCGTAATGCTGCCCGGCTGGTATGGTGTGGGACAGGCGCTGCGCTGCGCGGATCACGGATTGCTGCGGGAAATGCTCGACGCGTGGCCCTTTTTCCGCGCCACCGTCGATAATTTGGAAATGGTGCTCTCCAAGTCGGATATGGGGATTGCCGCGCGATATCTCACGCTCGTTGAGGACCGCAGGTTCGGTGAAGAGTTGTTCGGCCGGATCCGCGATAGATGGACCGTCACGCACGACAGCCTGCTTGAGATCACCGGCCAGACACGTCTGTTGGAAAAGCATCCTGCGCTCGATGCCTCAATCCGGCTGCGGCTTCCCTATATAGAACCGTTGAATCTGCTGCAGGTGGAGTTGCTGAAGCGCCATCGGGCAGGCGAGAAGGATCCTCGGGTCCGCGAGGGCATACAATTGTCCATCAATGCGATTGCCACTGCCCTGCGCAACAGCGGCTAGCTCATGGTCGACGATGTCAACCCTTTCGAGCTGATGCAAGCCTATGATCGGCTTGCCGCGGCGGGCAGCGATGCCGAGCGCATCGTGGCGGCGGCGGCGCTCATTCTGGCAATCTTCGATGATTTCTACGGACGATTTCGCCAGTACTCAGCCAAGGCGAAACAGGCTTTCGAATTGATGGATCCGCACGCAGCCATCAACATTAGTAAAGAACGTCTCGGGCTTTATACACGGTACATTGCGCATCACGGACCGAGGATCGGTGCCCGTTTCCCGGCTCTGTGCAGCGAGTCATCCCTGTGGGCCGATCTGGACCGCTTGTTCGTGGCGATGATCGTCGACCGTTACGAAGCCGACATCGCTTTCAGCTTTGCCCATTCGGTGCGCCGCAATATCACCCACGGACTATGGAAGCCCGTTGCCTATTCTTTTCCTCCGCCGAGCAAGCTGCGGGCTCTATCGATAGCCTCGGCACATCGGCGGCTACCTATTCACGGCCGCATCGACGATGACTTGTTATGCGCCGCATTACAGATCCCGGACTTCTCCGTGCCTTATCGTGACATTAAAGGCGATGCTCGCAAGATTCGGCAACGGATCGAGCAATTGCTGGATCAGGCGCCGAACGCCCCCACGCCCATAGCGCTCGATGTAGTGGAAGCGGGATTTTTTCGCGACCGTAGTGCGTTCGTCGTTGGCCGATGGGTGTTTGCCGACGAGCAGGTGCTGCCCCTGGTAGTTGCATTGCTCAACAGCCCCGAAGGCATTTACGCCGATGCGGTGGTAAATAGCGTTGCCGACATGCATGACTTGTTCAGTTCGACCTTGGCGAATTTGCATGTGACAACCGAACTCTATTATCAGACATGCGTATTTCTCTTCAGCCTAATGCCCCGCCGTCCGTTGGGAGAGCATTACTCGACCATTGGCTACAATCACGTTGGCAAGGTTGCCATTCTCAATGAGATCAGCGCGCAGGTAAATACCGGGAAAAGATTTCGGCGCTCTCCCGGTGTACCGGGGACGGTTGCGCTCGGCTTTACATTTTCTTCATGCGCTTATCATCTGAAAGTCATCCGCGACCAGCCGACTAAGTCCTATAAGTGGGGTGCCTTCCCGGGCGTTGCGGCGGTCACGGAGAAATATCGCGTCGTGCACGAGATCAACCGGGCCGGGAGCATGTTGGACAACGTCATGTATTTCAACTTGCGCTTGGATCGAAACATGTTCGATCCCACCCTGCTGGATGAGTTGCGCTCGGAAGCGGCCGGCAGCGTGCAAGTGGTCGAAGACGGCGTCTTTTTGCGATCTCTGATCGTGCAGCTGAAGATCATTCCGCTGCCTGTGTATTTGGAGGGCGCGGATGAGAGCGAGACGCGCGCCGTCATTGCGCGTCTGGGACATTGCATACGCAATAATGCCGCCACCGATATTTTCAACAAAGATTTGGATTCTCGTAACTATGGAGTGGGGCGCTATGGCCGCGTTTTTTTGTTCGATTATGATGCGGTGGAGAAGCTGACTGAGGTGAAGATCCGCACCAATGCCGATCGCGAACCGGGGGAGGATGGAGTGCCCAGCTGGTTTTTCGAAGAGGGCGTGATCTTTCTTCCCGAAGAGCTCGAACACGGCATGCAATTCAAGAACGATTTTGCGCGACGTTGTTTCCGGCTGGAGAACGCCGATCTGCTCACGGTCGGCTACTGGTTGGACGTGCAGCAGAAGTTGCAGCGCGGCGAGGTGCCCGCTCTCAGAGTGTATCCGGACAGTGCAAAGCTCAACGATGCCCTCTGAAGCCGCGTACGGTCCTTGGAATCCGGGCATCCGATCGCAGATTCCCAAGGACTTGCTGCACCTAGCCACCATATTTCGCAGCGAAAACGTTTTCACCAGCATCGCCTACGCCGCGGAAATGCGCAGTCTTACTGGCTTAGGGTTGAGCGAGCTCGTGGTCTTTCGTCCGCAACGGTTGGTGTTGCATGAGCTTCTGATCCGCGTCACCGCGGATATCGCAGTGCCGGACGGAACGCGAATCGAGGATCTAGGGCTGAACTTTCGCGAAATCGCCCGCTGCGTACTGTCGAGGTACCTTGAACCGCAAATGGACTCGATCGTCAGCGCCTATGAGCTCGCGCGCCAGGACCTTCGGCGAATAATCGATGCCGCGCTGTTGCGCCTCGGACGCGATTGGGGACCCGAACAAATCGCAGCATTCGAACTGGCTGCTGCCTCTACCGACGAGTACATCGAAGCGACGGCGTATAAGTCCGTTGCGCGCACCCTGTGCGCGCTCTTCGCAGTGCAAGGGCATGCATGGGGAACGAGAGATCTCATCGGCGCCATGGCGGTCGATCTGGCGAGCAACCTCGCGGGCAGCGATAGCATCGGTCATGCAATCGGTCCTTTACTGCGTCAAGCCGCGAGCGCGGAGGGTTACAGGCTGTTGCCCAAGCAAGAACACCCGGTGGTGATCAACACCAAAGGACCTTCGGCGTCAGGCAAGAGCACGTTGCGGCCGCTCTTGAAAAAGTTGGCGGGCGATATCGGCGTTAAGTGGGGCGATTTCGCGCTTATTAGTCCTGACATTTGGCGCAAGCAGCTTCTCGACTACGCCTCCCTCGACGCCGCCTATAAGTATGCGGGGGCGCTCACCTCGGATGAGCTGCAAATCGTCGATCAAAAGCTTGATCGCTATATGGCGAACAAGCATAGGCGCGGGCAAATGTCGCATCTCTTGATCGATCGATTTCGTTTCGACAGCTTCGCGCCCGACTCTGACGAGGCAGGCAGCAATTTACTCACGCGGTTTGGCCAGTCCGCGTATTTGTTTTTCATGATTACGCCACCGGAGATGTTGGTCGAGCGTGCGTGGATGCGCGGCCTCGAGTTCGGGCGGTACAAAGCGATCGACGACACGTTGGCGCATGCGGTGGAAGCGTATTCAGGGATACCCGATGTTTTCTTTACCTGGATACGCCACAGCGACAAGCGGATTCAGTTCGAGTTCTTGGATAACACCGTGCGCTTGGGGCAGCGCCCGCGCACGGTAGCCTTTGGCGATAATGAAACCTTCAATGTACTGGATGTGAAGGGCACGCTCGATATACTGCGCTATGCACGAGTCTACGTGGATGCCGTCGCGGCGGAATTCCTATACCCGGATCCAGCTACGTTGGAGCCTGCGAGAAACACGGAATTCTTACAGCGATGTGTAAAGGCATTTCGCTGGGTCAACTTTGCCGATCAAGCCAGCGGCCAGGTGTACTTGCGCATCGTGCACGGCAAGACGCAGTGGAAGGATGCCAAAGCCTTCAGCTCGGCAATGATGAGTCCAGACACATCCGCGGCGATTCGGGCTGTTGCCGCCGATGCATTTGCCGATTCGGTGCCTGAAGCGATCCGCAGCGAGTATTTGTCAAACGACGAGGGCGCAGGCGCATTGCACACGCTGGGGCAATGGGGCTCGCTATCCTAAAAAGCCGCAGTGCCGATCGACATGGGCGGCAAGATCCAGCGTGTGCTGACGGGTAAGGCCCTCTGCCAGTTCCGTGTCGCGTCGTTCCAGCGCCTCGATGATTTTCAAATGATCAATGATTGAACGCGCGGCACGATCCATTTGCGTTATGGTTGCGCGGCGAATAGCCCTCACGTGGAGCAACAAGTTCCTTGTCGCATCAATGATCATTTGCGATCCGCCGAGTGCGATCACGGCGGTATGAAATGCTATGTTTGCATCGGAATACTCGCACAAGTGCTCCGACGGCGGGGATGTCTGAAACTCGTCGAACAGATGGCGCAGCTTGGCAATTTCCGAATTGCTCGCGCTCAAGGTGGCAAGCCTGGCTGCCATTGACTCGAGCGCCGCCCACATTTGAATCATCTCGATCATCTCGCGCTTGGACTTGCGGATGATATAGATACCGCGCCGCGGCACCGTGCGGATAAAACCCTCCTGCTCCAATAGGGACAGCGCCTCGCGGATCGGGGTTCGGCTGACACCGAGCGCCTCCGTGAGCTGGCGCTCGTCGAGGCGCAACTCCTGCTGCGGGTCGTAAATATCCGTATCCGCGATAGCGTTTTTTAGAAGGGTGTACGCCTGGTCACGCAAGCTGGTCGCGTTCAACGGAGCAAGAGCCAACGGCTTCGCAGATGTAGTGCGTTGAACCAGCGTGACAATAGAATTCATCGGGCCTCTTAGGGGCGTTTCGGCCCACGCTCATTGATTGGGCTGTCGACAGATATATTACATGGGGCCGTGAATTTCTCATCGATTAAATGAGCCGGTCAAGGTCTAAATCAGCCGCAGCTGAACGAGTCCGCTCGCCTGAAATAGCCAAAACGAGGCAATCGCCCGCGTTTTAGCGGCCCTTGCGGCGCGGCTTGACACTCTGAAACACGCTAATATATGGTATACCACGATAACGATGCCTGGCTGCCTGTATTACTCGAATCGGGATTCTATAGATTCGAGCATCGCTATTGGGGAAACTATAAATGCATTGCTCTTGCGCCATCATTTTCGCTTAAGTCAAATGCGGGCTTGAGATTCACGTCGGCGCCAACACGGAGAACTACAAAATGAATCAAGTCGAAACCGCTAAGTCACCATTCGCGAGTCCCTGGGTTCAGCTAATCCTCGGGGTGATCTGTATGGCCTGCGTGGCAAATCTGCAATATGGCTGGACGTTGTTCGTCAATCCGATCGATGCAAAATATCATTGGGGACGCGCGGCGATTCAGATCGCATTCAGTACTTTCGTGCTTCTAGAGACTTGGCTCATTCCCGTCGAAGGTTACATGGTCGACCGCTTCGGCCCGCGCTGGGTGGTGATGGTCGGCGGCATTTTGGTGGGGATAGCGTGGGTCATGAACTCCGTTGCCAGTTCGCTCCCGATGCTGTATTTGGCGGCGGCCATTGGCGGCATTGGCACCGGCTGTGTTTACGGCACGTGCGTGGGCAATGCGCTCAAATGGTTTCCCGGCAAGCGCGGACTGGCAGCCGGGATTACAGCATCCGGATTCGGCGCCGGCGCCGCCATCACGATCGGACCGATCCGAACCATGATCGAATCCTCCGGTTATGAGCACGCATTTTTGGTTTTCGGCCTCATTCAGGGCGGCATAGTTTTCGTGTTGTCCTGGCTATTGCTGGCGCCGCCGGCGAGTCTGGTGACAGCCACAGTCAAGCCGAGCCAGACCGCGCACGGCTATACCCCGATGGATGTGTTGCGAAGCCCGGTGTTTTACGTGATGTACTTGATGTTCGTGCTGATCGCAGCCGGCGGTCTCACCATGGCTGCATCCATGGCACCTATTGCCGATGACATGAAAATTTCGAAGGTCCCGGTTGAGTTATTCGGCATGGTATTGCCCGCTCTTGGATTCGCGCTTTTTTTGAATCGGATCTTCGATGGCGTCGGACGGCCATTTTTCGGTTGGTTGTCCGA
>JANYAD010000219.1 GCA_025355165.1 Gammaproteobacteria bacterium | reverse complement strand
GCATGAGGCGAGTTTCTTCATCGAGTATTTTGCGCTCGATCTCATCATGGAAAATGGTGAATGCCGCGGCGTCATCGCGCTCGACATGGCCAACGGCAGACCGGCGCGCAGCGCCATCCCACCGCCGTCGCCGGTGCAAGTGTGCGCCGAGGTACAGGTGAACCAGGCCCGGCCGTAGCCGCCGGTGGCCAATATGACCATATGCGCCCGAAAGCGATGCAAGCTGCCGTCGGCCATGTCGAGCGCGATGACGCCGCGGCATTCACCATTTTCCATGATGAGATCGAGCGCAAAATACTCGATGAAGAAACTCGCCTCATGCTTCAGCGATTGCTGATACAGAGTATGCAGCATGGCATGACCGGTACGATCGGCCGCTGCGCAGGTGCGTTGTGCTATGCCCTTGCCGAAATGCGTGGTCATTCCGCCGAATGGCCGCTGGTAAATCCGCCCGTCCTCGGTGCGTGAAAACGGTACGCCGTAGTGCTCGAGTTCGATCACGGCAGCCGGAGCCTCTTTGCACATGAACTCGATGGCATCTTGATCGCCCAGCCAATCCGAGCCTTTCACCGTGTCGTACATGTGCCAGCGCCAGTCATCAGGACCCATGTTCCCGAGCGCGGCCGAGATGCCGCCTTGTGCCGCAACGGTATGGCTGCGAGTCGGGAACACTTTACTCAAGCAAGCCGTGGCGAGGCCCGCCTCGGCCAGCCCGAAGGTGGCGCGCAGGCCGGCGCCGCCGGCGCCGACGACCACCACATCGTAAGTATGGTCAATAAATTTGTAGCTGCTCATAGTTTGGAGAATCCGAACACAAGCCGCAAGATCGCAAATATTCCAGCGCCGCCCGCCAGCACGTACATAAACCGCAGCATCATCAGACTCAAAATTTTCATACCGCTGGTGTGCACATAATCCTCGACGATCACGATGGTGCCCAGATACGAGTGATAGCTCGTCACCGCAACCAGCAGCACCGCCAAAAACGCGGTGAAGGGCACCGCAAGCCAGGTACGCACCGTGTCATAGTCGAAGCTCGGCAAGCTCAGCAATGAAAACAGGAACCAGAGCGTCAGCGGGATCAAAGCAATCGAGGTGACTCTTTGGGCCCACCAATGCCCCGTCCCATCCTGGGCCGAGCCGAGACCTAAGGCTTGGCTTAAGGGACTGCGCAAACTCATAGGCGCGGCCAAACCCACGCCGCGGCGAACAGCGTGAGAGCAAGGGCGCCGATCACCGCGGCCCAGCCGCTCACCTGGCGCGGCTTTGGCTCGAAGCCTCGGCCAGCATCCCAGAACAAATGCCGCACGCCATTCAGCAGATGATAGAAAAATGCAAAGCTCCAGCCGCTCACCACGGCTAAGCCGAATGGGCCGTGGAAAAATCGCATGGCGGTGATATACGGGCCAGGCCCCGCCGCCAGAGCCATCAGCCAATAGCTCAAAGCCAGCAGACCGAATGCCAGCGCCGCTCCGGTAACGCGATGCAAAATGGACAGCGTGTTGCCGATCTGCCAGCGATAGACTTGTATGTGAGGCGATGTTGGACGAACGCGTGCGGGCATCAGTGTTCCCAAGCTAATGGATAATGCGATCAGCGGATTTAAAAATCGATGCAACGGCCACGCAGTTCCCAATCCCCGTAGCGCGTGGGCTCAGGACCTTTGCGGCCGCCCACTTCGGGCGGCATGGTCGAAGGAGCAACCTTGTTAGGCTCGGCAGCTGCAGGGGGGAGCGATGAATCTTCGAAGGTCGGCGTCACACATGAAAGTTTGCCAGAAAAAAGGAACAAAATGTGCAATCGCAGGGGCTTGACATCGCACCAACGGCACCCATCTTAATGTCAATGACCATGGCCTCAGTTCCCACTTCAGGTCGCTTACCGCATTTAGGCGTGCTGCGATTCTCGGGCGCGGACGCCGTTCAGTTCCTGCAGGGTCAGCTGTCAAACGACACGCAGCGGCTCGCCGAACACATTGCGCTGCTGGCAGCGTACTCAAGTGCGCAAGGCCGAGTGCTAGCGCTCATATATCTGCTGCCCCATTCCAGCGGGGTACTTGGCGTCCTGCCGCGCGACATTCTGACACCCACGCTCGAGCGCCTGCGCAAATTTATCCTGCGCGCAAAAGTGCAGATCGAGGATCTGAGCGACTCCTGGACGGTGGCCGGTCGATTCGGCGTGCCATCCTGCGTGGGTTACAACGAACGGGACGGCATCGGGACAGCACCGGTGGGCCGCGATCCGAGCCGCTGTTGGGTCATCGGTCCCGCGCAGGGCGAAGCACCGTCCGTCGAGGAGGCCTGGCGCTTGGCCGACATCCGCGCGGGGCTACCGCAAATCTATGCCGCCACCAGTGATGCGTTCGTGGCGCAAATGCTGAATCTTGATTTGCTGGACGGCATCAGTTTTACCAAGGGCTGCTACACCGGTCAGGAAATCATTGCACGCACTCAGCATCTGGGGCGCATCAAGCGCCGTTTGTTCCGCGTGAGCTTGCCAGCGCAAGATTGGGCGATCGGTCAACCGGTGAGCACGGTTGACGGGCGTCAGGGGCGCCTAGTGGAGGTCGGCAAAACGCGCGAGGGCAGCGAAGGGCTCGCGGTGCTAAACCTCGAATCCAGTGCCTCATCGACGCCCGAAACGGACGGGCAGTCGGTTGTCGCACGGGCCACGGAGCTGCCGCTGCCTTACCCGCTTCCCTAGGAGACTACAACTCAGGCCGCATGTGCGGGAACAAAAGCACGTCGCGGATCGAGGGTGAATTGGTATACAACATCACCAGCCGGTCCACCCCTAAACCAAGTCCGGCCGCGGGCGGCATGCCGTATTCCAACGCACGCACATAGTCCGCGTCGTAGTACATCGCCTCCTCATCGCCCGCCTCCTTGCGCGCGACCTGATCTTTGAAGCGTTGCGCCTGGTCTTCCGCGTCATTGAGTTCTGAAAAACCGTTCGCTAACTCGCGGCCGCCAATGAAGAACTCCCACCGGTCCGTGATGAAGGGATCCTTGTCATTGCGCCGGGACAAAGGCGACACTTCGGCCGGGTAGCCATAGGCAAAGGTAGGTTGGATGAGGGTGTGTTCCCCGGTCTTTTCGAATATCTCGATTTGTAGCCTGCCGGGACCGTCGCCCGCTTTATGCGCAATTTTCATCTGATCGCAGACGCGGCGCAGATACGCCACGTCGCGCAGCGACATCGGATCGAGGTCCGGGTTGTTGGTCAGAATGATGTCCTCAATGCTCATGCGCGCGAAGGGCTTGGACAAATCGAACTCGTTGCCCTGATAAGGCAATTTACGCGAGCCTAAGAGGCTATCGGCAAGGCCTTGGAACAAGGTCTCGATCAACTCCATGAGGTCGGTGTAATCGGCGTAGGCCTGGTACAGCTCGAGCATGGTGAATTCCGGGTTGTGCTGCGTCGATACGCCTTCATTGCGGAAATTCCGGTTGATCTCGTACACCCGTTCGAAGCCGCCGACCGTCAAACGTTTCAGATACAGCTCCGGCGCGATGCGCAAATACATGTCGATATCGAGCGCATTGTGATGAGTCTTGAACGGCTTCGCCGCCGCGCCGCCCGGAATGGGATGCAGCATGGGGGTTTCCACTTCAAGAAAACCTCGCGCGTCCAAAAAGGCACGCAAGTAGCGCACGATCGCCGAACGCACCTGAAAAACGCGCCGGCTCTCCTCGTTCATGATCAGATCGACATAGCGGCGCCGATAACGCATTTCCGTGTCGGCAATTCCATGCCATTTGTCCGGCAGCGGGCGCAGCGACTTGGTCAGCAGGACGATCCGGTCCGCGCGCACCGACAGCTCGTTGGTCTTGGTTCGAAACAACACCCCTTCGGCGCCGATCACATCCCCGACATCCCATCCCTTGAATTCATCGTAAGGCTCACCCAGGGCGCTTTGCTGGAGGAACAGCTGGATCGCGCCCGTGCTGTCCTCCAATTTAGCGAAGCTCGCCTTGCCCATAACGCGCTTGGCGCGCATCCGCCCCGCGACGCTCACGCGTACCGCACTGGCATCGAGCGCCTCCGCGGACTTGGTGCCGTATGCGCTCAGCAGATCGCCCGCCAAAGCGTTGCGACGAAAATCATTCGGAAAGGCGATGCCGCGCTCGCGCAATCTTGCGAGCTTTGCACGGCGCTCGCTGATTAGATGATTTTCATCTTGCTCGGTCATGGTGATTAGACTACAGCCCCTGTTTCAAGCTGGCTTGCATGAATTCATCCAGTGCTCCATCGAGCACCGCCGTGGTATTGCCGATCTCGACGCCGGTGCGCAAATCCTTGATGCGCGATTGGTCCAGCACGTAGCTGCGAATCTGGTTGCCCCAACTGACATCCGACTTGGCGTCCTCCAGCACCTTGGCAGCGGCATTGCGCTTGTTGAACTCCAATTCGTAGAGCTTGGCCTTGAGCATTTTCATGGCGGTCGAACGGTTCTTGTGCTGACTGCGCTCGCCCTGGCAGGCCACCACGATGCCGCTGGGCATGTGCGTAATGCGAACCGCCGATTCGGTCTTGTTGACGTGCTGCCCGCCCGCGCCGCTGGAGCGGTACACATCGGTGCGCAGGTCAGCCGGATTGATTTCGATGTCGATGTCATCATCCACTTCCGGAGACACGAAGACGGATGCAAAGGAGGTATGCCGCCGGTTGCCCGAATCAAACGGTGATTTTCGAACCAGACGGTGCACTCCGGTCTCCGTACGCAGCCAGCCGTAGGCGTAGTCGCCGATCATATTGATGGTCGCGCCTTTGATGCCCGCGACTTCGCCGTCGCTCTGATCGATGATTTCATGCTTGATGCCATGCGCATCGGCCCATTTCAAGTACATGCGCAGCAGCATGGCCGCCCAGTCCTGGGCTTCGGTGCCGCCCGCCCCGGCCTGAATATCCAAAAAGGCGCTGTGCGAATCCATCTTTCCCGGAAACATGCGCTGGAACTCGAGCCCTTCCACCTCGGCGGCCGATCGGTTGACGTCGGCCTCGATGCCGGCAGCGGCTGAGGTGTCAGACTCCTCTGCGGCCAGGTCGATCAACTCGGACGCATCGCTCAAGCTGCGCGTCAGGCGGTCCAAGCTGGCGACGACCTGTTCGAGTTTCGCCCGCTCCTTGCCGAGTTCCTGCGCGCGGTCCGGTGTATCCCAGATGCCGGGCTGCTCCAACTCGCGTGTTACCTCTTGGAGGCGCTCGTGCTTGCTGTCGTAATCAAAGATACCTCCTCAAGGAATCGGTGCGTTCCTCGAGATCTTTGATGAATCGTTTGATTTGATTGATTTCCATGGCCGCGAATCCTAGCACACTGCTTATCCAAGCTTGAGCTGTTGGCAGTTCAGCTGCACCCGCTCGCTGCCGCGGTATTCATTGATCTCCAATCGGTAGGCCAATTGAATGCTCGCCCCGCACCCTACGCCTGCTTGCTCGGATGGACCGCCCACGTAGCCGAAAGCGATTGCATCGAGGGGCTCCCTTTGCTCGCGTGGCGCAGCGAGGCGCAGCTTCATGTGTTTGCCGCCGACAATTCTGGCATCGAGGATCTTGAACTGCCCGTCGAACACTGGCTCTGGAAAACCTTGACCCCAAGGCCCCGCGCTGCGCAGTGCCTGCGCCGTGTCCAGGCACAGTTCGTTGGCGCTCAGGGCGCCATCGGAGTAAATGACGCCCGACAGGGATTCCCGATCGATACGCAGACCGATTTCGGAGGCAAAAGCAGCGCTGAAGTCGGCTAGGTTTTCCTCTTTCAAGGTCAATCCTGCGGCCAGGGCATGCCCGCCGAATTTGTCGATCAGCAAGGGGCAGCGCGCGGCGATGCTGTCGAGCGCATCTCGAATGTGCACGCCCGTGACCGAGCGCGCCGAACCGCGCAGCAAGCCATCGGCCGCGCGCGCAAAGGCAATGACCGGACGATGCAATCGGTCCTTAATCCTGCCGGCGACCAGGCCGACGACGCCTTGATGCCAGCTTTCATCGAACAAACAGACTCCGAGCGATTCGTGAAGCTCGCCGTGCCCTAAACGGTCGGTGAGTTCCACCGCTTCGATTTGCATCCGCTGTTCGATCTCACGCCGCTCCTCATTGAGCTTTGCCAGCACACCGGCCAGGGTTTGAGCTTGCTCAGGCTCGTCGGTCAACAAGCAGGCGATGCCGACGCTCATGTCCGTGAGGCGTCCTGCGGCATTCAAGCGAGGCGCCACCGCAAAACCGAGATCGGCCGCTGATAACTGCTCCGGTCGGCGTCCCGCGCTTTCGAGCAGGGCGCGAATGCCGGCCACGCAGCGCCCCGCGCGTATGCGCTTGATGCCTTGCGAAACCAATATTCGATTGTTGCGATCGAGCGGCACCATATCCGCCACCGTGCCGAGAGCCACCAGGTCCAGCAACTGCGCTACCGGGAATTCCTCGCCCAGCGCCCGGCCTAAAGCAGCCATTAGATAAAATGCGACGCCGACGCCGGCCAGGGCGGGACTGGCAAATCGGCTGCCGGGCAGGTTTGGATTGATGATCACATCAGCTCGCGGCAAGAGCGCCCCGGGCAGATGGTGGTCGGTCACGAGCACGGGAATGCCCAGCGCGCGGGCCGCCTCGACGCCCGCTACGCTCGATACGCCGTTATCCACCGTAACTATCAAAGTCGGCGAGCGCTGCGCGGCCAGTGCGACAATTTCCGGTGTTAGGCCGTAACCAAAGTGAAACCGATTCGGCACCAAGAAGTCGACATGAGCGAAGTGCATGGCGCGCAGTGCGCGCACCACCACCGCCGTGCTGGTCGCACCGTCGGCGTCGAAATCGCCGATAATCAGCACACGGCCC
>JANYAD010000186.1 GCA_025355165.1 Gammaproteobacteria bacterium | reverse complement strand
TCCTCAATAATATGATCGACTTCCTCTTCCAGCGATTCCTTTTTGATCGTGTTATTGGCCATGCGTCTTAGCCTATAACCTCGTGCCGGACGCACGAGGTGCCAAGGTTACTGACCGCCGGACTTGGCAGCCAGTTTCTGCGCCATCTGTTTGTGCATTTGAAGCGTGGGAAGGGTTTTCTTCGCGAATTCCGCAATGTCGGCATCCGATGAGGTGCTGGCGCGCGTGAATAGCGCTATCGCCTTGTCGTGCATACTCACCATTTCACTTGCGTATGCCCCATCGAGCGCTGCCCCGGACTTCGCGCTCAACATCTGCAGCATGGCTTGATGCTCCGAGTCCAGGGCGGTCGGTACAGTGAGGTTCTTGCGCTTCGCGAGCGCCGTCAACTCCGCGTTCGCTTTGCCGTGATCGCTAACCATCTGCTGAGCAAACTGCGTCACATCAGTGCTGTGACCTTGCTTGGCCACCAATTGCCCCAGCTGCACTTCAGTCATTCCATCAGTCCCCGCCTTGGTCACAAAATCTTGTGGACTCATCATGGACATCGTGCCTCGCATCGCTGTTCCGGCCGGCGGTGCTGTCGTTGACGGGGCTTGCGCCAACGAAACTGCCGCGCCCGCAATAACTAGTACCGGAAACAAAACCACGGATCGATAGTTCATAAAAATTCTCCTGTAGAGGTTGTAACTGGTTCGCTTTCGGGGAAAAGCTTCGCCCCGATGCGGTTGGCGTGCGAAGGATAATCTCGGTTCGTACTAGCGCGCATAAGAGCCCGTTGCCGCCAGTGGACGTCGGACTAATCTGGCACATAAATCATGTCCTACTAACTTGATACCTCGGCACAAAGCGGCGTAAATCCACTCCCAAGCGCCAGCGTGGCGATCACCTTCAATAGAAAAAGCAGGACTGATAGCGATGGCGAGGAAAAAGAGCACCGGCAGCTTGGCCAATCCGACGATGTTACCCGCGTTCGAGCCTGAGTCGGACGAGGTCACGGTGATCATTGAGACACCGAAGGGAAGTCGTAACAAGTATGCCTTCGATGAGGAGGCACGCATTTTCGACCTCAAGCAAGTACTACCCTCCGGGATGGCATTTCCGTATGACTTCGGCTTTGTCCCCTCAACTCTTGGGGGCGATGGGGATCCGCTCGACGTGCTGGTGCTCATGGATGAACCGGCCTTTGTCGGTTGCCGCTTGCAGTGCCGCGTCATTGGTGTGATCGAGGGCGAGCAGATTGAAAGGAAAGGAAAAAAAAATCGAAACGATCGCATTATCGCTATCGAGCGCGAAAACCACAGCTTTGCCAGTGTCAAAAAAATTGCCGATATGGGTAAGATATTCTGCAGGGAACTTGAAGAGTTTTTCGTCAACTACCATCGAATGATCGGCAAGGAATTTAGGGTCTTAAAGATACGCGGCCCCTCGAGCGGGCGTCGCCTCATTAAAGAGGCCCAAGTGCTGGCGAGGAAGGCATCCCGCTGAGACGGGGCGGTTGCCCTTGGCGATTCCGGTCATTCTGTGGCCAACCGGTGAGTCTCGTCGGTGTATGGTAAGTCTTCGCCAATCAACAGGGCCAAATGGGAGTCCAATGTGAGTACCGCACTCATTTTTGATTTGGATGGGACGCTGGTAGACAGTGTGTATGCACATGTATTGGCGTGGCAACAGGCGCTTGCCGGCGAGGGTATCGAGGCGGCTTGCGCTAAAGTCCATAGGCGAATCGGCATGGACGGCTCTCTCTTGATGAAGGAGAGCGCGCGGGATGCCGGGGTGAAATTGACTGTCAAGGCCATGGGACGAGCCGAACAGCATCATGCACGCATGCTTCGCAAACTCAACCGGCATCCGATGCCAACGAGCGGCGCCCCTTCATTCTTGAAGGCATTGCGCCGTGCGCATGTGCCCTGGGGAATAGCTACCTCCGGCAAGCTGGCTGAAGCCGCGGCATCGCTCAAGGCCATCGGGGTGCTCCGGGGGGATACTGTTGTGGACGGGTCGGTGAGCCAGCGCGCGAAGCCGGAGCCTGATATTTTTCTAGAATGCGCCAAAAGACTTCACAGCGATCCGTCCCTTTGTTTCGTGGTGGGAGATGCCATCTGGGATGTTTTAGCCGCGCGCCGCGCGGGCATGCAAGCAATCGGTTTAACCTGCGGCGGATACTCAGAGTCGGAGCTCTACCAAGCAGGTGCCTTTCGAGTTTTCAGCGATCCCCAGTCGTTGCGGTTATCGGTGGGGCAGCTTGGTATCGATTTGTGACTAAGCTTCACCTGTCAGCATTGGCATTATAGGTTTCTGAGCTAATTGCGTCCGATGTGTGCGGCGTCGCGTCATCACCGATGTCCCCGCCGTTGACGCTCATAACAGCCTCAAAAGTGCACTTTCCTCTACGACTTGGTGGAAAATAATCGATAGCTGTTGCGCCCGGTCAGTTTAGATTCATACATTGCCGTATCAGCGCACTGTACTAATTCATTTGCATCGGCAGTGCTCTGAGGAAAACAAGCGACGCCGATGCTCGCCGAAAGCGACAGCTGATTGCCGCAGACATCAAAAGGAGTCTTGAAGGCGTTTTGAAGTTTCGCCGCGTAAAGACAGGCGTCTTGTGGATGCGCGATCTCCGCCAATAAGATAACGAACTCGTCACCCCCGTAACGACACACCGTGTCCGAACTTCTCACCCCGCCGAGCAGCCGCTTTGCAACCGCTATGAGCAATTGATCGCCTACGGCGTGTCCCAGTGAATCATTTACCGGTTTAAAACGGTCTAGGTCAATAAATAGCACGGCCGCGCAAGACTGGGTTCGCCTCGCTCGCAGCACCGCCGCCTCGAGCCGATCAGTAAACAAAGCTCGGTTGGGAAGACCCGTGAGATTGTCGTGAAGTGCTAGACGCGCAAGCTTGGCTGTGAGGTCGCGTGCGGCGGTGACATCGTGCGCGACCATTACGGCACCGAGCACGGCCCCTTCTGTATCGTGAATGGGCGATGCCGACACTTCTACCGCAACCTGAGTCGCGTCACGGCGCGTCACGATGCACGGCGTGGCGACGGCGACTTTTCGATTCTCGATGACAGCGGAAATGGTGGGGCAGGCGATATATTCCTGCGACTCAGCATTTAACAGGATGAAAATCTCATCGATAAGGTGCCCCGCGGCTTCAGCCTGGGACCATCCCGTGATGGCTTCCGCCGCGCGGTTGATAAATGAGACGCGACCGCGAAAATCCGTGCTGATTACCGCATCCCCGATTGAGTTGAGGGTAACCGCTGAACGTTCCTTCTCTTGAAACATGGCCTCTGCGTTCTTAAGAAGTGCAGCTTCGCTGTCTCTTAAGGCGCGCTCGGCTGCCAGTCGATGCGTGATGTCGCTAAAGATGATGACTGCACCACTGATCGCGCCGGCGTTTCGCAGGACCTCGATAGAATACTCGGTGACCGCCGGGCCGCAGCGCTCCCCAGCCAACACGACCCGGCGCGGTGCCCAAGCAAAGTCGCGCTGGATGGCGGCGTCGACCAGGTCGGCAACTGGAACCTCGCTTACTACCTCCACCGGGGCAAGCAGATGGGTCAAGCTAACTGCAGTGGGGTTCTTCTGGCCATAGGCGAAGAGCAGTTTCGCCGCATCGTTCATGTAAGTTACGTTGTTCGATATATCGACAGCGACCACCGCGTCGGTAACGCGCGCAAGCACCGTTTCCAGATGTTGGGTTGGAAGTCGCGACGATCGCAAGCCTCGTCTTGTCTTCAGGTTCAGCACAGCAGACATGTACAACGCCCTATTAAAAAGGAGCCCGGATGCCGGCTCGTCAGCGAGAGGCTCCCGTCGCAAGCGCAGCAGCCTTTAAATGGGCCAACGAACGTATCGAATTATGTAGAATGCGAACAATCGGAGTTGGGAGGACTATCACACTTCCGAGTATTGCCGCGCGTAATAAATGC
Source organism: Gammaproteobacteria bacterium (assembly GCA_025355165.1). Lineage (GTDB taxonomy): Bacteria > Pseudomonadota > Gammaproteobacteria > Steroidobacterales > Steroidobacteraceae > Bog-1198. The sequence continues at coordinate 5,857 of JANYAD010000186.1, read as the reverse complement.
GAACTAACACCTGCTTCCCGCCAGGCACTTCCTACAACGGTGATCTATGCGAATCTTGCGTCGCTGCTCGTCTCAACAGAGTCCAAGCGCGCCTTACGCTGCCCGCGCGCGTTCCTCTTTCGTCAACTTTAGCAATACCCCAAGCTACACCAACAGTTCGTCCGTAGATCACGCCGCGCGTCCGCGCCGTAGCGCGATTTGCGCAGTAGCGCGACAGATTGGGAACCTCAGGGTCGCTAAAATGTGGATCCTGGGGTCGAACCTTTGCGTACGCTGCACCATTTTGGCGCGACTAGGGCGACAGAACGACTAGACCCTTTGGGGGCCGCTTGACTTGGGTTAGCTGCGAAGCAGAATGTCGCTATCAGGTGAATTGTATTTAGAAACACCGAACCAATCCGGTTAACAACCGACCGAGAGTGACGTGGGCGCGAAATCTCGACTCAATAACTGGAGCGACATCCAATACATCATCGCCACGGCCAAGCTCGGTAGCTTTCACTCAGCCGCAACCGCGTTGGCTACGAATCAATCGACCGTCGGTCGGCGAGTAGCACGTTTCGAGGCTTACCTTGGAACCAAAATCTTCGAGCGTCATGCGACAGGCATGCGACTGACCCCCGCCGGAAAGATTCTCTACGACAAGGCAATCATGATGGAGGAGGCTGCCAACGAAATCGAGTCCAGCCTGCTCGCCTTCGATTCACGTCTAACGGGTACGGTGCGTGTGTTAGCGACAGAAGGTGTTGGCTACCTGTGGCTAGTTCAGGTCCTGGCGGACTTCTGCCGTTCGCACCCCGGGGTGAGTATTGATTTAGTCACTGATCGCGAGGGTCTGGACCTTTTTTCCCTCAAAGCGGACCTTGCTGTGTTTATTGAGAGGCCGAAGAACCCGCGCTTGGTGGCCTCCAAAATTGTGAAAATCGAACACTCCCTGTTCATCTCAAAGTCCTATGAGGAGAGATTCGGCCGGCCGCGAATGCTGGCCGAGCTTGACCAACACCAATTCGTGGATTACGTGCCGTATCACGTCTGCGCGGATCTAGCTTGGTGGACCAAGGGTGTGACACCCGTGCGCCGTATCCAACTGCGCGTGGATTCGGCATCCGTTTATTTGGCGGCGATTCGCAGTGGAATGGGAATCGGCCTTTTGCCCAATTTTTACAAGCGTGCGGCGCCCGATTTAGTAGCGCTACCGCTGCCGACAGGCTGCTCACTAAATCTCTGGCTGGTTTCGCGACCAATATCGAACAAATCTCACCGCACCAAAATACTGCTCAAGTTTTTACGCGATAGATTCAACAGAGATCGAGTGGCCTGGTTCGGCGCGTGAGCAGAAGCGCCAACAAGCTCAAGCCGCAGGCAAACATCACATACCAAGTCGGGGAAAGCGGATTACCCGTACTGGCGATCAAGCTGGTGGCGATGAGGGGAGCGAACCCGCCGAACAGCGTCACGGAAAGGTTATAGGCGATGCCCACTCCCGAGGAACGGATGCCGATCGGAAACAATTCGGCGATCGCGGCAGGAGCAGGCCCGACGAACATTCCTGCAAGGATGGCGGACCCTATTTGAAACGCCGCTAAAACAGCGGTACGAGGATGACTCGACAGGAAGGAGAAGCTCGGGAAGATCAGCAGCACAATGCCGCAAGCCGCAGCGATCATGGGAGTGAATCGTCCGAAACGGTCCGACAGATGACCGGCCACAGGCGCAACAACCAGCATACATGCCAGGGCTACACTGTTGCTGAACAAGGTGGTACTCATCGGAAGCTTAAGCATTGTGTGCGCGTACAAGGGCACGTAGACAAAAAAGAAATAAGTCGATACGGTCCAAATGATGGTGATGCCGAACCCGAGCGCAAGGGGCGCGGTGTGGGTCTGCCATAGAAGCCTCAACGGCGATGAGGCGGCGCTATCCTGACGTGCATACACCTGCGGATCCTCAACGAACCTGCGGACATGTAGTGCCAGGGGAACGATCACGACACTGGCGAAGAATGGCACGCGCCAACCCCAGGCATACAGGTGCTCGGGCGAGACGAACCCCGAGACCGTGGCGGCTGCCAACGCACCGAGTAGCAAAGCACCGGCCTGACCCGCCGCTTGCCAGCTCGCGAAATAGCCGGCCCGCCCGCTGGGTGCATGCTCGGTCAGCATCGCAGTAGCGCCTCCCATCGCACCGCCTGCCGCCAGCCCCTGCAGCAATCGCGCGAACACCACTAGTAGCGGCGCCGCCACTCCGATGGCGGCGAATGAGGGGATCAGGCCGATCGCGAGCGTCGCTGCTCCCATCAGGCCGAAGGTCACCAGCAACGTGAATTTTCGGCCTTTGCGATCCGCCAAAGCGCCAAATACGAACGCGCCCAGCGGTCTCGTTAAGAATCCAACCCCAAAGACGCCTACAGATAGCAGCAGCGAAACTGTCGCATCGCCGGCGGGGAACATGATGGTGGCGATTATCGGAGTTAGAAAGCCGTAGACCGCGAAGTCGTACCATTCGAGCATGCTGCCTGCGCTGACCGCCAGCAGCACATGGCGCGGCCGAGCCTGCTTCACGCGCTGAGAGGGATCGTCACGGTTCAATCTGGCTCAGGCTGCGAAGCCCATGCGCCGACTTTTGACATGAATTGCGCTGCCTCCTCGAGCGCCGCGCATGCAATCCACTCATCCGGCCTATGAGCTTGATCAATGGATCCGGGCCCGCAGACGACAGAAGGGATGTTGCTGCGTTCGAATATTCCTGCTTCGCTGCCGAACGGAAGCGTGGTCAGGGGCAGCTTAGCGCCGAATCCGGTCAATACGCGCATCGCTTGATCGCTAAAATGGGTGCTAAATTGCGGCACATCAAGTTCGATTTCGCTCGCGATTAGAAGGCCTACAGAGGTGTCGCGCTCGAGGTAATCAGCAACCGCTTTTTGTATCAGCGCAGCGTCTTGTTTTCTCGACGTGCGATATTCCCAACGTACGCTGCAGCGCTCGGCGACGATGTTGGTGGCCGCCCCGCCCGCGATTCGCCCGACATTGAGCGTGCAGCCATGGGCAGTGATCTGCGGCAGCTGAGCCACATCGCGCAGGAATCGCACAAAGGCCGCTGCCGCATCGATCGCGTTAACCCCGCGCGAGGGATCGCTCGCATGTGCGGCGACTCCGCGGAAACTCGTGTGCGATCCGGTCACGCCGTTGTGTGCCACGCCAATTCTCATGTCGGTGGGCTCGCCAATGATGGCGAATGCAGGGCGGGGGAGGCTGCCGGTGATGAGCGCTACCAAGGAGTGCGCGCCAAAACAACCCACTTCCTCGTCGTACGAAAATGCAAAATAGAGAGGCCGGCGAAGCGTCATGCCTTGCCAATGCTGCAGCGCCGCCAAGCTGCTTGCGATGAAACCCTTCATATCTGAGCTGCCGCGCCCGTAGAGGCGACCGTCACGTTCAACGAGTACGAATGGGTCACTGTTCCATTCCTGGCCGTCGACCGGAACCACATCCGTATGGCCGGACAAAACGATGCCGCCCTCTCGCTCGGGCCCGATGCCTCCGAGCAGGTTGGCCTTGTTTCTGGGCTCATTGTAGATAAGCTCGACGCGCGCACCATGGCTTTTGAGGTAATCTGCAACCCATTCAATCAACGCAAGGTTTGAGTGCCGGGACGTGGTATCGAAGGCAACCAAGTGCCGCAGAATGGATACGCTCGAGTCGATCATGCTGTCACAAGCTCTTCCATGTTTAAGGCCACATCGGTCGCGCGCCGCTGGAATGTCTGACTAACTCCCGACACTAATGCAGTAGCCTCTTTTGGGGAATTACGATTGTTGCATGTGCGAGTCGCAAACATGCAAGTGCGCTCTTATTATGAGTGCAGCGTACGCTGCGCATCCGAATGCGCGAACGTATAGCCTTGTATTTACCTTAGTTTCGCACCGTGTCTATATTCTGAGCCCCTGAGAGACGCTGGCCGATTTTCTCCCGTCATGTGCTTTTTTGAAATTGACGAGGTGCACAAGGCAGATGTACTTTCAAGCGCTCTCACTATCTCTGTCTGGGATGGAAAAAAAGGGGATGAAAGTGAATATACCGTTATTTGGTTCCGGGACATGGCTGCCTGTCTCGCTGCTCCTCCTGTTCTCTACCGCAGTGCCCGCTGCGGTTCCGTCGGCTGAGGGGACACCCGAAGCGGCGCCGCTAGATGAGATCATTGTCACCGCGCAAAAGCGCGAGCAGCGAATCCAAGATGTGCCGATCTCCCTATCCGTAACGGGCGGTGCTGATCTGGATAGATCGAGCATCCAAAGCGTATCGGACGCGCTTGGCTTGATTCCCGGCGTTGCCGTCAACATTAACGGCCAAGGCGGGGAGACGAAGCTGACGATTCGCGGCGTTACAGCCGGCGGCGCACTATTTGCCGGACCAAGTCCCATCGGCTATTACCTCGATTCGGTTCCCTTTGGACTCGTGCGGTCGGCAATCGAGCCAGACGCAGACTCATATGACTTAAATCGCATCGAAGTGCTGCGCGGCCCTCAGGGTACCCTCTATGGAGCGAGCGCACTGAATGGCGTGGTGCGCGTACTGACTAACGATGCGGACCTGAAAGATTTCGACTTCAAAGCACGCAGCAGCGTGTCCTCCACCGAGAGTGGCGGGGGAAACTGGCGTGAAGATGCCGCCGTTAACATGCCTGTCATTGAGGGCAAGCTTGCGGTTCGTTTGGTTGCCGGCGATGAACACGAAAGTGGCTGGATCGACAGCGCGCTGAAGAACAACACCAACGACGGCGATATCAAGAACGTGCGCCTGAAGGTCAGTGCTCAGCCGACAGATGATCTCAGCATCAAGCTTGGCGCGACGCACGAGGAAGCGAATTTCGGGGCGCCACCCTTGGCGAGCCATGACTATTCAGCCTCGACCCAGAATCAGCCCATCGAGTCGCGTTTCAGCGCCTATGACATGAAGCTGGATTATCAACTGCCCTGGTTTACCGTGTCGAGCGCCAGCAGCTATTTCACCTACGTCAACGACGGCTCGTTGGACATTGATCCGGGCGTCGCTCTGCCGCCCCTCACCACTCGCCTGGTGTCCAGAGTGTTCAGCGAAGAGCTCAATCTTAATTCAAAGCTCGAGGGCCCATGGCGCTGGTCGGCGGGTGCTTTTTATCGTGATGCGCGCGATAGCTTCTATCAAACGCTGGGCAATCTGATACCAGGGCCGGTCTCGGAAGCCGACACCTCACGTTCCGCCGCTATTTTTGGTGAACTGGGACGCCGCTTTATGAACAACCAATTGGAGCTTGCCGTGGGCGCCCGTTACTTCCACGACGATGTGGGCCTCGAGCAGCTGCTTCTTTTCGGGGAGCCGGCGGGCACGCCGCTGCTGAAGTCGTCCACCCCGTTCCACGCTTTGACGCCGCGGGTGGTGCTCAGTTGGTTTCCCACTCACGACTACACTATGTACGCTTCGTACTCGCAAGGGTTTCGCAGCGGCTTCCCGCAGAGCGAACTCGTACTGCTGGTAGCACCCGCCTTCGCGCCCGTGAAGCCCGACAAGCTCAGCAACTACGAAATCGGCGCCAAGAGCGACTTGTTCGATCACCGACTGAGCTTTGATGCGGCTCTTTATTACATGAAGTGGAAAGACATCCAGCAGACTCTGGGCATCCCAGTTGCGGGCAGCACGGCCTATATCGTGGCAAATGTGAACGGACAATCGGCAAGCGGTGTGGGCGTGGATTTTGCGGTGACCGCGCGCCCCATTCAAGGACTGCAGCTTGGCCTTAACTTTAGCTGGAATGGGTTAAGCGAGGACTCTGCGGTGCTATCAGGTGGGCAATTGCTCTTTCCGAGCGGCTCGCGCATCGA
>JANYAD010000168.1 GCA_025355165.1 Gammaproteobacteria bacterium | reverse complement strand
GAGGTAAACCGAGACACCTCCTAACTCGACACCCGCCGAGAATCCCTGGCACAGCCTTCCTAAGACCACAATAATGGGCGCGAAAAGTCCGATCCTCTCGTAACCCGGGGCCAGGGCAATTATCAGAGTTCCGATCGACATCAAAGACAGAGTCACGAGCAGACCCTTGCGCCGTCCGATGCTATCGATGTACGCCCCCAGAAAGATCGCGCCGAGCGGGCGCATCATGAAACCCACTGCGAATGTCGTGAGTGAAAACATCAACGAGGCAAATTCGCTGCCGGCGGGAAAATAGGCGCGACCGATGGCGGCACTGAAATAGCCGAACACCATGAAATCATACATTTCGAGAAAATTTCCGCTCGCAACGCGGACGACCGTCTTGAGTTTTTCCCTACGTTGTTCGGCTGTCAGCATGCATCAAACCTTTGCGCTCAAGAAGGCAACTGCGCCCCGCGAACCCGGCACCCTGGGGGATCGTTGGGACCCGGCCCAACGGCGTAAGTTGCGCCAGCTAAATAGTAGACGGCCAGCGGCCCAACATATCGTTTGCTTCGATTTGCTGTCGCAGTCAATTGATTTAATTGAGTTTTTCTAGCTCTGATCGAGTCGGTCACAGCGCTCGCGTGCGACGTCGAATTAGCGGCCCACAATCCATCTGGTCCTTTGATGTACATTCCACTTCTTAACTGCGGGCGGAGTCGTTCAAATGTCTGCTTTGTCGCGTCGAAGTTTTCTAGCCGCAGGGGCCGGCCTTTTGGCCGGCAAATGTATTCGCGCCGCGCAGGCGCGAGCATTCTTTGAGCGAACAGGGCTTGCGCTGGGGCTGCAGCTCTACACGGTGCGCGAGGATCTTGAAAAAGACTTCGACGCTACCTTGAATGCGATTTCCCACATTGGCTATCAGACCGTGGAACTCGCCGGACTGCAGGATCGTAGCCCCCAGGACTGGCGTAAAGCCCTTGATCACGCCGGATTGCGATGTCCCTCGGCGCACGTTCCCGCACGCTCGTCCGGTGCCGAGGCAAGCCTCAGTGGTGATCTGGCACTCCTTGCCGATCAATGCCACACCATCGGCATCTATACCCTGGTATGTCCCATGATTAATATTCCCGAGCGATTTCCACTCGAGCCGGCACCGGGCGAATCGTCCGGAGACAGTCTGGCGCGCATTGTCTCTGCGATGACTGCGGAGGATTGGAAAGCGAATGCAGATTTCCTAAACTTGAAAGGTGCGGCGCTCAATCGCTTGGGTCTTCACCTTGCCTATCACAATCACAACTTCGAATTTACCCCACTTACGGGTAGCACAGGATTCGATCTGCTGCTGCAAGGAACCGATCCCGCTCTGGTGAGTTTCCAAATGGATGCGGGCTGGGTGGTTGCGGCCGGCGCCGATCCGGGGGCGTTGCTGAAAAAATATCCGAAACGGTTCACGGCCATGCATGTGAAGGACGTCAAAGCCAGCACTCACCCGAATTTCCGCCTGCAACAGGACCCGTGCGAGGTCGGCCGGGGCATGATCGACTGGAAGACCGTGCTCGCTGCCGCGTATGGCGCGGGCGTGCGAGAATTTTATGTCGAGCAAGAATCGCCGTTTAGCATTCCACCGCTCGACGCGGTCGCAATCAGTTTTACGTACCTCAACAGGCTGACGGCATAGTTTCGATGTCGAGCCATCCGATGGGCGCGATTCGAATCGGCGTCGGTGGCTGGACTTATGAGCCGTGGCGCGGACTGTTTTATCCGAGCGACCTTGTGCAAAAGCGCGAACTCGAATACGCCAGCCGCCAGCTCACATCCATCGAGATCAACGGCACCTACTATGGATCTCAGAAGCCGTCGAGTTTTGCCAAATGGCACGATGAAACGCCAGATGACTTCGTCTTTTCCGTCAAGGCCCCGCGCTACGCAATGAATCGCAAGGTGCTTGCCGAGGCCGGGACCAGCATAAAGCGATTTTTCGCAAGCGGCGTGACTGAACTTAAAAATAAGCTAGGCCCCATCAACTGGCAATTCCTGCCTACCAAAAAGTTCGAACCGGGCGACTTCGAATCATTCTTGAAGCTGCTGCCGCGCGATGCGGACGGACGCGCCTTGCGTCATGTTGTGGAAGTTCGACACGAGAGCTTCCGCACGCCGGATTTTGTCGCGCTGATCCGCGAATATAGTGTCGGCGTCGTAATAGCGGGTGATTCCGCATATCCGCAAATCGCCGATGTCACGGCGCCCTTCATCTACGCTCGCCTCATGGGAACCACGCCGACCGAGGAATCAGGTTATCCGAACACGCTACTGAAAGTATGGAGCGAACGGGCGCGCGCGTGGGCTTCAGGCGCCTGCCCCGAAGGGCTCCACCGCATTTCAGCGCCCCTCCCCGACGGCACGCCTCGAGACGTCTACCTGTACGTCATCAGCGGTCACAAAGCGCTCAATCCAGCCGCCGCGATGTCCCTGATACGGTGCCTTGGCCCGGGAAAATAATAAAACGCACATTTTTTTCATCATTCTTTGATGCGCACCGGGATATCGACGTAGCTATCGTTGTACCAACGCACCCTCAGTGGGACCTTGCCATCGGCGATCGATTCCTCGCTCACGTCCCCTCCCGTGCCATAGTTGATCTCGCGGTCCGGCCGCTTATTGATCCCAAGCACCAGCACCAACCGGCTCCCCGGCAGCAACTGGCGGCTGGTCATTCGCTCGCTTTTGAATGCTAATTCCTGGCGTTCGCCTGCCCTGAGAAGGTGCCGATGCGCGCGGTCCTTTGTGTAACTCGCGCGGAATTCGAAGGTCGGACTGAACAAGCGAATGTAGTCGCCGCTGGGCAGGAGCTCGTATATCGTGACACTCAGGTCGACATCCATCTTATTCACGGTGAAGTCGAGTCGACCCGAGAATAATCCATTAAATTCTGTCGTTTTGGCAATTGGATTGCTGACAAATATCGCACCGTGACGGGGCGCTAAGCTTTTGCTGATGAAATCCGCAGATGGCGTCCACGCCGCATCCTTGCGGTCCGTGAGACTTACCGTCTGCAGCACGAACGCGTCATTCCCCTTTTTCCGCTGTGCCAAAGAAAGTCGATGGTTCACTTCGCCCGCAACCGCATCGAGATAAAATCGCATCGGCTTCACTGCCATGGCATCGAGTGAGTCCGCGTGCTGCCAGCTGTTCGCGCCCATAGTCTGGTAATTGACGTTATTCGCAACTAACGCTGGCGTGGCGGCGCCCTTAAACACATGCTCAAACCACTGAATGCGCAACTCGCGATAATCCACCAGCGCGGCCGCATCGACTTGGTAGCCATGGATGTTCGTCGACAGTCCGCGCTGCATCATGGCATCGTCGTACGGGCCTATCAGCAATTTATGATCGGCCTGCGGATTGTAGCGATGATGCTCAGTGAAAAAGTAAAGGTCTCCAGGCTCGCTGGCCGCAAAGTATCCCGTCATCGTAAGAACCGGGATGTCGATGCGAGCGAACTGCTGCCGATAAGGGACCAACCGCTGCCAAAAGCGATCATAACTCGGGTGATTCAGCCAGCGAATGAAGAGCGGGTTGTGCTTGCCGTAGATACGCCCCATATCGCGGTAACCTCGACCGCTGCGGTACCATTTCTCGTCGAGCGCGCGCAGTTTGGCTACGTCATCATCGCCTTGCGTGGATGGCGCGGAAGACGCCATCTCTAGCGACCATCTGTAAGACCAGTTCTGAAATATATTTCCCTCCATGGGCACGTTAACGCCCGGCGCCATCGACACGGAGGTAGCGATGGCTTTAAGGGGGTGGGGGCGGCCTTTGGCCGCGGCCCAAGCCATATAGCCGCCATAACCTTCGCCATATATCCCGACTCGGCCATCGCTCCACGGTTGCTTGGCGATCCAATCGATGACGGCACGTGCATCCTCGCCCTCCCGCTCGAAGGGAATGATTGCCTGTGAGTCCTCCTTGCCGCGGACGTAGGCAACCACGCCCACAAAACCGTGGGCCGCGCAATCTTTCGCGTAGCTCTGCAGATCGTCGAGCCTGAACTCGAGCAGCGTCGGTAGCGGCTGGTCAAGGGTGTTAGGGCGAATCAGCACCGCTGAGATGGTAGCCCCGCGGCGAGTTGGGATTTCAACTTCGCTGTTGGCATAGCGCCGATGATCTTCTTCTGCGTTGAGCAAGACCACCAGGGAACCAAAGTTCCGATAGGCGTCATACCAATCATATTTCCATATCAGTTCCACCGCTTCTGCTTCGTCAATGCTGTCCTGCGTGCGCTGCCTGTCCAGTGCCTTTTGCAGCGCCTCCTGATAAAGGTCAGGAGAGGTGCCCAACCACTGCGTAACCACATAGGCATCGTGATCGTCGAGTCGGCGAATCGATTCGCGGAACGCGGTGGTAAAGGCTTCGGCAAAGGTGATGCGGTTTCGTCCTTCCGTAGCCTTCGCATGCGCGTAAATGTCGTAGATCAATGCCCGGCTGACAGGATGACCAAAATCAGTTTTGCGCCGTCGCTCGCGCAGCGCCTGTCTGGATATATCCGCTGCGGCGTAGTCGCCGACGGCTATTTGCAGCGCGGACAAGTTCGCAAGATACCGCTCAGGATCAGAGTCCTGGTAGACCGGAATGAGACGCGCTGCCAAATCGCTCATGATCGCCGCTGCCGCTGGATCCGATGGCCTTGCGGGCGCCCGAAAATCAAATTCGGTCGCGCCCCGCACCAGTGTCGCTAGCAACAAGAACAATAACAGGCTCTCGGCGCCCTTCAGCAGGGTCCGCTCTACGACGCGCATACACGTGCCGTTCATGGGACCGCCGCCCGCGGCGCTTTGATCAGGTGCAAAGTCCGGGAAAAAAGTGCGTGCGCCTCTCCAGGGCCGCCGATGTGAATGATCGCGGTCCGCTCCAGTTCGTTGGTAAAAACATCGATGACCAGCGCGAGCACATCATCGTCGAGTGAACCTAATGTGCCATCGATGAGCACCCACTGCGGCCTCTGGATCAACATGCGTGCGAATACCAGGCACAGCTGCTCATCCTGGCTCAATTCGCGGTCCCAACGTCGGGTCTGGTCTAGCAGCGGCGCAAGGCGTTCCAGTCCCAGGCGAAACAGCGCGCGGGTAAAGGCCTCGGCGTCGAAACTATTCGCCTTCAAGGGATAAGCGAGGACCTCCCTTAAGGTCCCACGCGGCAAATAAGGTGTGCCACGCGGCAAGTAGAAAATCTGCTCGCCGCGCGGTCGAGTAATACTGCCCGTGCCCCATGGCCAAAGGCCTGCCATGGCGCGGAAAAGCTGCGTCTTGCCCGTTCCCGGCGCGCCCAAGATCAGGACTCGCGCACCCGCCTCCACCACCGCCTCCGATTCGCGCAGCCTGTCCGCATGGGCGGATGAGAGGCTCTCGAGATTCTCCATTTTGATCGTGCCCGGTTCACCCTGCGCATAAACGATACGGTTTTCAAATCCGCGAGGCTCATGGGTGGTGATAACGGCATGGCGGAAACTGGCCACACGTAGCAGAGTTGCCCGCCAGTCGGCAATGACACTGAAGTTGTCGATAAACCAGCGCAGCGAGGACTGGGCCTGGGTGAAGGCGCCGGCGGCCATCATCAGGCCGCCGAATGAAACCTTGCCGGTGAAATACAGCGGCGCGGCCACCAGCGTTGGTGCCACGATCGTTATCCAGCCGAATCCTGAGGTAACCCAGGTGAGATTCGTGTGGCCCCAAACAATGCGCCGCGTCGCCCGCAGCACATCGACCAGATGGCCTTCGATTCGGTGCCGTTCATCCTCTTCCCCTGATGCCAGTGAGATGTCGTCCACGTGTTCGTTGACGCGCACCAGCGAAAATCGCAGATTGGCCTCGCGCGCGTAACGTTCCGCATTGCGGTTGATCAGGCCGTGGCCAACCCAATAGCTCAACAGCGAGCCTGCGCTCGCGTAGATGATGGCTGCCCACAACATGAAACCGGGTATGGCGTAGTCCACGCCTGCGATATGCAGCGCAAAGTCGCTCGACAGGCCCCAAAGCACGCCGGCAAATGTGCCAAATAGAATCGAGGCCTGCACCAATCCAATTCCCAAGTCAGCAGAGAGCTCGCAGAGCTTGCGGGCATCCTCCGTCATACGCTGATCGGGATTGACGCCCATGGCGCCAGAATTAGCCAGCCAGAAAGCCCGTCGAGGAAATAACCAATCCTTGAGCAAACTTCGAACCAAAGCCTCGCGCAGCTTGACCTGCAATGTTTCCGCTAGCCAGCGCTGCGTGACATTGAGGGCAAGAAGAAACCCCGCGATCACAAAAAACACGCCCAGCTCGTACAAGAAATCTCGCAGGTCTCGCCGCGACAGCGCATCGAAGAACGGCTTGTTCCAGCGGTTTAGGCGAATTTGCCCATAGGCCGTGGCAATGATGATGATTAGGATTATCGCCATCAAAATCAGCAAATTCTTGCCGACCGGCGAGCTTGCGATGGCACGACTTACCAGGCTGATCTGGCGCAGGAAGCCCAAGTGGGCAACTTTGGCATCGGAGGCAGGGTTGCCGATGTTGGTTTTGGTGTCGGACACTTAAGCTCAGCGTTTTACCATGAAATTAAACCGGCCAGTCCCGAACAACTCGGCTGCGTTACGCCTTTTTCCGATGCAGCCACGCTCGGCCCGGGCCGCTCAAGAGTGATCCCTTTTTCCAGGCCACCGCCCCTTAGCGGCTGGCCAGAGTGGCTATGGCAACGGGCTGACCCATCGGGTATTCGCTCGGACATTCGTTAGTATCTCACGGGTATCTCGCAGGGCCTCAACCGCGGCGGTCATCGCGCCCGCAGTGATGTAGGATATTCCCGACGGACAGTTGAGCGGTTCCCTCTTGCCTGCACTTACGATGAAGGAGCATAAATCGCGCTCAACGGGATCGCCCCAGCACGGAAAATACTAAAATGTCGCGAGTGCTCATTGCCGATGATCATGCCGTTGTGCGGGCCGGATACAAACAGTTTCTCGAAGCGGAGGCGGGCATCACCGCCATCGGGGAAACTGCCAGCGGCAACGAAACCTTGGACCAATTGCGCCGCCAGCAATGGGATTTGTTGTTGATGGATATCCACATGCCAGATCGCAGTGGACTGGACATACTGAGGCATGTCACGAGCGGGTATCCTAAGACGCGAGTACTGATCATGAGCGGATTGCCCGAATCTCAATATGCTCGCAATGTGCTCCGAGCGGGGGCCAGCGGCTACCTCTCAAAGGGTGGATCACCGGAGGAACTGTTGAAAGCCGTGCGTACGGTGCTGATCGGACGCCGTTACGTAAGTGCTTCACTGGCCGAATCTATGGCAGCGGACCTCGAGAGTTCCCATGACCAGAATCAACCGCTGCACGAAAGACTGTCGGTGAGAGAATTTCAAATATTCGGAAAATTGGCCGCTGGAACCGGCGTCGGCGACATCGCCGAGGAATTGAGCTTGAGCGTCAAAACCGTAAGTACTTACCGTTCCCGGGTGTTGGAGAAAATGAACTTCACCA
>JANYAD010000159.1 GCA_025355165.1 Gammaproteobacteria bacterium | reverse complement strand
CCGGACGCGCCGATGTCGAGAAATGGTGGGATCGCGGGTTTGTCGAGCAACTAGCGGTAGGCTGGCGCAAGGCTGGTCTAGAGATGGAACCGGTCAATGCAGCGATGCCGTTGCTATGGGCACCATAGATCCCGTCTCCGGCATTTCGCCGCCGCCACAAATATTGGCGACATCGTTGCCGCGATCTCGTTGGGAAATCCGATAGCGGACGTTGGCGACTGACCCCTTCGGGCATGAAGCACTCATTCGCTATACTTCCGGTTGCGGCCAGGAGTTGTCGTCGAACCCAAGATTTTGCTTATCCAGATAGCGGCCGTTCGGGCTTGCCCATACCAGCTCGTGATCGGGCGGTATTTGGCTGAGTGCGTTGAATTTCGGCCTCGACTATTTCCGATGGACGATTATTACGAAGGCCAACAAACGATAAGTTCAGTCCACCATTGAAGCGTAAGAGTAGACTTCCAATGTGAGCACCCCTGCGTACCCGCCTGTTCATTGCTGGTCGGTAATCGTCACGGCGGCAATAGCCGCGGCAGTGCTATGTTGTCAGGGTGGCTGCGTCGCCACAAAATACAAGCTTGCCAAGAAAAACACGCCTTCCGTACAACTTCTGAATCTTGCCTTCTCGCCCTCAGCACCCCTGCAACCGTCGCTCGCTGCACTCATCATTTATGGCGGCCCCGGTTCATGGAAGCGTGAAGCGTTGTGGGATGAATACGTCGTCACCCTCCAGAACAGCGGCGCGCGACCGGTGACCATTGATTTGACGACGCTGACAGACTCGGGCGGCACAGCCATCGCGGCAGGCTTCGATCCGTGGACCCTCGAAAAGCAGAGCAAGACCCTGGAGAAGCAGTACCGTGCGAGCGGTCTTGGCTTTGTTCGCACTGCCGGACCTGGCGTACTTATCGTCGGCGCCGGCGCGGCCGCCCTTGCGGCCACAACGACTTCGGTTTTCGTGTCGGCCGCTGCAGTGGGCGCGGCCGCGGCTGCGATAGTCGTACTGCCCGTCTACTACGTCACTGTGTGGGGTATCAATCACCACAACAAAAAAGCCGTCATCGCGGAGTTTACTCGCCGACGACTACCGCTACCGTTAACGCTCGCACCGGGCGAGACGCGGACCGGCAGTATGTTTTATCCAATGGTGCGAGCCCCCCGTTCTCTCGAGCTGCATTGGTCGAGCGATATTGTTAGCGGCGAGGCTGCATTGTCGCTCGACTTTCTGCACGGGCTGCACGTGCCTGAGGTACCGGGAGGCGTTGCAACCCACACAGACGCCAAACCCTAAACTCGGTCGCTCGTGAATGTTCCCTCAGGTTCAACATTAGCCATTGAGAGAAATTTTTAAGAATGCTACAGATCGTTGAACGGAAGGTTACCTCGCCAGTCGCAGGTCGTTCAAAATCGTGACATGCCAGGAGCTGTGGTCTCCGGCAATACTGTCCTATCGAATACTGGCCTATGCAGTCCAAGTGCGCAGTCGGCCCTCGTAATCTCGCTTTCCGATCGGCACACCCCGCGCGCGCAGGATGTCGTATGCAGTGACGGCGTGGAAATAGAAGTTCGGCAGCGAAAACGAAAGGATGAGGGTCTCCGACTTGAAGGCTAGCTTTCGCGGGCCGATCTGAAGTTCTAGGTCCTTGCCCGCCCAGCTGTTGACCTCGTCGGGCGTGAACGACTCCAGCGCCTTTTCCGCCTTGCCGATCATAGCCTGCAGGTCGGCGAAAGGAACCGGCCCGAGGAGTGGGGGCGGGCTGAACACTCCGGTCTTCACCGCCTCCAGCCCCCACACCGAATGATGCCACGCTGCTTCGATCTGAAAATGAAAGGGGGCCATGTCGCCGAAGAGCCGGGCGTGCACGAAGTCGTTCGGGTCTGCGCGGGTCTCGGCGCAGTGCCTAGCCGCGCGGTTGAGGAAGCCCCCGATGGCCTTCACGGTCTGCAGGAAGGTGGGCACGCTGAGGTCGTAGAGTGATGTTGCCATCGGCTTCCCTTAACTTGATCCGGCTTCCCTTAGTGCCGGGCGAACCCAGCGCGCTCGCGGAGGACAAGGCGCAATATTATATGTTCTCACTTCCTCATAGCGGACGCTTGCGTCCGGCGGCTTCGGGTCGATTGGAGACGGACGCCCTGGGACGGACCACCGCCCGGAAAGGCGCAGCCACAGCCGGTCCGTGTCGCGATTCACCAATCAACAAAATTGCTGCCATTCGAAGAGATCTATATCGAAGGGCCCCGCCCTGCGGTGGGGCCCCATCCTCGCCCCGCTTGTTCAGTCCTCCGCAGGCACAAGCAATGGCGCGAGTGTCTTCGTACCCGCATCCCTTGCATGGCCAATGAAGGGTAGGTCAAAAGCCGCCTCGATCGTTTTTAGCAGCGAGTAATGCGAGTAGAAGTTGTTATCGACAACGCCCCTGATCCCGTAGTTTGTGATCGCAATGAGCACGACCTTGTCGTTGAAATTCTTAGGCTCGTAGCAGTCTGGGCCCGGCAGAAGGGACGGTAACGCGGCGTCGGTTTTCGTATCCGGATTGTAGTTGCAAGTCAGCGGACCGTTGCCCTCGTCAAACACGACGAACAAAGCATTGCGACCTTTGCGCCATGTTGGGCTACCCGTGATCGCATTGACGATCCAGAAGGTCTCCTCATCGCCGCGTTTGACATCATTCGCGTCCGTGTCGTTGACCCCGCCACACGGGGCGAGCACGTTGCCCAGACCGTGCATGTCGCGGCACTGGTCCGGAACGATGTAGGAGAACGCGGGCACGGTACCGCTCCCGAGGTCGCTGAACAGCTGCTCCATCGGCACCTGTTTGGCGAATTGCGCCGGGTCGTTCTGCACCTCTTCGACGTACGGGAACGGGTTGTGCTTGACGGCATAAAGTTTGGCCGTATTGTTGTCGCCAGGCCAGTTCGCTAAAGTAGTGCCGCTGTCCGGGATATTTTGCAGATACGCCCGCCAGTCCTTTCCGGCACCAACGAGCTGACCGGCAAGCGATGGCAGTTGCACCGTCCAGCGGTGTGTCGATGCATTGGCTGGCGGCACCGGATAGTCGGTTGCGACAGACGGTGAATCATCGTCGCTGACGCCGACCACACTGCCTGGCGGGTACAGGTGACCCTTCGCAACGACATCAGTGCCTACCCAGTCACCGGTGATCATTGCCAGGTAGTTTGGCAAACTCGGGTGCCAGACGCCGTTATAGTTAGAGGCAAAATTATACTTTTTGGCTAGCGTTGTAATGTGCGGCGCCGAAGGATTGCCGATGATTCCCTCCGAACCGAAACTCGTGAAGGCATTGTGATTTTCAAGGACGAGAACAAATACGTGGTCAAGAGCTGGCACGCGGTCGCCGCCGTGCTCGTCCGCTAGCACCTGACCGGATGCTAACGCCGCCGTCGCGGATAACGCCATGAGATACCTATGCATCGTAATCGCTCCTATTGTCTAAAATGAATTTGAAGACGCATGCAAGTGCAAGTTGCGCCTCCCACGGGGTCTACGATCCAAAGGTAGGCGTGAAGTATTACTGCTTCTTGACGATTCTGTGGCGCGGCGACTACAGGCTCTGTTAATGCCTCCGCCGACGCATTCCACAGTCGTTTAACACCGATCGAAAGAGTCCAGATCGGTCCGTGGCCGGCGTCGGCATGGGGCACAAATTGGATTTCTACAACTTCGCGAGGAGCTCGCTGTACCGGAGATCCGAACGAAAGAAACAGCAAAGCCGGGTGAGAATGAGTAGGACATAGTCCAGGACTCACATCTCCCTCAGACACCTGGCGCAATCGCGTTTTTTCGCCGTCCAAGTCTTCAGACGTGTCTTTTCACACGATCTAGGTGTGCATCGTTGATCCAGGATCAAATGGTCCCGAAAACCCGCGACGTCGTTACCAAGGCCTCGTAAAGTAGGCGACTGGCAGCTTGTGCACCGCAGACCCAAGCGCGGGAACTAAGGGCAATCGACAGCCAGTTACGGTTCTGTGACCTCGATGAGCTGCGGGTGCACGCTGTGTGACACGGCGACTGTCGGTCAATCGGCCGCTGACCGGCCAAAACCGGGCGGTGACGATACTCGAATCGTCCCATTAGAGCGGACAGCGCCTTCGGCTAAGTTCAACTGCTCACGGCGGCGGTTCGGAGTCGGCCCCGACACACTTTGCGGTTCACCATGGCATTCTTGTAATTCTTGTACCCGGAGCTGCTCGCCTGCTACATGCCTGCCTTCATGTACAAGCGTTGATCGGCTATCCTCCATCCGGGCAGGCCGTTCAAATGACAGCAGTTCCTAAACTAATCGCTTCAGGGTTACTCGTGCTTTGCGCCGCGGTCCATGCAGCACACGAGCCGAAGACCTATCGCGCGCCTCGCTTACCCGACGGGCATGCTGACATGCAAGGTATATGGAAAGACTCGAACCTCACGCCGCTGGAGCGTTCCCCGGAGTTTACAAACTTGGTTATCAGCGCGGCGGATGCGGCTAGGCTGAAGTCGCGGTATTTACTCCCCGCGGGCGGTCCGAATCAACCCGATGATCCCGGCCGTGGTCTTGAAGATCGATCCATCGAGCACATTCGCGGTGAATTGCGAAGCTCGCAGATAGTAGACCCGCAGGACGGGAGAATTCCATGGAATGAGGCCTACAAAGAGAAGCCGGATGCGCTGCGGCGCGCGGCGCTCAACGCATTCGACAATCCGGAGGAGCGCTCCGCGTTCGAGCGTTGTTTAGCTTCGAATAACGCGCCTCCGATGCAACCCAAACCTGAAAGCAATCTTTATCGGTTTGTGCAAACGCCATCGACCACGGTGATCGTGTCGGAATTCGTCCACGATGCACGCATTGTTCCTATGAATGGGATGCACTCGCCCGCTGCGGTCACCTCGTGGCTTGGCGACTCGGTGGGCTGGTGGGAGCGCGACACACTGGTAGTTGAAACCAAGTATTTCGCGCCCAACAGCGCCGTTCGTATAAATACCCAGTACGTGTTTTTAGTATCTCCGATGACTACTGTGATTGAGCGATTCACGCTCGTTTCGGCGGATGAACTGAATTATGTATTTATCGTCACCGACCCCACCTTTTACACTCGCTCTTGGACCGGTGAAACGCATCTGCTGCGCTCAAACGATAAGATCTACGAGTTTGCCTGCCACGAGGGCAACTATTGGATGCGCGACATGCTCGAAGCAGCGCGCGACAAGGATCTTAAGGCATCAAGTGCCATGGCGCCGACAAATACAAAGTAGATAAGAGGTGAGGATCTGAATCGAGCGGCACCAAAAGGCTCATAGCGGGCTCTGCGCCGGGGTCCGTAACGCGAAAATGATAATCTATCGAATTGTTCTTACGGGAAAATATGCACTCAAGTTCGCAAATGCGTGAGTCATAGATGGTCACGATCTACACTGTCGGTC
>JANYAD010000065.1 GCA_025355165.1 Gammaproteobacteria bacterium | reverse complement strand
AGCAAGTGGGGGCCGGTTGGCGAGTATATACACAAGGCCGACGAGGTGCTGACCGGCAGGGGCGGTGTTGGGTGATTGACCTGCCTGACCCTGCGTTGAGGATGCCGGGGGGTTCTGCCTCCCCAGCTCAACCTTCACGCTTCAAACTTTCCTTGAAGTGCCCGCAAGCGCGGTCCGGGTTTCAGCAATCGCGTTCGACCTCGGCACCCGTGGGCCATCGGACCAGGATGCCGTCGTTCAACAGCTTCGCGGATATCTACCCCGCGGCGGCGGCCTGCTCATCGTCGAGTACAACCACGAGCGCGGGAATCTCGCCGTGCCTCATCCGGTACCCCATTCGCGCTGGGAGAGACTCGTCTGGAACGCTGGGTGCGAGCACACGGAGTTGCTCGCAAGACGACCACGCCGCTTTCTCCGCGAGACCTACTCAGCCGTCAGCTGGTGGGCGCCTTCCCGTCGCATGACCGACGTCCTGAATCGGTTTTGGCAGCAGGGCGTGCGTTGCGGTCATTCAAAAACCTTCAGAGCCCCCGACCAGCCCGGCCCACCTCGCCAGGGAACGACTGCCGGCAGAAGCGGAACGCATGCTTCGCAGCGAGCACTCCCACATGTGTCCGCCCGCGTCAGCGAGCGTGCGATGCGAACGGGATCTTAGCTTGTGGTAGAGTCCACGATGTCATCTAGGCTCCGGATGGCTCCTTCAACCCATGCCTAAACACGCACACGCGACCCCGACCGAGGCCGACCATTCGGCCGCAGTGGTGGCCATCGACGAGGCCATCGAACGAACTCGCGCCTTTCCAAGCGCGGATGCGGTCGAGGCCGTATTGGGTGCCGCTGCTGTCCACTTCGGCATTCCGAGCGCCCAGGGCCGCCCCCTTGAGGCTCGCAAGCTGCTAGCCGTTGCGCTCGTCCGACTATGTGGGTTACACGACCTCAACTCTGCTCCGGCGCGGCCTCGCCAAGATCTAACTGATCTGGGCGATGAGCTACTGGCCCCGCTTTGGTCAGAGGCAGGCTGTAAAGCTCAGGACCAGACGTTTATCAAGCTCGACGCGCTGCGCGGGCTGGCCAACCGACTGGATGACTCCGTGAAGCGGAAGTCTGCTGAACTGCCGCGGCCGCTGTCTCCGAGCATACGGAAATATCAGGATTCGTTCATGAGGTTTTTGAACCGCACTGATATCCGGCTGCTAGTCCGGCCCTTCCTACCTGAATATCTCTTGACTACCCGACTCGAAGGTATCTTTGCCGTCGTACAGAACTACGTGGACACGTCCGTCAGCGACAAACCCCAGCAACTTCAGCATCTGCGGCAGACTCTGACGGCATTCAGTGACGAAGCGATCACATTTGGAACGTACTATTCCAAAACTTTGCTGGCCGATCTAGCTGTTAGCCTTTCCGCACTTGTTGAAGACGATTTCCTTCAGGCGTGCGGACGTCCGGCGGAAATCTCCTTAGCCGGCGTCAAGAAAAAATACCCTTTGCACAAACCCGGACCACTCGATATACGACTTCGGCTCCGGAACGAGGGTCAAGGGCAGGCATCGACCGTCACCGTTGTTGGCCTCGACAGCACATGCCTCGAATTTCAATCGGACATCGTCGTTGGTGACGTCCGATCCAGCCAGGAACTCGAAGTTGATCTTCCCGCCATCCTCCCTTCGTCGGAACAAGGCGCGTTGGCCACGATCCGTGTCGATTGGCGAAACCCCGATGGAACTCCCGCTTCCTCCACTTTTGACCTAGAGTTGGAGCCACAATCTTCCCACGTCGATTGGGATTCCCTATCGCCCGACGTCTACAGTATCGAGCCGGTCATGACGCGAGCCCATCTGATCGGGCGTCGAGCAATTTTTGATCGTCTGCTATCCGCATCGCGCGCAGAGCGCCTGGGCTCTTCAATACTAACTGGGCAGAAACGCGTCGGTAAAACGTCGGTGGCCAAAACGCTACAGACGGAACTCGGGATCGGCGCCAATGCTCGTGATCCGAACGTCGTTTACATCGAAGGCGGAGAGTACATTCATTGCGAACCCCTCACGACAATCGCGCGACTACGTGATCGACTTTGCGCCAAGATTGCGGCGGTCAGGCCAGGACTCCCGCAGCCGCAGCCCAACGACTCTGCGGATACGCTGGCGTCAGTCGGCGACTATCTGGATACAATTGTTCAATACTTTCCGGCGTTCCGATTGCTTGTTATCTTGGACGAATTTGACGAACTTCCACTTGAAGTGTATCGACGCGGGAATGTTGGCGACGCCTTGTTCTTGGCGCTTCGGTATCTGTCCAACCGTCCAGAGCTCGGGTTCTTGCTCATCGGTGGCGAGAAAATGGAATTCATCAACACTTACCAAGGAGACCAGCTAAATAAGTTCCAACGCCTAGAGCTGGACTATTTCAGGCGAGAGACCGAGTGGTCC
>JANYAD010000071.1 GCA_025355165.1 Gammaproteobacteria bacterium | reverse complement strand
CCTTTCTCTGTGGCTGTTCGCCAACAGTCTAGGTGTCCGGAAAAGTGGGGCAGGCTCAATACCGAGCCCAGAGTTCAGCAGGAGACGGGAAGGCGTCGAGCGCGATGTCCGCTTCCTTTTCGGTACTCAAGCCGGTGCGGTCGTGAAAGACGAATCCATCGCCATTCGACGAGAAGACGAACGGGATGTCGAGCGTGTCCGCGTATTCGAGTCCCTGTTGAAGACCGTCGCCAACGCTATGGTTGTTGTCCTTCGCCTCGATGATGGCAATCGGGATGTTGGGCTTGTAATACAGGATGTAGTCGGCGCGCTTGCCCTTGCCGCGCGTAACGAGCTTTCCGCGCACGATGATGCGACCGTTTGTGAAGCGCACCTCCTCGCGGATCTGCGTCATCTCGTCCCATCCGGCCCGCCTGACGGCAGGCGTGATGAACTTGGTGCAGATGTCGCGTTCGTTGAGAAGGCGCTTGTCCATCGGCTACCCCGGTCGTGAGCCGGGTGCTCCCGACCACATCAGTGCGGTTGCGAGGATTGTACCCTCCTAAGTGGCATACTGCGGCACATCACCTGAGTTGTCTTCGACGGGCTGCGTGCTACACGGCGATTGGAGTGGAACCGAGGAAGATGGCTATCTGCGACTGGCGGGGCTGTTCGGAATGTGCGACCCATGTCGTTGACCTTGTCGCACCAGACATTTCAACCGAACGCTGGGGCGTTTGCCGCCCTCACGATCGCGAACTCAAGACCAAGTTCGTGCGAAGCCGCCCGAGAAAGACACCGGAGCTGCCTCTGCCCACCCAAACCAGCGTGCTCTGCGGCCAATGTAAGCGCGTCCTCCCCGAGCGATCGGGACTACTACCGACCGAACGTGAGCCATGTCCCGATTGTGATTCGATGTCCCGCTCCATCAACGTAGAGGTTGGCGGCACGATGAGCTTTCATTCCTCCTTGCACGTGCGAGCCAGACATTCCAAAGGTGGGTGGTTCGTCAGGACAAAGACCGGTGACGACTACACGAGAGACTTGGAGGCGTGGGGGAAACGAGAGCTGATGATCGACAACGAGCACGACCGCTACCGCGAAGTCATCGACCTGTACGACGGCGCAAGGCTAGAGAGCAACGCTCGACTGCGTGATCATCCCGGCTAGCCGGGTGGCGCACGGCGTTGTGCATCTGACAGCCACGTTGACAGCCAAGGGGGGCGCAAACCACTCTACGCCATAGACGCACCGCCACGAGTGTCATCAGTTTCAGATACGCAGTAGAGACCACAACACCCCACAGACGGGTCTCCTTCGGACTCTTAATCAGACGGTTCTGGGTTCGACTCCCCGGCGGCTCACCACGAAATGAATCTGAAACCGGGCTTGGGACCAAGAGAAAGTGGTGGATCGCCGCGACCTTGACCAGCGGCGCCGTTTCCGCCGCCAGCTCCGCCATGGCCGATGCTATTGCACCTAGTGTTTGATACCAATTCTGATACCAACGGGGGCGAACATCGGCGACCGCCAGCGACCGTCGCGTTTTTCATCAGGCCGATTTTAGCTTCGCCAGCGACCGTCAGCGACCCGCTGCGGACGCGTCGGGGCGGACTCCAAAACCGCTTGTCGGGGGTTCGAGTCCCTCCACCCGTGCCACTTTTCTCCGCAGCATCCGCCGCCCGCGTTCGTGCCGGCGAGCTCGATCCAGACTGATGAACCGACATGGATGAGTACATCGTCGCACCATCGCTGATCGGCGACGTGTATGTCGCGTTCAGCGACATCGGCGTCTGCTGCGTCGTGCCGGTGGCGCGGATCGCGCGGTTCGATGCGTTCTACGCGGAGCGGTTCGGGCGGCCGGTGCGGCGTCGGGCGCGGGTGCCTTGGGCGATCGCTCGGGCGCTGACGCTGCGGGCTGATGTCGCGGATCTAGGGCTGACGTTGGATCTGCGGGGGTTGCTGCGTTCGATCTCAAGGTGCTGGAAGAGACGCGGCGGATCCGGCGGGGCGAGACGCGATCGTACGGGCAGCTTGCGGCGGACATCGGGCTGCCGCGGGCGGCGCGCGCGGTCGGCACGGCGCTGGGGCGCAATCCGATGCCGCTGCTGATCCTGTGCCATCGCGTCATCCGCTCGGACGGGAGCGCGGGCGAGTGGGGCACGGGCGGCTCGGAGACGAAGCAGCGGCTGCTGCGGCTCGAGGCTCAGTAGCGATTCACCACGGAGGCGCGAAGGACGCGGAGAGACTCTGTTGG
>JANYAD010000252.1 GCA_025355165.1 Gammaproteobacteria bacterium | reverse complement strand
GCAGTGCCGCCCGCCGTACGCTCAAGCCCCTCACTGCCAACTGCATATCGCCGCGCCTTCGCGCAGCTGCTAAGGCTAACGAACGGCCGAGTCTATGTTCGTTGGGAAGTACGTCACGGTCGGCACAACCCAGTCGAGGTCAGTGCGCGCCTGCAATCTCTTTAAAACCTCGATAAACATGCGCGGGTTCGCAACCTTGACAGCGTACATGTCAAGCGTGCCGATTTTCTTGAGATTCGGATAAAGGGCTGACGAAAAAGCGGCGCCCGGCACCCCACCGCCCTTCAGCCTGAAGGCTATTTCGCCAGTGATATAGCCGTACTGCTGATACGCGTGATTGAACACAAGGCCTGGCTGGAGGCGGCTGAAGGGTGTCGTCGCAGACGATACGTCCACCCGTTGAACAGAGGATCGCCCGGCGGCATCAGTCCCCACGGCAGCGCGCTTGGTTGGGAAAATTTCGAGCTTTGAGCCGCGATCATCGACCAACATCGCGGGGTCGGTTACCGGAACAACCGTACGTATCGCCGCTCGCATCTGCGCGTTGACGGAGAAAGCCAGGAGGCTCAGCAGAATCGCACCCGAAAGTTTTTTCACGGCAGACCTCTCTTTTAATGGCCGACGAATATGATGCTCTGCGAGATGCCCGCCGGGAGCACCGTCTGTAGCGACGATGCGACGCACAGGTCCCAGAAAGTAACCCGCCATGTGCCGTTGATGGGTTCGCCGTAGAAGGCGTTGGATTCCAGCCTTGCGTTCGAGACCGACAAGTTCCCAAAGCCGTTAGCACCGTGCATAAGAATGGATTTGGTCCCGGATGGAGACCTAAGCTCGATTTGATTGCAATTCATTCCCGGCGTCGAGGCCAAGCTGAAATACACAAGCGCTCCCTCGACGACGTTAAACGACTCTGATACCGGGAAGTCGATGTAGCTGCCCGATTGCGCTGGAATCGTCACCGCCCCCGCTGGGGTGTACGCATAAGTTCCGGCCGACTGCTGGCTGGCTGGCAGATAGGCCGTGTATCCCTTCGCCATAGTTACGGCGGCGGTTGCGTTGATGCCGCCGAACCCGTACCAGTTTCTGAACTTGTATCCTGCGGAATTGGTTACCCAACCCTGCTCGAGCACGAAGGTTGTGCCGGGAAGGATGTTCGTGCTGCTGACACCCGCAAACGTCGGGTCTACCTGCGTCGCAGTCTTAGCCAGGATATATTTGATGTCGCGAACACTTAGCTTCGGATTCGCCTCCAGCATGAGCGCGATGACGCCGACAGTGTTCGGTGTTGCCGCACTAGTGCCGTTCATCGTCGCTGTGTATTGGCAGTTAGGTGCAAGCGGATTGCTGCCTAAATCATCGAGCAAGTTATAGATCGTGTATCCGGCGCATCCAGTGTGGGCGGTCGTGACGATCGCCGGACCCATCACGAAAGAAGCCGCGTCCGGAAAGGGTGTGAGTCCCCCTGTCAGTGAGGCATCCCAGCCAAACTCGCCACCTGGCGCGGCAATCCACAAGGACGATCCGGTGTTCGAGTAGCTGGACTTGGTGCCGGCCGCATTGAGCGCACCAACAATAATCGGGTAGCTACTTGCACGCCGCGTGTCGCCGGCTGGGTCGCCACAGCTCACGCCAAACTGGTTGGCGCTGGCACACAAGGTTGCGCTCACACTGCGGTCCTCACTCCATGCACGAAAATCATTTCCCCCCGCCTGGACAAGAGCTGCTCCAAGACTATTTCGTAGAAGAGTCGTGTTGTAGTTGATCTGCCCCTCGGCAGGATCATATGAGGGCAATGATGGACCAAGGAAGCCCTGTGACGTCGACCCAAAACTCGCGTTGAACACGTCATTGTCTGCCGAGATTGTCGCTCCGCCCAGCGCCGTTGCGGTGTTGGTGATTGTGGATACTCCCCCGGCTAACAGGTTATACCCGCGAAGCGTCGCGTTATAAGCGACGCCTCGACCGCCCTTTCCATTGAATGCAACTGCGGCAATGATACCTGCTACCTGAGTACCGTGGTCCTCCCCAGCTGCCGTCGGCGAAGGATCACTACCACCGGTTATAAAGTTGTACGAATGGGCAAGATCAACGTTCGCTGCCAAATCCTCGTGGGCGGCTTCAAGACCCGAATCTACGACCCCGACTTTGATTCCCTTGCCCGTATATCCAGCTGTCCATGCCCCGGTCACATTCATGTCGTTACCAGAAACGGGTAAAACGGTCGCAAATGCATGCTGCCCGGTGTTCTGGATGTGCCACTGGTTCGGAAGCAGCGGATCGGAGTTGAGCGCGATGTTCACGGTGACGTTCGTCGAGGCACCGAGATTCGCTACCTTCACGGTGAATGAATCGGAAGTGACGGTCACGTAGCCGGGCACGCTGTAGGTGAGCGCGCCGGTGGTCGGATCCACCGTAGCCGTCCCGGAAATTGCTTGCGTCGCGAGAGCATAGGTGAGCATCAGGTTCTCTCGATCCGCAGCGCTCAGCTGCCCGGTCGTGTTCGAGCCGGCGACGCCCATTACGTTCACCGAGAGGGATGCGGGTTGCACAGTCGGCGGAGCCGGCGCGACCGCGATCGTGAGCCCTTTGTTGCTCGTATTGTGCCCATCGTTGACGGCGACCGATGCCGAGTATGTGCCGTGACTCGCGTACACATGCGAGACGGTAGCGCCCATGGCAGTGGGCGTGCCGTCGCCGAAAGTCCAGGTGAAGGTGAGCGGATAGCTTTGTGGGTCGGTGCTCGCCGACGCGTCGAAGCTCACGGTGAGCGGCGCCGTCCCCTGCGCGACGTTCGACGTCGCCGCAGCCACCGGTGGCATCGGTGGGGGAGGTGGAGTACTCCCGCCGCCGCCGCACCCGGTGGCGACGAAAATAACGCCGACCAACGTTCCGTGTCGGAAAATGGAATTTATGGCGGCGACAGCTTTTTCTACGTTCACGCTTAGTTCACTCCCTGGACACGCACACGCGGCTCGAATTAATTCTTTGAAATTATTCTCTAACCCGATACCCATGCTACGCGAGAAACGTGCGCCTGGCTCTACCGAAATCCCGCGCGATGCGATTAGTATCCACGAATCACCATCCAGTCCTTCCCCTCTCCGAACCGCCCGAGCCCCGCGACTCAACGCGCACGCATAGATAGAGGCGACTCGATCGCCTTCACAAAGGTTTATGTCGGAGACCGCCTGCCAGCAACCGTCGACGACATTGATCTGCTTATCGTGCTCGGAGGGCCGCAGTCGCCGGCAACTTGGCTATTAATGCCCAACCCCTCGAAAAGGTAAAAAGAGCATCGGCTACTGGCCCTCGCTGTCCTCTTCTTTCAGCGATCGGCGCCAGAATTCCGGGTCGCTGAAGCGCGTCGCTACGGCCTCGATGTCGACCGACGAGCGGGCTGGCGTGAAATCAAAGGCACCGATCAGGTGGACGTTCCTCCAGGCGACGGGCGAGACACCCCTGAGGACTTTGATGGCATCCATGTCGCCGGCGGCCAGCTTCTGCTCATACACCCTGGATAATAGCAGGGTGTTGTAGTGAATGATGGCGTTGGCGATGAGCCGTGAGCACTCGTTCCAAATCTGCTGCTCCGCTTCGGTCTTCACCCGGAACTTGCCGGAATTGACGTAGGAAATCGCCCGGCGCATCCGATGGTAGGCCTCGCCCCGATTCAAGGCCTTCTGTACGCTCTGCCGCAGCACCGGATCATCAATGAATCTGAGGATGAAGGCCGTGCGACGAATATTATCCAATTCCCACAGGGCTTTCTTGGTCTGGTTCTGCCGGGCATAGGAGCTCAACTTTCGCACGATGGTTGCCTGCGTCACGGCCTTTTGAGCCAGCGAGGCCATAATTCGCTGCACGTTCGGCCACTCTTTGACGATGAGTCCATCGAGGACCTTGCGCGAGGGCTTGATCAGGCACTGGGCGTATTTGCTCGGATGCTGGAAGCCGATCAAGCCATCCATCTTTTTGTGCAGATCACGGTAACGGGGAGCGAACTGGTAACCGAACACCTCAAGCGTGAAGAAATTCACCTGATTGGTGCCGTGGGTGTCAGTCGAATGCCGTGTCGGCCGGGGATCGGAGGTGTTGTTGTGCAAGATGTCGAAGACGTAATGCGACTCATGTTCGTGGGCGCCGATGATCCGGGCGTTGAGCGGCACGTGGTTTAGCACCATGGTGTAGGCGCTTACGCCCTTCTTCAGCCCGAAATACTTGCTGGAATGCCGGGCATTGATCGTCGGGATCTGCGTCTCGATGCGCTGGCCGTCACTGCTCGAGTGCTTCTCCTCATCGATATCGTATTCGTGGAACATGGGCAGGAGTGCGGTGGGGTTGGCGATTGCATCATTCGCCGCGTGCAAGGTCTCGGCTCGCAGGAAATTGCGGGCGGTGGTCAGCAGCGCCGAGTAGCTTAAGCCAGATACCTCCGCCATCTTCCACAGCCCCATATTGGTGCCCATGGCGACAATACAGGCGAGGATCAAACGTGGTTCGGCCTCCTGTTTAACGTAGCGGGCCAGAACATGGCTAAAACCGTTGAGAAAGCCGGTCTTTTCCGCAACGAACCACAGCAGATCGGCAATGCCGATGCCCGGCACGTGGCCGTAGAAGGGGCTGTTGATCGGCTCCTCCTCGCTGGGATACACGAGCGTCCAGCGGCGTTCGTCGCCCTCGCCAGTGATCTTGATATGCTTGTTGTCGCCGTTCTCGATCCGCTCGTTCACGCGGTCGAACTGAGCGTCGAGCTCCTCGCGGAAGGCCGCCAGCGTCTCCTCGATCGGTGCGAGCAGGAGGGGCGCCCCGATCTCGCGCAGCACCGCCTCCTTGGCTTTCCAGCGCTCGGGGCTGATTAGGTCGTCTTCGAAACTACGGAACTCGTTGCTGTCCCGGACATACACGTTGCCCGCCTCCAGCGCATTGCGCAGCAGGCGGTAGATTAGGAACTCGTAGCGATCGACCTCGAGCTGTTTGTCCTTGCGTTTCTCGGCCTTCGTGTACATGTAGCGCTGCAGATTCCTCGCGATGACCGCGGTCGGGAACTCCTCGGGCTTCACCTGGCGGGGGGACTTGCCCTGTCGCAAGACATCCTGCAAAAAGACGATGGCTTCGAGGAGCGGCGCGTCTTCGACCATGCCGGCGAAGTCCAGGCTGTAGAACAAATGGCGCAGATTGAGCTTGAATTTGTGTTGCAGCGTCCCG
This sequence comes from Gammaproteobacteria bacterium, assembly GCA_025355165.1. Classification (GTDB taxonomy): domain Bacteria; phylum Pseudomonadota; class Gammaproteobacteria; order Steroidobacterales; family Steroidobacteraceae; genus Bog-1198. Next base: position 92 of record JANYAD010000252.1, on the reverse strand, counting down.
TAAAACGACCACTCGAAGGCGGTCTTGTCGATTTCGATGTTGAGCATGTAGTTGGACACGAGTGCAAAGTGCGCGGGTTCCAGCAGGGAGAA
>JANYAD010000239.1 GCA_025355165.1 Gammaproteobacteria bacterium | reverse complement strand
CCCTCGCGCAGGCGATCTCCCGGGAACGTGCCAAAACTCATCATTCGTTGCGAGCCGAGCTACCCACCTAGTCGGGCCCTCGGCCGCGCCTGACGCTCGTCTTTCGCCAGCCGGCGCGGGGCTAGGGGGACTTAAGCGGGCTGCACCGGTACAAATCGATCGAGGTCGGCGCTTGCGCGTTGCTTTACAAATAACGACTTAGTCGATGCCGAGGACAAGCTACGATTTGTCGATCTGTTTTATCATTGAGCAGATCGATCTGACTCGCGCAATAGGCTTTTTCGGTACCAATTCTCGATGGTTGAAAGTGAATCGACGGCGCTGAGCGCGTGCATCAATGACCCATAGTGTCGGTCTGATAGACGCTCTCCATCACCGCGCGGTTGAGATGAGGGTACGCCGGCAGCCCGGTAAGGTTGCGCAGCTCATTCGAGCGGGTAAGCGCAGCGGTGAGCAACCTCCAGGCGCCAACAAGGCAAGAAATCGGTGTTTCACGCCCCACTATCGGCATTAAAAGCAATTAATTGAGCTAACGCAGGCGTGTCGCACCATCGGTAGCTCCGCCTGTCCGGCAGCGCCTACATCAAAAGAAGCCGATAACCGGACCGCCCGAGGTGGAAATGCAAGCTATGCTTTGGTTTTCATAGATGGGATCAACCATGACATATGCACACAACGCGGTTCGCGGCGTAGTACTCCTGGCACTGGTGGCCTTCGCTTCAGGTTGCGTCATTGCCGAACGTGGCGATGGGTATCGTGAACATGAAGGCTACCGCGAGGGCTATTACGATCGTGACCATCACCGCTATTATCACGACCATGGCTGGCGTGACTGCGGTGAACGTGACGAGCACTGCCGCTAAGTCAACGCCCCGCAGTCGCGCAGCGCTTTAATATCGGCGTGGCTGTAGCCTGCTGCGAGCAGCAGGTCGCGGCTATCGCTGCCGGCGGGCGAAGGGGCGGTCGGGATACCGGGCTGAGTGCGGCTAAAACGCGGTACAGGTGCGGGTTGCATGACCCCTGCCGATTCAAAAAAAGTACCGCGCGCTCGATTGTGAGGATGGTGGGGAGCCTCTTTCGTGGAGAGCACCGGCGCGAAACAGGCGTCCGCTCCTTCCAGGATCCTGCACCATTCCTCCCGCGTTCGTTGCTTAAAAATGGCGGTGAGGTTCACGCGTAGGCGCGGCCAATCGGTTGAATCAGTATGCGAGGGTGTATCAGTTGCGTCCAGGCCAACCAGCTTGACCAGCACCTGGTAGAACTCGGGTTCGAGCGCGCCGACAGAAATATATTTGCCGTCGGCGGTCTCGTAGGTATCGTAAAAAGGCGCAGCGCCGTCCAACAGATTGGAGCCGCGCTCGTTCCTCCACTGCCCTTGCGCCTGCATGGCGTACATCATGTGCATCAGCGCCGCGGAACCTTCGACCATGGATACATCGACGACCTGGCCCCGCCCGGACTGCCTCGCCTCGAACACCGCGCTCATAATGCCAAACGCCAGGAACATAGCGCCGCCGCCGAAGTCACCCACCAGGTTGAGCGGCGGGACCGGCCGTTCACCTTGACGACCAATTGCGTGAAGCGCGCCTGACAAGGAGATGTAGTTGATGTCGTGTCCGGCGGCCGCTGATAAGGGACCGGTTTGGCCCCAACCCGTTATCCGTCCATAAACAAGGCGGGGATTCCGTTCCATGCACGGCTGCGGGCCTACGCCGAGCCGCTCAGTCACGCCGGGCCTGTACCCTTCGATCAAAACATCGCAACGCTCGCACAACTTTAGCAAGACGTCGGCGCCTTCTCGCATTTTCAAATTTAGCGCAATCGATAACTTGCCGCGCTCGCTGATCAGCGATGCGTGGTGAGCTGCTGAGGAACGGCGCGCAACCGAGATCACCTCGGCGCCGAGATCCGCAAAGAGCATGCCGCAAAAAGGGCCTGGCCCAATGCCTTGCAGCTCTATGACGCGTAATCCCTTTAGCGGTCCCATGCTACGCTCTCCGATTATAATCGCTAAACCTCGATTGCCAAAAAATCCTGCGCCCTGCCACATTCGCACGGCGCTGTCGCGTTTACAATTCAACTCCTGTGGCCCAGTCGCTGCTTAAAAATGTAATACGCCTCGGGATCGCGGGGTGGTCGCTGCCTCCCGCGCTGCGAAGCGCACAGGCAGGTCCTCAGAGCGTGCTCGAGCATTATGCAATGCTGTTTAATGCGGTCGAGATCAATAGCTCATTTTACCGGCCCCATCGCTTGGCAACGTATCAGCGGTGGCGTCTGGCAGTACCCGAATCATTTCGTTTCGCCGTCAAGGTTCCGAAGTTGATCACTCACGAGCGCCGGTTAGTGGGTTGCCGGGATGAGATCAACGCCTTCCTCACCGCTGTTTTCGGCCTGGGCGATCGGCTTGGAGCGTTGCTGGTGCAGTTGCCGCCGAGCTTTCGGTTCGACGCGGCGGTTGCTCAGGACTTTTTTCATGCAATCCGCGAACTCACCTCCGTGCCGATCGCATGCGAGGCACGCAATGCAAGTTGGTTTGGGAATGCAGTTGATGCGGTGTTCGATGACTATCGAGTGACGCCCGTTCTGGCCCACCCCGCTCCGGCAGGCTGCAATTTCAGAGCAAGCGGCAACGAGTCAGGAGGCTTCTCGTATCGACGATTGCATGGTTCGCCGCGAGTGTACTACTCAGCCTACGAGGCGGAGTATTTACAGAATGTCGTAGCGGCGATCCTCGCATCGGTTTCCGCGGGGGGCGCAGCCCGCTCACTTGGAGCTGAGCAATGGTGCATCTTCGACAACACCGCCGGAGGCGCAGCCTGGGTGGATGCGCAGCTGCTGCAGCGCATGGTGAGGGTGGCTAGCGGCGCACCGCCTGACTGAACAAGTTGATGAGTTCTCGATTAAACGCGGGAATGTCGTCCGGCTTACGGCTAGTCACCAGGTTATCGTCCACAACAACCTCTTGGTCGACCCAGTTGCCACCGGCGTTGCGGATATCCGTTTTTAACGATGGCCAGGAAGTCATGCGATGGCCTTTCGCCGCCCCGCTTTCGATGACGGTCCAAGGGCCGTGGCAAATCGCGCCCACCGGTTTCCCCGCATCGAAGAACGATTTGACGAACGCGACGGCCTTGGGCTCCATGCGCAGCGAATCGGGGTTCATGACGCCGCCCGGTAGCACGAGCGCGTCATAGTCGCTGGCATTAACAGCATCCAGAAGCCGGTCGACTTCCACTTCCGCGCCCCACTCTTTATGATTCCATCCTCTAATTTTTCCCGACTTGGGCGAGACGATCTCAGTGTTCGCGCCCGCCGCGTCTAGTGCCTTTCTTGGCTCGGTCAATTCCGATTGTTCAAACCCATCCGTTGCCAGAATGGCAACCCGAATACCTTGAAGACTGTTGCGCGACATGTGAACCTCCCGTCAATGAGATATGGAAGTGTGACGATGCCGCTCTAAGAAGGGCGTCGGACCGCCCCGCGGCTGTGCATCAGAGCCCTCCTATCCGCTGAGTTTTGACTGTCGGTGCAACCCCGACACCGAAAGGAGGTTATTCACCCTTGATGCTGGCACGCGCAAGAACATACTTGCGCACCATGCAGCGTCTCATATCAGCACTCGCAGTGAGCCTTCTGTTACTGGGCGCCCACTCCTCACAGGCTCAGCCGCCTCAAGGCCAATCGGCCATGCTGAAGAGACAAATGAACGACTGCATGGCAAGGCGGATGCTCGCGAACAGGGCTCTGTCGTACAACGAAGCGATGCGTGCGTGCAAAGAACGATTGCAGCCCGCCAAAGAAGCCTTGGCTTCGATCAGCGCATCGGATTCACCTTCAAAATCCCACTAGGCTAGATCTCCTGGCGCTTATTTTTGCGGCGCAGAGCGGTCCGGCTGTTTTGGTGCCGCTTTCGATGCGTTTAAGTCCAGCTTGGGCACGCCGAACTGCCCCTCCAGCTTGTGCAACTTATCCAGGTCGATCGCACCCACGATGTTGACTATCGTGAATTGGCGCGGCTCGCTCGCGATGAGGGCGAGACCGACGGCTTGATTTTTGTCGACCATGATGTAGATGTCGACATCGGCGTGCGTCTTTGCACTATGAGTTTGCACCAGCCGACTCCAACCCGGCGCTGCGAGCTGAACTCGCACCGCATCAATGTCGGATTGGTTGTAGGCGGACTCCTTGTCGAAGGTGAAGCTTCGCACATAGATACCGCGCAGGCCTTTAATGACTTCCTGCGTCGCGGCATCTTGAGGGTCGCTGGCGTCAAGAAAGCGGCTTGCCATCGACAGCAAAGCGGGATCCAGCGTAATGGTCACGGAATCGATTGACTTCTGTGCCAAACTTGCAAACTCAGGTATGACCAGCCTGGGATTCAAAGCCCAGGCCGATGCCGGGGCCTGCAGTGCAATCAATATCGCTAGAGCATATTTTCTCATGGACAAATTCCTTCGCTTGTCATCACACGCCGGACTTCTCATCGCTCGGCGCAGTTGATTGACTCTTGATTGCTTCGAATGCGAGGTTCAGTTTCTGGCTGGTCACCCGCAAGGCTTGCTCAACCTCGCGGCGCGCCTCCAGTCCCGTTGCTCGTAAGCGCTGTTGGTGCAGTTGCTGCTGGATTCCGACTGCCACCAGCAAGCAGGCCGCAAGACTGGCGGAAAACCAACCGACCAAAGGGCGCGCGGCGCCACGGCTCACCTTAGGTTTCTTTGATGGCGCGGCTTGCGTGGATAGGGTGCGTGCCAGAAGTTTGCGAGAAAATTCCGCGCGCGGCTCGACGGGCCGCAGGGCGTCACGCAGTTTGGATTCGACATCTTCGTTCATGTTGAACTATCCTGGCAGGGCTCGGAGGGCATGCGGGTGGCCTCCTCCCGCATGATTTGCAATGAGCGTTTCAAATGGCTCTTCACAGTATTTATTGGCATATCAAGCGTTCGCGCAATGTCCATAGGATCCAGATCTTCCTGGTATCGCAGCAGCAGTACGGCACGTGCCGGCGGACTTAAGTGAGCGAGCAACGCGCGCAGATGGCGTTGCAACAGCGGATCCGCCGGATCCTCCGCGCTGAACAATTCTGACTGATCTTCGAAGGAAGACATTGGCAACCGCGAGCGATGCCGCAATTGATCGATCGCGCGGTTGCTTGTCACTCGCCGCAACCAAAATCGCAAGTGCGTATTCGATGCGATTGCGCCCAGGTTGGCGCTCATGTGCATGAACACGTCCTGAGTCAAATCCTCCGCTAGATCGCGGGTGCCCAGCATGCGCAGCGCCAGACTGTATACCGAGCGCTGGTGCGCCTGCACCAGCGCCGTGAGGGCTGATCGCTCCCCTGAGCGCGCTTGCGCAAGCTTTGCATCCAAATAGTCCGGGGCCGCATCCAAGCGCGTGACTACATCAACAGATGGGTCCGAACGTCAGCCATTTTGGGCAAGTGCAGGTGACTCTCAAGCTTCGGCAGATCATCGACTGCGATTGAACCAACTATGTTGATGATGGTGAATTCCCGCGGCTGACTGGAGATCAGGGCGAACCCCTTGCTCACATTATTTTCGATCAACACGTACATATCGACGTCCTCGCCCTTCTCGTGGTGGTGAACCTGCATGAGCCGGCTCCAACCCGGAGCGGTCAATTGGCTTCTGACGCCCTCGATGTCGGCGGCAGAATAGACATTATCGGCCGAGAACTGATAACTGCGTATTTCGACCGATTTAATTCCCGCGAGCAGATGCTTGGTGGCGACGCTGTCCTCGTCTTTATCGTCGATTAAATTGCCCGCCATATTCAGAAGCCACGGGCTCAAGCTTATATTCACTGACTCGGTAGCTTTGTCAGCCAAGGATCTGAACTCCGGGAGTTTAAGCTTGCCTTCTTGTGCCACACTGATGACCGGCAATAACAAACACGCGGCGAGTATGAAATACGCCGAAGCGAGATGGGGAATACGTATCTTCACAACAAGGCTCCTGTTTCGGGTGCCCAAGATTGTCCTGAGCTTACGAACACATACGTATGGGAAGGTCCCGGAGGGTGCAGGTGCGAGCGTTAACGCGCCGAGGCAGGGCTGCGCTGCGGATATATTGTGGATTGATATAATTATTTAACGCATTGATTAAATTACGCTTCTTTGGGGTTTTGCCCCCAGCGTCGGGGAAAAAATGATTAGTTGGCAAGCGATGCTGTTGAACGGATTCCTTCGCTTCACCATGAAGCGCCACGGCAAGCGCCCTATCAACCTCGAACGGCTGCGCGCTATGACCAGAAATCCTCCGCGCAGCGCGCTGGCGATTCCTACCGGCTACAAGATCGATATCGTGAGCAGCGAGGAGGGATTGCAATTCGACGTCGCAGACCTGTCCGTACCGCGGACGGCGCCTGCCTCGACCATCGTGCTTTATCTGCACGGCGGTGGGTATTTGTTCGGTTCGCCAAAGACGCATCGCCAGGTGCTACTCGCCATGGCCAAAGCTTTCCAGGCGCCCGTTTACGGCCTCGACTATCGATTGGCGCCTGAACATCCGTTTCCGGCCGCGGCCGAAGACGCCGCCAAGGCATATGCATGGCTGTTGAGGCGCCACCCCGGGGCGGCGCTTGTACTTTCGGGCGATTCTGCTGGAGCGGGGCTCGCGATTGCAACGGCGGTGGGTGTTCGAGACAGCGGATCAAAGCCGCCCTTGGGTCTTGTCGGCTTCTCGCCCTACTGCGACCTGGCTGTGACCGGCTCGTCGGTCGAAGCCAATGCGAAGAGCTGCGCCATGTTCACTCCGCGGGGCGTACGAGAAGCTGCCGCGATGTACCTTGCGGGCGCACCGGCCGAGGATCCGCGCGCCTCGCCGCTTTACGCCGATCTCTCTGGATTGCCGCCCATGCTATTGTTCGCCAGCCGGCACGAGATCTTGCGCGACGATACGCTGCGACTGGCGGATCGCGCGGCTGCCGTCGGCGTGAAGGTGGAATTGGTCCTCAAGGATCGTCTGCCGCACGTCTGGCCGGTCTTTATATCGCTGTTGCCCGAAGCCCGCGACGCGTTCGCAACCGTAACCGAGTTCGCGAAGGTCATCGGCGCTCGCAGCGGCGCGTAGTACTCTTCGTACCCGGAGACACGATGACGCTCAATCATGTTGATGTCCTGATAGTGGGCGGCGGACTTTCCGGGATCGGGGCTGCCTGCAGTTTGCAGCTCAACTGTCCCAAGAAAACCTACGCAGTCTTGGAAGGACGCGCGGCTATCGGCGGCACGTGGGATCTGTTCCGTTATCCTGGAATTCGCTCCGACTCAGATATGTTTACCCTGGGCTATTCATACCGGCCCTGGGTGCAAGGCAAAGCCATTGCCGACGGACAGTCCATTCTTAATTACATTATCGACACGGCCAAGCACTACGGAGTCGATAAGCACATCCGATTTCACCAGCAGGTGAAACGCGCCTCGTGGTGCTCCAAAGAGGCGCTGTGGACACTGGAAGCCGAGCACGGGCCTGAAAAGGAAACGATCCGGTACACGTGCAATTTTCTGTTCATCTGCACCGGGTATTACAGCTATACGGAAGGGTACACGCCGGTATTCGAAGGTAGTGAGCGTTTCAAGGGCCAGCTGATCCATCCGCAAAAGTGGCCGGCAGATCTGGCTTATGCGAATAAACGCATCATCGTCATCGGCAGCGGTGCGACCGCGGTGACCTTGGTGCCGGCGATGGCCAAGACCGCGGCGCATGTGATCATGTTGCAGCGCTCGCCGACCTATGTGGTATCGCGCCCCGCGGAAGATGCGTTGGCAAACGCTCTGCGGCGTCACTTGCCCGCAAAACTCGCGTACCACTTGGTTCGATGGCGCAACATATTGTTCGGCATCTATTTCTATGCTCTGTGCAGGCGAAGTCCGCAGCGCGTCAAGAAGTGGATTCTTGATCGTGTGACCGGCGATCTGGGCGCCAACTATGACGTTGCAAAACATTTCACGCCGCGCTACAACCCGTGGGATCAGCGCATGTGCCTGGTTCCGGACGGTGATTTGTTCGACGCGATCAACACGGGCCGAGCGGCTGTTGTCACGGATGAAATCGATACCTTCACCGAATCAGGCATCAAGCTGCGCAGCGGCGCGGAACTGGCTGGCGACATCATCGTCACCGCCACGGGACTGAATCTGGTGGCGCTGGGGGATATTCAAATCAGCGTAGACGGACGTCACGTCGATCCGGGTAGGACTTTGAATTACAAGGGCACCATGTTTGGCGGCATCCCGAACCTTGCCGCCTCGTTCGGTTACACCAATGCGTCGTGGACTTTGAAGAGCGAGTTGACCTGCGACTATATCTGTCGAGTTCTCAATTACATGGAGCGGCGAGGTTACCGGGCTTGCGTGCCGCAAAACCAGGATCCGACCTTAACCGCAGAACCGTGGCTGAACCTCTCATCGGGTTACATCCAGCGCGTCGCGGACAAGTTGCCGAAGCAAGGCTCTAAAACCCCCTGGCGATTGCACCAGAACTATGTAAAAGACTTGCTGGGCCTGAGGTTCGGCTCGTTGGACGATGGAGTGATGCGCTACTTCAAGCCCACCGACTCCTTGGAACTTCAGTCAGCATTACCGGATTGAAACTAGCCATAAGCTTTAGGAGAAAAGATGAAGCAGCGCAAATTGGGCCGCAACGGCCCGCAAGTATCGGCTATCGGCCTTGGGTGCATGGGCTTCTCGGAGTTCTATGCTTCTAGCGCATCGAATGATGCCGAAGCCATTCGCGTGATCCAAAGTGCCCTGGCGCTCGGCGTGTCGTTCCTCGATACCGCCGATATGTACGGTCCGTTCACTAATGAGATTCTGCTTGGCAAGGCAATCTCAGGGAAGCGCGATCAACTTGTCATCGCCACCAAATTCGGTATTCAGCGCGATCCCGTCAATCCCAAAATTCGCGCCATCAACGGCAAGGCAGACTATGTCCGTGCAGCCTGCGAAGCTTCGTTGAAACGGCTCAAGCTCGAGTGTATTGATCTTTATTACCAACACCGGGTAGACCGCTCCACTCCAATCGAAGAAACCATGGGCGCGCTGGCCGAACTGGTTAAGGCCGGCAAGATTAATCACATAGGCTTGTCCGAGCCGAGCGCGGCGACCATTCGCAAGGCGCATCAGGTTCATCCCATCACGGCGGTGCAGTCAGAATATTCGCTCTGGAGCCGTGAGCCCGAGGATGGTGTGCTGCAAACGTGTAACGAGCTGGGAATCGGTTTTGTCGCCTACAGTCCGTTGGGGCGCGGCTTCTTAACCGGTCGTTTTCGCAGCATCGATGATCTCGATGCAAAAGATTTCCGGCGATTCTCGCCGCGCTTTCAAGGCGACAATTTTGCGAAGAACCTTACGCTGGTCGCCAAGGTCGAGGAAATCGCGGGAGAAAAGCACTGCACTCCCGCGCAGCTCGCCCTCGCCTGGTTGCTCGCGCAAGGTCCGCATATTGTGCCGATCCCCGGCACCACCAACGTCACCAGGCTGAAGGAGAATTTGCAAGCCGCCGACATCAGCTTGAGTGCCGAGGATTTAGCACGCATCGCCGCAGCCGCACCCAGCGGCGTGGCGGCAGGGGCCCGCTATGACGAAACTGGGATGCGTTCTGTGAACGGCTAAAACTCGTCATCATGTATAGTTTCGCCGGCTGAATTTATAACAATCAATTCGAGGTGCGAATGAATTTCCGCGTCGCCTTTACCATGTGCATCAGCCTCATGGCGAGTCTTGTGTTGTATGGCGCCGCGCAGGGCGCCGCGCCCCTGCTGTTGCGAAATCCGAGCCTTGCTGAGGGTAGGATTGCGTTCTTGTATGGCGGCGACATTTGGATGGTCCCTCGACAGGGGGGTGAGGCGAGACGCGTTACCTCGGTGGGCATCGTCAGCGCAGGCCCGTATTTTTCACCCGATGGCCTGCAACTCGCCTACTCGACTGAGGAGCAGGGGCTCACGGACGTGTATGTCGTCAACGCCGAAGGCGGGGTGCCGCGTCGCCTGACCTGGGAGCCCAGCGGCAGCCGGGTCATCGGCTGGACGGCCGACGGCAAGGATGTGCTCTTTACCTCGGGTCACGCCAGTAAGTCCGTTTATCCCCGACTATTTCGCGTGCGCGCCGACGGGATCGGCCCTGCCGAGGTCCTGCCGCTTCCAAGCGTCGATTCGGGCAGCTTTTCGACCGATGGCGCCACCCTCGCCTACGTGCCTATCCAACGCTGGCAGATTGCATGGAAGCACTACAGGGGCGGTCAAACCACACCCGTGTGGCTGGTCAATATGAATACGCTGGATCTTGAGAAAATTCCGCGTGACAATTCCAACGACTCGAATCCGGTTTGGGTCGGCAATACGGTGTATTTTTTGTCGGACCGCAACGGCCCGGTGTCGCTATTTCAGTACGACACGGCAACCAAACAGGTCGCTCAGCTCGTCGAGAATCATGGCTACGATCTGAAGTCGGTCGGCGCTGGATCCGGAGCGCTGGTTTACGAGCAATTCGGTTCTTTACACGTGTACGAGTTGGCTGCTCACCAGGAGCACGTGGTACCCGTGACTATTCGCGGCGATCTACCCGGCCTAACGCCGCGTCTTGCCAGTGTGGTCGAAAGCGCAGCGGAAAATATTTCCGTTTCGCCCACCGGTGCGCGCATTGTCGCCGAAGCGCGAGGCGACATTTTCACGCTGCCCGTGGAAAAAGGCGACATCCGTAATCTGACCAACACGCCGGGCTCTGCCGAGCGCGATCCGTCGTGGTCTCCGGATGGAAAATCGATCGCCTACTTCAGCGATGCCTCCGGCGAATATCAGCTGTACATCCGAGACCAGGAGGGTCTGACGCCGCCCAAAGTGCTCGATCTGGGTCCGAATGCATCGTTCTTTTATTCTCCGCATTGGTCGCCAGACTCGAAGCACATCGCCTTTTACGATAAGCACTTGCGCATTTGGTATGTCGATGTCGCCGGCGGCAAACCCGTGAAAATCGATACGGGTCTGCGCGGCGGCTTCGGCGCGCAAACCCAGCTTTCATGGTCCCCCGATTCCCAATGGATAGCCTATTCCCGCGATTTGGAGAGCGAACTGCATGCGGTATTTCTTTACTCCCTCGCCTCGCACGCGGCAACGCAAATTACCGACGGTATGAGCAATGCGGCTAGCGCCGTATTCGATGCGAGTGGAAAATACCTGTACTTCACCGCCTCGACCAACAGCGGCCCCTCGGATGCCGGGATCGACCTCTCCTCCCTCGACCGCGCCACCAATGCGGGCGTCTACGTCGTCGTCTTATCAAAGGCAGCCGCTTCGCCGGTGCCGCCGGAGAGCGATGAGGAAAACAAAAAGAAAGACTCTGAGGCGAACAAGGCGGATAAGCCGGACGAGGCGGACAAGGCATCCGAGGCGAAAAAATCGGACGACAAAAAAATAGACGCGAAAGACAAGAAAAAAGCGGACGCCAAACCCAAACCCACGGTGATCGATTTGGCGGGCATCGGTAATCGCATCCTCTCGCTGCCGATCCCGCCCAGAAATTACGTGGAATTGGCTGTGGGCAAGAGCGGCGTGCTGTTTCTTGCCGAAGGTTCCCAAGTGGGACGGGGGTCGGAGGAGACCGGTACGCCGGTGCGTGCGCTCTGGCGGTTCACCACGGAGAAGCGTCAGACCGAACAAATCTTGAGCGGCATTACGGCCTTCAAGATTTCCTTCGACGGGGAGAAATTGTTCTACGCCCGCCAGGAGAATTGGTTTCTTGCTCCGGTCTCCGAACTGAAGCCAGGTTCGCCCGACGCCAACCCAGGCAAGCAAGTCAACAACCACGGAATGATGGCGCTGATCGATCCACGCAGCGCGTGGAAGCAGATGTATCGCGAAACATGGCACTTGCAACGCGATTTTCTCTACGATCCTCACGCTCACGGAGTCGACCTCGCGAAGGTGCAAGCGAAGTACGAACCATTCCTCGCAGGCCTGGCATCGCGCGATGAATTCAGCTATTTATGCAATGAAATGCTCGGCGAGATTCAAGTGGGCCATATGTTCATCTCCGGGCCCAGGCCGCGGCCGGAGATACCCAAGCCGGGATTGCTGGGGGCCGACTACGCGCTCGAGCATGATCGCTACCGCTTCGCCAAGATTTACAATGGGCAGAATTGGACGCCCTCCTTGCACGCGCCATTGACTTTGCCGGGCATCAACATTGTGGAGGGCGAGTACCTGCTGGCGGTGAACGGCCGCGAGCTGCACGCCACGGACAACATCGATAGCTTCTTGAATGGTACTGCCGGCAAGCAGACGGTTTTGCGCGTAGCCAAGAGCGCCGATGGCATCGGCGCTCGCGACGCCACGGTGGTGCCGCTGGCCTCCGAGTACGGTCTGCGCAATTTGGATTGGATCAATACCAACCGCCAAAAAGTGGATGCACTCTCCGGCGGCCAGGTGGCCTATGTGTATATGCCGAACACCGCCGGCGCCGGGTACACGAATTTTAATCGCTACTTTTACGCGCAATTGGACAAGCAGGGGCTGATCCTCGACGAACGCTATAATCAGGGAGGGTTTATTGCCGATTACATCGTCAATGTCCTCGCTCAGAAGCATCTGAGCAATGCGATTGAAAGAGACGGGAAGCCGGTTCACGACCCGCAGGGCGCGATTTTCGGGCCCAAGGCAATGATCATCAATCAGTCCGCAGGTTCCGGCGGAGACGCGATGCCTTGGTATTTTCGCAAAGCCGGCTTGGGCACATTGGTGGGCACCCGCACCTGGGGAGGCTTGGTGGGCATCGGGGGCTACCCCACGCTCATCGACGGTGGCTCCGTCACCGCTCCACGCTATGCGATTTACGGCCTGTCGGGGGATTGGGAAGTCGAAGGCCACGGCATTGCGCCCGATGTGCAGGTCGAGGAGCTGCCCAAGGACGTGGCTGCGGGGCACGATGTTCAATTAGAGCGCGCCGTCGCGGTTGTCATGCAGCAACTCAAGGAGCACCCGGTGCCTGTGTCACCCCTCCCGGCCTATCCCGATTTTCAAAAAGGCACCGACATCGGCCATTGAGCTCATAACCGCGAGTAACTTGGATATGTCATCTAACTATTCGACGGCTTTTCGCCAAGAGACTAGCGTTACGGCATCGATTGCCGTTTCGCAATCCCTCTTATGGTGCAGATCGCCCGATGGTTCAAATCGCTCAACCTGTCCCTTCACGCCTCACGGTGCGCGGTGCCCCCTGGGGTGAGCTGTTCCGTAAGGAAGACTGGTGGGCCATTTGGATAGGCTTAGGGCTGATTGCGGTTGCAGTCGCCTTATTTTCAGCAGGCAGCAGTATCAAATGGATCGCAGTCGCTCCCCAGAAATGGAGCCATCTCGCGCAGGTGGGCCAGCAGCTTAAGCAGCATGGCCTGCAATTCGCGGCCCTGTTTGTGCTGTGGGCCGTCGCCTTTGGCGTCGGCGCGGCCGCACTTGGGATAAAATTCAGTCGTTTCCTGCCGGCCTTTCTCGTCCTTTACCTCGCCGCCGGCAGCATTTATTTTCTAGGCGCATGGGACCAAGCAGCTCACTACAATCTGGAGCCGCCGTTGGTGGCGCTCGGACTTGGCCTGCTGGTTTCCAATACGCTGGGTGCTCCGCGCTGGCTCACCCCGGGATTGCGCGTTGAGTTTTATATCAAAACCGGCATCGTGTTGCTCGGCGCAAGCCTGCCACTGACGCTCATTGCATGGGCAGGACCTGTGGCCATCGTGCAAGCCGCGATCGTCTCCATCGTCACCTTCGGGGTCATCTATTTCGCCGCGGTCGGTTTGGGGCTGGATCGGCGCCTGGCCGCCACGCTAGGGACCGGCGGGGCCGTATGCGGTGTCTCCGGTGCCATCGCCGTCGGCGGGGCTGTCGGGGCAAGAAAGGAAGAAGTCTCCGTCGCGATATCATTGGTGGTGGTGTGGGCCGTCGTCATGATCTTCGTGCTTCCTCTCGTCGCGAGGTCGATGGGCCTTAGCACAGGCGTCGCTGGGGCCTGGATCGGCACCTCGGAGTTCGCGGATGCCGCGGGGCTAGCCGCGGCGCAAACCTATGGCGGCTACGCGGGCAAGGTTGCGGGCATCGGCGGCAATCCCGATGCGGCAGTTGCCGCCTTCACGCTCATGAAAGTGATAGGCCGCGATGTGTGGATCGGCGTTTGGGCTTTCGTGCTCTCGGTGATAGCCACCACACGCTGGGAGAAAACCGGCGTGCAGAGCAGATCGAGGGTCGGCGAAATCTGGAGTCGGTTTCCAAAGTTCGTGCTTGGATTTTTGATCGCATCGGCCGTGGTCACTTTGGTGGCGCGCGGCTTTGACTACGCGACGTACAAAAAAGAAGTGCTGCCCGCGCTGGTGGGACCGCTGCAGGCGTTTCGCACCTGGGCCTTTACGATTGCTTTCTTGAGCATTGGCCTCAGCACCCGCTTCCGCGAGTTTGCCTCCATCGGCGCCCGGCCGTTTTACGCCTTCACCCTTGGGGTTTTGGTCAACGTCGTGCTGGGATTCGTGTTATCGACTCAAGTGTTCAATGAGTTCTGGAATCGGTTGGGGCAATGACTGCGGCCAGTTCACCGAGCTGCCTTCGGTGCAGGCATTTCGAGCACGCACCCGCTCAAGTTGAAGCGGCACTGCCGGGATTGTCGAGCTTAAGCTCTGCCTACGCCGCCGTGCGCAGCACCGACGGCATCTGTGCCGTGCATTCTCGCTATGTCGCTGCTTCCTGCGTGTGCCCTGCCTTCGCGTAGCCCGTCTCGAGAATGCGATCGATGAAGCTTTCGCACTGCGCGAGCTGATCGAGCGCGACGAATTCATTGGGCCGATGCGCTTCGGCAATATCGCCCGGTCCGCAAATCACCGTCGGCACCCCCATTTTTTGAAACAGCCCGGCTTCAGTTCCATACGAAACTTTTCCTACGCTGGCGTTCCCCGATAGTTTGAGCGCCCATTGCACAATGGCATCGGTTTCCGAGGCGGCGAGTCCTGCCGTTTGACTGGTCCATTGCAAATCAATCCCCGAATTCGCATCCACGGCGCGCATTTCCTTCGCCAGAGCCTCGGCGTACGCCCGAATTTCCTGATAGAGCGCATCCGGTGAGGCCTGAGGCAAGGTGCGCATGTCGAACTGAAACACGCAATCTTTAGGCACCACATTGGCGGCGATGCCGCCCTGAATCACGCCCGTAGAGAGGGTCGTATAGGGTACGCCAAAGCCATAATCGCGTTGCTCGAGCTGCGCGAGCCGATCCGCAAGCTGGCGGATGAACACCACCAGGCGCGCGGCGTATTCGATCGCATTCACCCCGTAGGTCACATAGCTGGAATGCGCCTCTCTGCCATGCACTGCACAGCGAAATCGATGTGTGCCCTTGTGGGCGATGATCGGTTGCATCGAGGTCGGTTCGCCCACCACGCAACCAGCCGGACGGATTCCACTCTCTTCCAGGTCGCGGATGAGTCCGCGCACGCCGAGGCAACCCACCTCCTCGTCATAACTCAAGGCGTAGTGCAGCGGGGCATCGAGCCGGTTCTGATTCAATGCCGCAACAAACTTCGGCGCTTGGGCAAGGATAATTCCGATGAAACCTTTCATGTCTGCGGAGCCGCGCGCGTAGAGCTTGCCATCCCGTTCGGTGGCGATGAATGGATCGCTATCCCAGCTCTGGCCATCCACCGGCACCACATCTGTGTGCCCCGAAAGAATGAGCCCCGGCTTCCTGCAATCACCTAGGGTCGCAAATAAATTGGCTTTCCTGCCGGTCGGGTCATACGTCAGCCGTGTCGCGGCCCCCAAACCTTGCAGGTAATCGCGAACCCATTCGATCAAGCCTAAGTTCGAGTCGCGTGATACCGTATTGAAGGCAATCAAGCGCTCGATCATTGTGCGCGAGGCGGCGCTCGGTACATTCATTAGGCAGCTCACGTGGCGGGAAAGCTCCGCGATTATAGCGGTCGTAGAGGATTATGAACGGTGATCGCAGATATTTCGGCGCGGTTGAGGCCGGGGGCACCAAATTCGTATGCGCCATCGCCGATGAGCGGGGAGTACTTCACGCCGAGGCGCGCTTCCCCACCGCCGATCCCGCCTCGACGCTGGCGGGGGTATCCCGCTTCCTTATCGAGAGCAGCCGCGCTATCGGGCCCTTGAGCGGCATCGGCATTGGCTGTTTTGGTCCGATCCACTTAGACAAGCAGGCCGCGAAGTACGGTGTCATCGGCAATACGCCCAAGAAGGGCTGGAATAATATCGATATCGTCCGCGCCTTGTGCAGCCCGTTTCCTTGCCCTGTGGGATTCGATACCGATGTCAACGCGGCGGCGCTCGGCGAACATCGCTGGGGCGCCGGCAAAGATGTGGGCAGTCTGTTGTATGTCACGGTCGGCACGGGAATTGGCGGCGGCGTGCTGGTTGAGGGCTTGCCCTTGCATGGTTTGATGCACCCCGAGTTGGGGCATCTGTACCCGCGGCGCCACCCAGCGGATACCTTTCCCGGCGTTTGCCCCTTTCATGGCGACTGCCTGGAAGGTTTGGCCTCCGGGCCTGCCATCGTCGCACGCTGCGGTAATGAGCTTAAGCACTTAGAGCCTGGACATCCCCAGTGGGATCTTCAGGCCGATTATCTTGGCCAGCTCTGTGCCCAATCCGTGTTGGCGCTTTCGCCGCAGCGAATCGTCATGGGTGGCGGAGTGATGACCGAGCGGCGGCTATTTCCCCTGATTCGGCAACGCCTGTTGCATTGGTTGGGCGGGTACGTCGAGCGCAACGAAATTCTCGATGCGGGCGAGGACTATGTGACCCCTGCCGCGCTGGGCGAACGCGCCGGCGTGCTCGGCTGTATCGCTCTGGCGGTGGATGCGGCCGGGGCCGCGTCGCGACGCTATCCTACTTCAGGTCCTTGAGCATGCGCTTCAGCGCGTAGTGCCGATAGCTTTGCAGCGCCAGCCCTTTGATCTCGCTCCAATCGCACGATTTGCTCCCATCCAGAGCGATCCAACCGTGGTGGCCAAAATAGGGGGGAATCTTATAACGCGGATCGGCCGTTAAAAGGCCCTGCTGATCGACGCCCACCCAGAAGAGCAAGGTCAGGTGATTGCCGGTGTAGCGCGCCATGGCAAAAGTCTTCTTGCCGGCGAGCCAAACGGGATGACCAAATTGTTTGCCCTCCGTCGATTCGGGAAGACTTAAGGCAATGTTGCGCAACTTCTCCAGCACCGCGAGTGCGCGCGGCGATTTCAGCGGATCGATTTCACTCGCCGAAGGCGTTCTGGCCGGCGCTCTGATTGGCGGTGTCTCACCGATGCGTCTTCGCAATTGAGCAGGCGCAGATTTTTCGTAGGCCTCGCGAATCAGCCCAGCGATCCGATTCCAATCAATACCGCGATCGAGAATGACGCCGAGCCAACCGCGGGGCCCGAGATAAGGCGGTACAAAAAAATGTTCAGGCTCGGTGAGCACACGCAGCTGCTGCGACTCGGCCAGCGCGTTGAGCCATAAAGCGACGCGTCCGTCACCATGGTGATTCAATACATAGGATACGAATGTCTTGCCGAGGACTCGAAAAGTAGGTGAGCCATGGGAAATGAATTCCTCGGCTTCCGGCAGCGATAAGCATGCTTCGCGTACTGCTTGGAAAGTGTCCCGTGCCATAAAATGAGGATAAGCGAGCCGACGCCCGCTTCCTCAAATTCTCACCTGACCCTCAGAGGCAGCACCGATGGTTTCAGGCCTTCTGCACCCAAACCTGGCACCATCCACCCGAAGGCACGCTCTTGCCTGCAAAGATAGTACAGGCTGCGGTGGTGTCGGTGGGCTTGCCCTGGAATTGCGCACAGGTGGCGCATTTTTGTCCCGGTTTGAATGTCGGATAAGTCTTGGCGTCGACCTTGCTGGCATCGGCGACGAAACCTAAGGCTTTCGCCGTCGGATCACTCGGGTCCAGCGGAGGCAGCACCGCCGCTGTTGCGGCGCGGCTGATAATAGCCGAAAAAGGGAACACCGCGCCCGCGATGAGTCCGCTCTTGACGATCGATCGACGTGAGATTCTGCGCTGCATAAGGTGCCTCAAATGACTGATTGTTATGAATCCAGCCATTTTTCCCCATTTCGAAGTTTTCTGCTGATTAATTTTTTGCAACGGCCATGCCGAGTGAGTAATTATTGCAACCAAGTCCCCTGGCCGGCATCGACTAATGCGGCATGAATTGCAGTACTGTATTTGATTCGGAAAGACGGACGCTCCCATGACAGCAGTGAATTTCGATAGCATCAATCGCTCCGTGATCAAGCTGCGCGCCGAGGTGCCGGAGGACGCGTTCACCGCCGGCATTTTGGGTTCGCAGCGCATCGGTAACGGCGTGGTCATCGATTCTGCGGGACTGATTTTAACGATCGGCTACTTGATGACGGAAGCCACGGACGTGTGGCTGACCGGCCCAGATGGTCAGGAGGTCGCTGCGCATCCCCTGGCCTACGATCAAGTGACGGGATTCGGTTTAGTGTTGCCGTTGCAGCAGTTGGATGTCCCGCCGCTTCCTTTCGGCAGTTCGCAGACGTTGCTGGCGGGCTGTGAAGTGCAAGTGCTCAGCGCCAAAGAATTCGGCTCACCGCAAGCTGCGCGTGTCGTTGCGCGCCGCGAATTTGCGGGTGCCTGGGAATACCTGTTGGAGGAAGCCATATTCACGGCCCCTGCTCACCCGCACTGGTCAGGAGCCGCCTTGGTGGACGAAAGTGGCGCATTGGTGGGGGTAGGATCCTTGTTGGTGCGCGAGGTCATCGAGGGCGAAGAACTCAACGCCAACATGTTTGTGCCCATCGACCTGCTGAAACCCGTGCTGCACGATCTGCGCAGTGCGGGGCGAGCGGATCGCCCGGCTAGGCCATGGCTTGGCGTCTACGCGGTGGAGTTGGGGGGAAAGGTCTACGTGACCGGTGTAGTCGAGGGCGGCCCAGCCCAAGGCGCCGACCTCCGTGAGGGCGACATCATCACCGAAGTCGCCAAACACCCCGTGGGTTCCCTGCCTGATTTCTATCGCCGGGTCTGGGCGGTTGGGCCGGCGGGCACCAGCATACCGCTGACAACGGTGCGCAGTGCCACGCAGATACGCCTGAACTTACGCTCCGTCGATCGCGGCGATTTACTCAAACGGCCCCAAGCAAACTAGGGCAGGCTCAATGCAGCGCCACACGATTGCCTTGACTGTCGGGCGAAGTGTGACCGTTGTCGGCGCCGTGGCAGGTCCCTTGGCCCAGCAGCGTGACCATCGCGGCACACGCGTCGACCTGCTTGACCAGCCCCTCAGAGGATTTCATCAAAGAGCCGGTGTCGTTCAGAAGGCGGTAGGTAGCGGCAGCGGACAACGACGGATTTTTAGCGAGCATCAGGGCGACGACGCCACTGACCTGGGCGGTTGCAATGGACGCTCCGGAAGCAAAATCATAGTGGCCGCCTGGCAGCAAGGTCAGGATCTCACGGCCCGGAGCGTACAGGACGCCCGCAACAGTCGAGTGCGTCTCGTCGCTAGCGACTTCGATAATCCCGGGCTGAAGCATCAGTGCGACCCCTTCGCCGGCGGCATCCGGTGCGGCGCCGACGAACAATACGCCGCGGCGCAGACCTTCGCGAATCAGGTCCCCTACCAGCGGATCATCCGGACCGGCAAGGCTTAAGTTGATGACTTGTGCATGGGCGTCAAAAGCCGCGGCCAGCGCTCGGGCTAGGGTAAATGAATTACACTGCGCCGCGTCGGCGCCCGCTCGGCTTTGCCAGCAGGCCTTGTATACATAAAGTCGCGCATCCGGCGCAATGCCGACAATCCCTTCATAATTATTCGCAACGGCGGCGATGACCCCTGCCATTTCAGTTCCATGGCGATCGCGGCGAAATTGCGCATCGTTCGCATCGACGAAATTGGCCGCCGCCGCGATGCGGCCCCGCAGATCTTGATGCCCGATGTCAACGCCTGTATCGATGATGGCAACCCTAACGCCAGCACCGCGCGACCAGGGATGCGCACCGGCCACGTCCATGACCTGGAACCCGCGCTGCAAGCCCACGTAGGGATCATTGTAATCTTCGGTTCGCGTAGCGAAGGTTTGCAGCGGCTGCGTCAGCTTGATTCGCCGATCTTTCGATAAGTTCGCGAGCAGCGCACTTCGGTCGGCGCCCGCAGGTATTTGCAGCACGGCGCAGTGGATATGCAAGGGTTCAATCGGCCAGGCATTCACTTCTCTTAGGCCGTACTCCTTTTCCACCGCGCGCATCGCACGCCGCGCACCGACGCTGGGGCCGTATTGCGCGACCGCGTCATAACCGCGCGGAGTAGCGCCGGCGCGCGCGACATAGGCCGCTGGCGTATTCTCCACCGCGACAATGATGAAGCTGTCGGCGGGTTGAGAGACTTGATTGCCCAGCGCGCGTGAGTCGATGCGAAGAGATGCGCTGCTGCACGCGCCGAGCGCCGATATGAGCAGCAGCAATAATCCACGAATCATGGCAGGTTGCCTGACTCTGGCTCAGGGACGGTTTCCTCGGCGAAACGAACGGCGGAGTGGCGGCGCAGCTGCTGCAGCGAGGAGTGCACGGCGACACTGGAATTGGATGCCAGGGAATAAACGCCCGCTTCAGTGGGACCGGAAACGATTTTCAGCTGCGCCTCATCGAGTAAATGCTGCAGCTCTTCCAACGTGATGGTAGGCGAAAAGACGGCGCGGATCACTTCTCCCGGGGGACGAAGAGTTGCCTTGGTCACGGTTCGATAACTCGGTTCCTTGACTCGCGCTTCAAACTG
Organism: Gammaproteobacteria bacterium; assembly: GCA_025355165.1. Classification (GTDB taxonomy): domain Bacteria; phylum Pseudomonadota; class Gammaproteobacteria; order Steroidobacterales; family Steroidobacteraceae; genus Bog-1198. The sequence goes on along the minus strand of JANYAD010000239.1, from coordinate 12,380 downwards.
CACCCAGCGACCTGCTGCCAGCACGCCGATGGCAATGGCCAAGGCGCCGACGGAGGCAGCCATCCGGCCACCGCGCCACGTTTCACGGCGGACAGGCTCAGGCGGTGCTTGCGGGGCGGCGGATCGCGCTTGTGACACATCGAGCCGTGCCTGCAAGCGCTTAAGGGACGCCACGGGCATGTAGTCGAGCGCGGGCTGTGCCTCCATGCCTTCAAAAATACGATTCTGTACCGCCAAATCCTCTCGGCAAACAGCGCATGTGGCGACGTGGATATCGACTCGTTGGCGCTCATGCACATCCACGGTGTCATTGACGTACCACGGAATCAACGAAGAAACCTCATCGTGCTCCAAAGAATGATCCGATCCGCGCTGGTGGCTCATTCAGTCCTCGAAGGCAGATCGGGCGAGGCGCCGCTGAGTGCCGGAAGGTATTGGCGTAGTTTTTCGCGCGCGTGGTACATCCGCGCCTTGACGGTGCCGACGGGACATTCAGTGATCACCGCGATTTCCTCAAGCGAGTGGCCCATGTGATAAGCCAATTCCAGGGTCAGGCGCTGCTCGACCGGCAACTGGTTAAGGCCATGCTTCAACCAGTCGTGCACCTCCGCATCAAATGTGGGGTCGACGGTTGGCACCGGATAATCCTCGAGACTGCGTTCACCATTGTGGTTTTTTTGGCGCCGAAACGACTTCAGCGCGGTGCGGTACGCAATGCCGATAATCCAGGTGGACACCTGGGAGGCGTGGCGGAAGTCATTCGCGTTTTGCCAGACGACCATGAAGGTGTCATTGATGATCTCTTCGATATTTTCATATCGCGGTGTGAAGCGCGAGAGAAAGCGCGCGAGCCGACGGTGGTAGCCTAGATACAGTTCTTCAAGGGCGCGCCGATCACCCGCGGCAACGGCCACCAAGAGCGCGCTATCCCGCTCTTTGGGTGAAATTTTGGCCGGCAGGGTCATGCGCCATTCCTCAGCGATAGCAATCGACTATAAGTACCCTTTTATCGCCTCAGGGTTGCAAGGCATCCTAGTCTTAGAAGCGCCAGAGCAAGGTCCCCGTCCACTGCCGGGTAGCCACGGCATTGTAAAACAACGGCTTAGCAGAAGCTGTGGTGTCGACATAAGACACTGCAAGGGTAACGGGTGCCAGATCATAGGCAGCCCCGCCACTCCAGTAAGCATACCCCCCCGAGTCAGGGCCGGACAGATAGCTATATCCCGCCCCTGCCGTTAGCGAGAATTTCCCGACCAGCGGCCTCTGTAAAGCAACTTCAGCCGACTTTTCGCTGACGCGGATCAGGTCGATCTGATAGCGATCTCGGTAGAGCCGCCACGTGTTGGGGGAATAGCCAACAATGAAATGCAGCCATCCTTGGTAGCTTAGATCGAAATTAAGTTCATCGTAGTCGTAAGCCGAGCCGGCCTGATTCCAGGGATAGATATAATGGCTGGCGAGGACTTTGCCGCGCCATTCCTCGCTGACATTCCATGCGTAGCCGATAAAGGCGCTCAGTTCGGCATCTTCCCGATCGCGCGAGTCGAATTTGGAATTTGAAACGAATCCGCCGGCCAAAAATCCGCTCGAAGTCGAATAGTGAAATTCCAGTTGCAGCGCCGCTTGCCCGCTGGTGCGCGAGATGCCGCGCACCAGGTAATCGCTCGACAAGGCGGCCGAGCCGCCCCACTGGTCAGCCGCGTTGGTCTGAGTGGCGAATGCGACGCTGATGATCAATGCGCCGGCGGTTGCGCGCCAACGCACTATTTCGCAACCGCCGAATTGTGTCTCGAGCAGCGCATTGAGCAAGCCTCCCCATTTGTCGGCGCACAGATTAAACCTTTCCACACGGCTTGGGCACTTACATCTCGACCACGCTCACGCCATGCGGCTGGGGATACTTCCATGAATGTTTTTCGCGCCGCGTCCGGCGGAAGGGGAACTCTTTGCGCTGAAATCCTCGCATCGCTAGGCTCACGCGCGTGCGTTGCGCTCATCGCAGCAGGCATCGCAGCGTGCGCCGGGAGCGGCGAAGGGCTGGATGCCAATGGCCGACCGCTCGCACCGGAGGGCAGCGGCGCTGTGCCGCTATCCGCTGATTTCGATTCCATCCAGGCGAACATTTTTACTCCCATATGTTCGCTTTGCCACGTCGGGGGCGGCGCACCCGAAGGTCTGCGCCTTGACGCGGCCAACAGCTTCAATTTGTTGGTCGCAGTGCCGAGTACCGAAGTGTCGTCATTGGACCGCGTCAAGCCGGGTGATCCTAATAACAGCTATATCATTCAGAAGTTGGAGGGCCACGCGGCGGTCGGGGCACAAATGCCGCTCGGCGGCCCGTACTTGAGCGCATCCATAATCAGCTTTATTCGCCAATGGATTAGCGATGGCGCACAGCCATCGGCCGTTCCTGCCGCGAAAAACCTCCTCATCACTTCGATCGTACCTGAGGACGCAGAACGGGTCAGCGAATCGCCACCGCAAATCATGATCGCGTTCAACCACGATCTCGATGTGAGTCAAATCGATCGGCGGTCAGTGCACATCGAACGGCTCATGCCAGACCCCTCCTGCGAGGCTGCGCAAAGGATTGCAGCGCGCGTGACGCTGTCAAGCATCAATCCGAAGGTGCTCATGATTTGGCCGAGCCGGCCATTAGTTGCCGGCCATTACGGCCTCATCATCGATTCAGCGTCGCCTTTAAGGTTCAGCGACCTTGCCGGCCAAACACTGACCATCCGCACTGAAAACGGTTCTGGGAAATCCGTGATTTCCAGCTTCGATGTCGAGGATCCTCCATGATTGAGCGCCTCATCGCAGCTTCGCTCTGGTTGGCAGCTGCAGCATTCATGCAATCCGCGCGCGTTCAGGCCGAGCCCTATCTGGCAGTCCTCGAAGGCTACAAGTGCAATGTATGCCATGTCAATCCAACGGGCGCAGGCTTGCGCAATGAATTCGGCGCCGTTTATTCGAAGACGTTGTTGCCCGAAGAGACGCTGCGCGGCGCACTCGATGCCTGGACTGGAAAGCTCACCGACCGTGTGCAAGTGGGCGCAGATCTGCGTGCGGATTGGATTCGAAGCAGCGCACCGCACACGATGAGTCAGCAAGCCTTTTCGCTCGAGCAATTCCGAGTCTATGCAAACCTAATCCTGCTTCCCGATAGGCTGGCGATTTACCTCGACGAGCAAGTTGCGCCCAATGGAGCCCAGAACGAAGAAGCCTACGTGCGCTTTGGCAATACCCGAGACGGTTTTTACATCAAGGGCGGACAGTTCTACTTGCCTTTCGGATGGAGGCTTCAGGATCAAACCGCTTTCGTGCGCGAGATCAGTGGTATCAACATGGCGACGCCGGACAAGGGTCTGGAGCTCGGTTACGAGCATGCCGCGCTGTCGGCGCAGTTCGACCTGACCAATGGTGCGGGCAATGCTGCGGGCGGGTCAGGCTACCAAGCCACCACTCAGCTCATCTATACCATGCCGATCTGGCGGTACGGAATTGCAGGCTCGTTCACGCAGTCGCGAGCAGGTGATCGAAGCATGGGCGCTGTGTTCGCCGGCTTGAGAACCGGACCCATTGCTTGGCTCGCTGAAGGTGACCTGATACACGATGCGAGTTTCCCTGCGGGGCGCACCTTGGCTGCGGGACTCCTCGAGGGAAACTGGCGGGTCCGCAGAGGCCACAACTTAAAACTCAACGCCGAATACTTCGATCCGGATCGTGCTCTTACAAACGATCAGCAGACGCGCTACAGCGTTCTCTATGAGTACACGCCGCTACCGTTCCTGCAGTTGCGGGCCGGCTTTCGGCGTTATCGCGGCATACCCCAGAACAACGCAGAGAATCGCCAGCAATTGCTGATGCAACTGCACGGCTACTTCTAGGCTACTCGCCCGAGGTGCCGCTACAAGCGCCCGGTTAGCACCAGCACCAGCAAAACGATGAGCAATAGTCCTAAGGCGCCGCTTGGGGAATTAGCCCTTAGCCCGTGCTATACGGCCATGCGGGCAACGCTCCGATCAAAAGTAGCACCAAGACGATGCGCAGGATTGTGCCTGTGGACGTTATTATCTCCCACTAGCGGAGGCTAGCGCAGGGCTAGCTTAATAGGCGCAAGCCTCACGCGGCAGTCGGGGTGCTCGTTACCTCAGGTAGGGCCTGTTCTACTTCGTATCCCGGTCGCCCTGGAACGCAGCCGCGGCGGCGCGCGCAGCAGGGCCCAGCGCCTCAGGGTGGAGCAAGACAGCATGAAGTGACACGCTGCGCGATCTCCCTGTAACCAGCGGTAAGGGCTTGAGCGCGCCGCGATGCAACGGTTCGGTGAGCATGTGGTCAGGCAACCAGGCGTAGGCGAGACCCGCCGATACGGTCGCCAACGAGGCCTCTACGCTGCTCACGGTAAAACGCCGCTCCGCGCCCAGCCACCCTTCATCGCGCGGATTCAAGGTGCCCGAATCGCGCACTACCGCCTGAACATGCTGCACCAGGTCTGCGACGGTCAATTCGCGCTGCAACTGCAACAAAGGGTGATCGGCACGCGCCACGGCAACGAACGTCACATCCAACAGCCAGTCGCTCAAATATCCAGGCGGTACCCGACTGGTCACCACCAGATCGGCCGCGCCTTCGATGATCGCTTGCTCCGCTCCGGACAACACCACATCGGAGACTTGAAGTTGCGTATCAGGACAGCTCTGCCGCAATTGCGCGACGATGCGCAGCAATCGGTTGCGCGGAAATGCAGCGTCGACCACCAACTTGATCTCGCTCTCCCACCCCCGTTTGAGGCTGCTCGCCATGAACTCCAACACGTTCATCTGATTCAGCAGCTCACGGGCGCGCTTGAGCAGCGTTTCGCCGTGGGAAGTGAGAACGGACTTTCGCCCCTCACCGACCAGAAGCGGCACGTCCAAGGATTCCTGAAGCCGGGCGATCGAATAGCTGACAGCGGACTGGCTGCGGTTCAGGACCGCCGCAGCTTGCGCGAAGCCGCCATGATCGACCACCGCGGCCAGCACTGCCCATTGTTCCAACGTCGTTTTCGCGACCCGCACGGCTGATCCATTTTTTTGATTAATTAGCGCTAAATTTTGCGCTTTTTTATTATCCGGTTCGACCTTATCTTAGGGGTAAGGAGGCTTACATGAACGAAATCAGACGCAGCGAGGAGAGGGGATTCGCCGACCACGGTTGGCTGAAGTCCTTTCATACGTTTTCATTTGCAGACTACTACGATCCTGAGCATGTGGAATTCGGCCCGCTGCGGGTGATCAATGAAGACCGCGTGCAGGCAGGAGCCGGATTCGGCACCCACGCCCATCGCGATATGGAAATCATCAGCTACGTATTATCCGGAGGGCTTGCACACCAGGACTCCCTGGGCAATGGATCGACCATCGAGCCTGGCGATGTGCAGAGAATGAGCGCCGGCAGCGGTGTACGGCACAGCGAGTTCAACCCCTCGCAGAGCGAAGCGGTGCACTTTTTGCAGATCTGGATACAGCCGGACAGGGCCAATCTCGAACCGAGCTATGAGGAGAAGCGCTTCACTGCGGCAGAAAAGCGCGGCCGGCTGCGCCTCATCGTTTCGCCCGACCAAGCGCAGGGCTCGTTGCTCATCCATCAGGATGCGCGAATTTATGCGGGGTTGTTCGAGGGCAATGAACGGGCGCACCTTGAAGTGGGCGCGGGCCGGCGCATCTATGTGCACCTCGCGCGGGGTAGCCTGACAGCCAATGGCCATGTCCTCAATGCAGGGGATGCGATGCGGATCACTCAAGAGACGGCACTGCATATCGACAGCGGGAAGGATGCCGAGGTGTTGGTATTCGACCTACCGGGCGAAGAGCGACATTGAGTGGGAACGACACGGGCGTGGCCGAGGAACTCGGCCGCCCCCTCTCTAGAGGCCGGGGTTCTTTCGCGACCAATACCAATAGAGGGGAAGTCCCGCCAGTAATACCGCGACGCCTTGCAGCGCTTGCCTGGGGGCCGCCACGAAGGTGTTGAGGAGAAGCGCTGCCGTCACGAGGAGGAAAATGACGGGCACCACCGGGTAGCCGAGCGCTCGATAGGGCCGCGGCGCATCGGGCCGCGTTCTTCTGAAGATGAACAACGAGCCGGTGCTTAGGGCATAGAAAAGCCAGGAAGCGAATACCACTGAATCGGTGAGCGTATCGTAGGAGCCCGACAGCGCCAGCACGCTTCCCCAAGCGGCTTGCGCCACGATGGCACGCACCGGGACATTCGAGCGGGGCGATAGTCGCGCCAGGCCACGAAAGAAAAGACCATCCCGCGCCATTGCGAAAGGAACGCGCGAATTGGCGAGCACGCTGGCATGCAGCGAGCCGAAGGAGGAAATCATCAGCGCGACCGCCGTCATCGAAACCGCGATAGGACCGAGAAAGCGCCTCAGCACTTCGGTAGCCACCGATGAGTTCGCGGCCACGCTGGCGATCTCAGACGGGGACATCGCATAGAAATAGGCCACGTTGACGAACAGATAGAGCGAGGCAACCACGAGCATGCCTCCGACGAATGCCCGCGGCAGATTGCGCTGAGGATTGCGGATTTCCCCGGATAACGGCGCCACATTATTCCATCCATCGTAGGCCCACAAAGCGCCAAGCATCGCCGCGCCAAATCCTGCGTAGCCGCCGCGTGCACTGTCGAGGACGCCCTCGCAGCTTCCGCCAAGTGCGCTGCCGGCAAGGTGGGCTAAGTCCCCCGGCGCGAAGACAAACGCGCTGATGCCCACACCTAAGATGAGTGCAACCTTGGCAATCGTCAGGCCGAGCGCAGTGCGGCCCCCGGAGGACACCGAGGCGCAGTTGATCAGTGCTACCGTCCAAATCGTCGTCAGGGCCACCAATGCGAGGCCATTGAGGTGCGCCTGATAACCGAACAGGTTTAGGGGCGCGTGCCATTCCTGCAACGCACCGCCGAGCGCCACATTCATGAAAATGGCCAGACCCACGGCAAGAGCGGCTTGAGAACCGGCTTTTGCGACCGCGAAGGTCATCCAGCCGTACATGAATCCCACGACCCGGCCGTAGGCCCGCTTCAGGTAGACGTAGTCTCCCCCGGCCTCCGGCATCATGGCGGCAATCTCAGAATAGGAGAACGTGCCGGCGAGGGACAGTAAGCCTGCCGCTAGCCATACCAACAGCACGGTCTTGGCGCTGCCGACGTTGCAAGTCATCACTCGGGTTTTGAGGAAAACCCCGGTACCGATCATGTTCGCGACGTTGACCGCGATGGCCCCCCATGCGCCGACGCCGCGGGTCAGTCCCGGGATTGCGCCCGCCTGCAAAGGTGCACTGCTCATTCGTAGCGTAGTATCGGGCAAATGCCAGCAGATTTTTCGCAAATCGGACCAATTTTGATTGCAGCAGCCGTGTTGTTCGCCGTGTATCGGCGCTTGCGGCGCAATTTCGGACAGCAGCCGCTGCGGCCGCTCCGCATGCGTATACGCACAGTTCTCCTGCTGATCTTAAGTTGCGCTCTGTTACCTGGGATCCCGCACTCGAGCGCGTTCGTGGCCGCGGTGCTCGCCGGCGTGGTTTTCGGCGTCGTCCTCGCCTCATGGGGTGCGGCGCGAACCCGGTTCCTGAAGTCAGATAATCAGCTGTACTACGTACCGCACGCCTATACGGGTGTGGCCATATCGTTGCTTTTTTTGGCAAGGCTCATCTATCGACTGATCCAAGCCTATGGTGGCTTCGGGGCAGCCCAGGGCGTCGGCGTGCCGGCGCCAAACTACGCGCCAGCAGACATGCTGCGAAGTCCGTTGACGTTGGGCTTATTTTTTCTGCTCGTGGGCTACTACGTATGCTATTACAGCGCAGTGCTGTGGAAATCAAAACGCGTCATTCCGGATGAGGTCAGCCATCCGACACTCGATCCGGTGACCTAGCTGCGCGCGAAGGCTCGCGCCGATTTACCTAAGCGTGATGACCACCGCGTACGTAATCAGCAGGAACGTGATCATCAGAGCGCTGTTGCCCCATCGCGTTATCAGTTCAACCATGACCGCTTCTCCACATTTGTCACGGCGCAACTTTACAATCGCGTCCCTGGGGAAGGCATGGCGCAGGTCTCAAAACGAGCCAATAATCTCGTTCTTAGCGGTGTTATGTCATGAAACACACCGCACCCCGATAGGCAGAATATTTGCGCATCGCATGACGAAAACACCCAGCATTGAAAGTGGCGCAACTACACAGACGCGCCGCGGCGGGGCACGCCTATGCTAACCTCACGCCGTCATGAATATTCTACTGGTGGAAGACAGTGAGGAAGTCAGCTGTATCACAGTCGAATTTCTGCATGAGCTCGGCCATCAAGTGGTCGCGGTGAGCGATGCCGAGGAAGCCATGGCGCGGATCGGAGATGCAAGATTTGACGCCGTCATGACGGATATCCGCCTGCCCGGGATGTCGGGCATCGAACTGACCCGAGCACTGTCCAAGGACTATCCGCATGTCCCTGTGGTGATCTCTTCAGGTTGCGGCAGGCTGGAGGTGGAATTTTTGCTTGGCGCGAAAATTCCAAACGTCCTCATGCTCCCTAAGCCCTACGACCTACCTGACCTCGAGCACACGCTCGCGCAGGCCGCCGAGGTTTCGCAGCGACGCTGAGGCGGGTGGCAATTGGCATTGCGCACAGCATAGAGGCGCGGCGGCGAAGAGATCGCTGAGCAAGTCCGTCAGCGTGTGCGCGTTATTATGAAATTCTTGGGCGTATGGCCCATGTTTGCGGATCAGTTCGATGGCCAGGGCAAACGCGCCGGCGGGGTCCGCATCCTCGTCGAGATAAATTTGATGATGGACGGGACAGGTTCTCAGCACGTGCGTTTGCAAGGCAATGCTGACTGCGATGCCCTGCCTTTTCTCACTGGTGCTCACGATTAACTTTTCTGAAAAATCGTTCTAACGACAGCAGTCCTGCCGGTGCGGTACTCCTTAGGGGGCGCATAGCCGATGACTCGCAACGCCCTTCGCCAGGCGGCAGCTTGAGGTGCCGGGGCCGGCGGGTCATACGGTGCCATCGGCGGAGTCTCGGGATTCGTCGGAGTCGGAATATTCTCACTTCGCATGAAGTACGCTCCAAATTACGCGACCGCCTGATCATGCAGTGCGACTTTGGTGCCAGGGATCGGTCAACTGCCTGGGATTTTGTAGGATCTCAAGACACGCAATGTCGGAAGGGCCGCTTCGGTCTGCATTCTTAAATGGCGATATAGGGCCAATCGTTGTCGGCTGGATCTTGGCGCACGCTTCTGCGGCTTTCGGCGGTGCCGAGAGTTGCGGGTTCATGTTGCGCGCGCGCATCCAGTTCCGAGCACACCCGGCGTAGCAAAATTTGGGTGCGACCGAGCGCATCACTCAACTCCGCTGACCAGGTCAGCGCGCGAGCATCGGCGAGTGCTCGAGCAACGAGCCGCAGTTCCTGCGCACAGACACTGGCGCAGCGTCCTTGCCGTCGGGCATTGAGGGCCGCCAGCGCGGCCATCGACCGATTGGCCAGATCCCGGAGTCGGCTCGGCCCTTTCTGATAACTCAAATACGGATGGGCTCGCAGGTGCCCGGTGGCAATTCGAGCAAGGGCCCAGCAGATTACCGCGCTTTTTCCGCAGTCAGCGCTCTCAGGGGTAGGTCCCGCCAGAGCGCGGGCCAAGGCCCGTGCACGCAACGCCACGTTACGCAAATCCCGAAGTCGCATTACCTCGTGATCGATCATTCGCGCCGCTCCATTCGATGCCCCTTCCTTCGCCTTCCAGCACCAAGCCGGAAAATCCCTCCCGGGGCGGTAGAAACATTCTCACATCACGACGTAGAAGATTCTGTAGGACTTCATCGTATGCAGCAGCAGGGTGGAGCGGAAAGTTCGGACTAATGTCAAATTGCCGCGACTTTCTGTAAGCTCGTGTGGCGTCTATGATACAACCCCGACCTCAGCTTGGCTTTTGGATGTGCGTGGCCTTGGTGGTGGGTAATTCGGTGGGTTCCGGGGTATTTTTGTTGCCCGCCTCTCTCGCACCCTTCGGGCTTAACAGCATCATTGCCTGGGGTTTCACGGTCAGCGGCGCCATTGCGCTCGCGATCGTCTTCGCGCGGCTCAGCCACGCCTATCCGAAGGCCGGTGGCCCCTACGCCTATGTGCACTTGGCGTTCGGGCCCTTGACGGCGTTTATCGTCGCCTGGGGATACTGGATTTCAATTTGGGTCGGCAACGTTTCGATTGCCACCGGTGTGGTGAGCTATCTTAGCCCCTTAATGCCATGGATCGCGCAGCAACCTGGGGCTTCCGCCGGGGTCACGCTGCTTTTTTTGTGGATGTTGACCGCGGTCAACTGGTACGGAATCAAAGCATCGGGTTGGGTTCAAAGCGTAACGACGGTGCTCAAGTTGTTACCCCTACTGGCGGTGGTGATGTTGGGCCTGGCTTCGGGCCAGACGACTCAAGTCGCAGCGGTGAGCGCAATTCCCCTGTCGCTGGGCGGGGTCACCTCGGCTGTGACTCTGACACTCTGGGCCATGCTCGGATTGGAATCCGCGACCATCCCGGCTGACAAAGTCGCGAACCCCGGCCGCACTATTCCCATCGCCACGTTGCTGGGTACGATAGTGACCGCCCTGGTCTGCGGCATCGCGTGCACCACGGTGTTGCTGCTCCTCCCGCCTGGCGCATTGGTTCAATCCAATGCCCCATTCGTTGATCTTGCCAGCCAATCCTGGGGCGCCGGCGCGGGTAAGCTGGTGGCGGTGTTCGCCGCGGTCAGCGCTTTCGGTGCGTTGAACGGTTGGGTACTGCTGCAAGGGGAATTGCCGCGCGCAATGGCGGCAAACGGCGTATTCCCCAAGATTTTCGCGCGCGAGTCGGTGCATGGCACGCCTGGTTTTGCATTGTGTTTCGGCAGCGCGCTCGCCACCGTCTTGATACTGCTGAACTATCAAAAATCCATGGTGAAGGTTTTTACGTTCATGATTTTGCTTTCCACGACCGCCTGCTTGGTCATGTATGCATTGTGTTCAGCGGCGCTGCTCAGACTGCAATGGACGCATCGATTGGGGGCCGCGCGCCGCGGTTCAGTTTGGCTGGCGGTGGTCGGCATCTTGGCATGCGCGTATTCTCTATGGGCCGTTGTCGGTGCCGGACTAGAAGCGGTTGCCTGGGGCGCCGTGCTGTTGCTGTTGGGGGTTCCCTTTTACTATTGGTTCACGCGGAGCTTTCGTTGAATCCCCTGTTAAGATCTTTCATCGCGGTTGCAGTGGGCGGTGCGCTCGGGTGCCTATTGCGCTGGTATCTCGCCATCCTTCTCAATCGCTATTTTCCGGCGGTGCCTCCGGGTACGCTAGCGGCGAATCTCATCGGCTGCTATGTCGTCGGCGTCGCCCTCGCCTTCTTGGCCGCCTCCCCTGATGCATCCGAATGGCGGTTATTCATCATCACCGGATTCTGCGGCGGGCTGACCACCTTCTCCACCTTCTCGGCAGAGGTGGTGGTTCTGCTGCAATCGGGACGATCGATCACGGCGTTCGGTGCTGTGGGTGCGCACCTAATCGGTTCGCTGCTCATGACTTTCGCCGGAATTGCCACAGTGGCCTGGCTCAGGGACTAGGTCGATTGCGCGCTCTCAGTGCAATACGGGGCGGCACTTAGTCAGAGAATCCGGCAGCATCGGCGTGTACGATGGCGAGAGCCCACGCCGCGCAGATCGCGAGGCCTGCCGCCCACCCCGTGATCGCTTGCACCGCGCTGCCACGCCGGCCAGACATCCCCAGGCGCGTATACAACCAGCCCACGCAGGTACCAAATACAAAGCCGAGAGCGTGGCCCAGAACATCCACATGGGCATCCCCCGCCCCTAGCAAGGTCAGCAAGCAAACTCCTGCGATTAGCGGTGCGAAGCGATACCAGAGACGTTCGCGCAAGGTCAAGCGCTGGCGGGATGCCACCCCCGTGAGCAGGCCCAGCGTGGCAAACACCGCCGTCGAGGCACCGACCGCACGATGGCTGGCAGGTGCCAGAATTATTTCCGCATAGTTTGCCAATGCAGCGGAGCCTAAGATGCTGAGCCAGGCAACGCCGGGGCCGAGCAGTCGAGCGGCCGCTACTCCCGCGACCACACCGAACAGCAGGTTGCCGAGCAAGTGCTCCTGGTCCAAGTGCAACGTGAGTGCGGTGATCGAGCGCCACCACTCCGCAGGCTTGCCTGCATCCAATGCTCCTGTTGCGAACCAGTCGGCGCCGAGAAACCCGCTGCCGGCGCAATAGGCCGTAAGCAACAGAATCACCCCGTAGCACACGGCGCCGAGTCCCGCCCCGGGGTGCGGATCGATGGGTGCGGCGCTATGCGGCACGCGGCGCTCCGC
>JANYAD010000222.1 GCA_025355165.1 Gammaproteobacteria bacterium | reverse complement strand
GCGGAGCTGCGATTGATTGCCGAATGGTTGGACATTGGAGCCCAGTTCTACAACGATCCGTTCGTTGCGCCCGCGAACTGAACTGATGCGTCGTCTGCTCGCGCTGGTGCTGTTGGTGCAGGCGTTAAATGTAGGGATAGCAAATGCGGCGGCGAAGAACCTGGTGCTCATCGTCGCCGATCCGTATCTGGAAATGCACTCGGGGCCCGGGCGCGGGTTTCCCGTAGTCTATGTCATCGAACGCGACGAGCTGGTCACCGTGCTTTACAGTCGAACCGACTGGTTCAAGGTTCGCGGAGCGCGCGGCAACGAAGGCTGGGTGCGGCGCGCGGATTTGGCCCGAACCTTATTGGAATCGGGGGAGCCGGCGCCGATACCGCCGTATCCTGAGTTTGCTTCGCATCGCTGGGAGCTCGGAGCCGGCTACGGTGTGTACAACCGCGAAAACCTCGTTACGGCCTATGCCGATTTCGGTCTGACGAGAAGCCTCGATGTCGAATTGGTCGTGCAACAGGCCTTCGGCACGCTCGATGACCGTTATGTGGCGAGTGTCGGAGTGCGTCATACCTTTATTCCGGAATGGAAGTGGTTTTCGCCGACTGCCGGCCTCGGCACCGCCTATCAATATATTCAGGACAAAGTTCCTCCCGCGCCGCTGCAAAAGAGCAATGAAATGGCCTATGTTTCGGTGGGCGCACGAGGCTTCATCACCAGGCGATTCCTGTGGCGCGCCGATTGGCGTCACTATGTCGTCTTCAACAACCAGAATGCGTATAAGGATTTGGAAGAATGGAAATTCGGCTTAGCTGTATTCTTCTAGCCGCCACGCTGCTTTGCGGCTGTAGCTGGTTCCACCGCGGCCACAAGGCGCCGAGCGAGATCGTTGCTGAGGAGCCGCAGGGTGAGCCCTCGATCATCGAGCCGCAAGTCACTCGCCGCGTCGTGAAGACGCCGCACATCAAGGCAAAGGATTTCGAACTGGGAGGCTACTACGGCGTGCTCAGTATTCAGGATTTCGGTACCAACCCACTGTACGGGGTGCGTGCCGCATACCACGTATCCGAAGACATCTTCTTGGAAGGCTTTCTAGCCCGATCCAAGGCCGGGACCACCAGTCTGGAGGATGTATTCCCGAATATCACGGTGGTCAGCGACTCTGGGAGACGCTTCACGTATTACGACCTGGACGTAGGCTACAACATACTGCCGGGCGAGATTTTTCTCGGTCGAGGCCGCGCGTTCAACTCCGCCCTCTACGTGATGGTAGGCATGGGGGATGTGAAATTTGCGGATAAGGACCAATTCGCCCTGAACTTTGGAGTGGGTGAGCGGCTGTTGATAACTGACTGGCTGGCGGTCCATGTGGATGTACGCGATCACATCTTCGAAACCAGCCTAACCGGCCGCACCAAGAATGTTGACAACCTCGAAGCCACCCTCGGGTTAACGGTTTTCTTCTGATCAGGAGTAAAGAACAATGCTTAGCACCTCGACTCTGTTTAAACGCTGTTCGCTGGCGGCAATCCTGTTGGCCTCGGCGGCATTGGCGGCCGGCGGCGATGCTTCGGGCCCCGCCCCTGCTTTCACCCTCACGAGCCTGGGCGGACAGGCGAGTGGCTTGAGCGCGTACAAGGGCCAAGTGGTGATGGTCAATTTCTGGGCTACTTGGTGCGGGCCATGTCAGCAAGAGATGCCGCTGCTCGATCAGATGTACAAGAAGTACAAGCCGGCCGGGTTCACCCTCATCGGTGTCAATGTCGATAAGGAAGCGCCGGCCGTCAAGGAGTTGCTGACGCGCAAGCCGGTGAGCTTTCCCGTGCTGTTGGATCCGGCCAACCAGGTAAGCAAGGCCTATCACGTCGATGAGATGCCAAGTTCGGTCATCATCGATCGCAAGGGCCAAATTAGGTACATTCACCGCGGCTACAAGCCGGGCGATGAGAACGACTACCAGGATCGCATTCGCCAACTCATCCGGGAATGATATATGCGCCTGCGCCACATCTTAGTTTTAAGCGCGCTCGCGGGCACTGTGCTGCTGTCGGGCGGCTGCAGCATTCAGCCCTGGGTAAAACCCTACGAGCGCGATCGTTTGGCCGACCCCATCATGGCATGGGACCGCGACGCCATTTCCAGCGCTTATTTGGATCACATTCGCGAATCTAGGGAAGGATCGCGCGGCGCCACCGGCGGCGCCGGCGGCGGCTGCGGCTGTAATTGACGGGTCAGCATGACGCATAGGCAACTCCTCGCTCGCGCAGCCATAATCACTGCTTTACTGCTCATCCGTAGCACCAACGCGGATGTCCTACCCGATAATCGGGCCGATGTTTTTTACAGCAAATACAGCGGTGGCGGCATGGATATCACCGGCTATTCGGCAACCGCGCGCGCAAAAGTTACCGAAAATTTCGCGCTTGAGGCCAATTATTTCATCGATAAAGTAAGCGGCGCCTCGGTCGATGTGTTGAGTCAAGCGAGCGTCATTAAGGATGAACGCAAGCAGAAAAGCGGCACGTTGGAATACCTGCACGACAAGACTACTTACACAGCTTCGTACATGACCAGCGCGGAGCGCGACTACATTTCGGACACCGCGAGTCTCGCACTGAGCCAGACCATGTTCGGCGATTTAACCACCATATCGCTTGGATTTTCCAACACGCATAACAAGGTTGGAATAAACAATGGCACCGCGGATAAACCAAACGTGGCCTGGGTTGGGCACGCGCTCACCAAAGCTTACAGCGCCGGACTATCGCAGATCATCACCAAGAACTTTATCGCCGGTCTGAACCTGCAGGTGATCACGGACGCGGGCTATCTCGCCAATCCCTATCGATCGATTCGTTATCTCGACGGGAGCGCCAAGGGCTACAGCCTGGCCAGCCAGATGTATCCCGAGACGCATACCAGCACGGCCATTCAGGTGCAGGCCAAATACTATTTGCCCTACCGTGCCTCCGTGACCGGCGTTTACAGATACTTCAACGACACCTGGGGCGTCAAAGGCAACACTTACGAATTGGACTACACGCATCCGATCAGCAATAAGTGGATTTTCGAAGGACGTGCGCGCTTTTACAAACAGAGCGCGGCGACCTTTTACAGCGATTTGTTCCCGTTCGCAGCGTCGCAAAACTTCACTGCCCGGGACCAGAATCTCGCCGCCCTGGACAACACGACCATCGGCGGCAAGGTAACCTATGCGTTCTTACCCGACGGTTGGCGGATATTCAAGCGCGGCACAGTTACCGCGGACGTGAGCCGCATTCGCTTCAACTACCTCGACTTTCGCGACATCAAGGACTTCGGCCCGCCGCAATACAAGCCGGGCGCTGAACCTCTGTACCAATTCAGCGCCATGGTTTATCAGGCCTACGTATCCATTTACTTCTGAGTGGCGCGCACCCGCGCGCCACCAGCGAAGAGCCATGGGCAGCAGTGCGCCGGTTATCGCAACCCTAGCCGCCACGCAATCCGAGTCTCTGCGCACCTGGGCAAGCATTGCACAATCTTTATCAGAGCCCCCAATGGCCGATAGCAGCGCGGCAATGAGCAGCCAATTGCGCTTTGGAAAAGAGGCCCACTGCCAGCGCTGTTAGGACGTAAAAAGCAATGAAATGCCGCGCTTGTCTCAAGGCGTCAGGCGCAAGACATGCGCGGCCGGAGCTACGGCGCTGTAAAAAATGAACAATAGCGCCGCGAGAAAACGACTCGCGTTGCCTGCAACAGAAGCGGTATGCTTAACACTCTAAGGCCTCGCAAAGCGCCAGAATAACAGGAAGAATAATTATGAGCCGCAGACCGAAGGTCAAGACCGTCACCCGAAGAAAGCTTATCAGTGCTCTGCTATTTGGAGGTGCGATCACGACGTTGGCTTCGCCCCGCCGCTCATTTTCGCAAGTCGCCCAACGTGTCGATGTCAAACACCCGGCGGCGCTTGCAGTGGGGTATGTTGAAAATGTCAACCAAGTTGACCTGAAGAAATTCCCCAGCTACGTCAAGGACTCCACCTGCGAGAATTGCGCGTTGTTGCAGGGCAGTGCTGGCCAGAATTACCGCCCTTGCAGCTTATTCGATGGCAAACTGGTTTCGATCGGCGGCTGGTGCAGCGGATGGGCTCCGGAGATATAGGCGTCTCTGACCTGCACACCGATGGCCGGAAAGTCGACGAAGAAACCTTCGATACCGCGGCTCAAAAAACGCTGAATCTCAGCTCCCAAGTTTCCATGGGCCTGTGGCGCGCTGCCCACTTTAAGATCGTCCGGCAAAAACTCATTCTCGGCGCGAAACGTCCACACGTGCACACCGAGTTTTTGCGCATGCGCAGCCTCCACCCCTGCGTCGGTCGCGAGGGATTTCGCTATGCCAATCACATCGGCATACTTTCGGATTTCTGCTAGATCGCCCAATTGCCGCTCCAACAATTGGACTAACGGCAACGGCGTCATGCGACGCAGCTGCCGAAGGTTGCCAGGCTCGAAAGATTGGATGAAAACAGGCGAGCCGCTTTTGGCATAGTCGACGCGCGCAAGCGCATCCAACAAGGCTAATTCCAAAGGCAAGCCGATTCCGGCGAAGTGACTCGGATGCTTGGTTTCCGGATAAACCCCGATGCGCCGATCGCCGCCCGCCTTGCGATTGGCGCTCGCGACCAGGTGCAAAATTTCATCGAATGTGGGAATACAGAACTGGCCGTCGTATTTCGTGTTCTGCGGCCGCAATTCCGGCAAGCGCTCGCGAGTCCGCAATCGCTTGACCTCGGACAGTGAAAAGTCTTCGGTGAACCACCCCGTCATGGATTCGCCATCGATGATTTGCGAACGGCGGCGCGAGGCGAACTCGGGGTGGTCGGCCACGTCGGTGGTGCCGCTAATTTCGTTTTCGTGCCGTGCGATCAGCACGCCATCACGGGTCATTACCAGATCCGGCTCGATGAAGTCCGCACCTTCCTCGATCGCAAGCCGATATGACTCGATGGTGTGCTCAGGGCGCTCACCGCTCGCGCCCCGATGTGCGATCACGACTATTTTAGACACTGAATGCCCTGCTGCCACAGAGCATCCAGTGTAGCTCAAGACCCTATCGCGGCGGCCGCAGGAGCAATCGATCCGGGTCGTACGCCGACATGGGGATCGCGGAACCTGGAACCCAGAGTGAGTGCAGCTGCGTATGCCGCTCGCCCCAATCCGCGCGTAACGAAGTGGGTTGCGCAGCGAATGCTGCGCAGATCGCGAAAGCAGCCGCGGCGCCGACCGTAACTCTTCGACGGTGAACTCTTCGACGATGCATCGTACGTCTCCGATTACGCCAGGTGCGGCGGCATGGTGGGCGGCAGATCCAGCATCGCCACGTGCGGCGGCACGGTGGGCGGCAAATCTAGCAACGCCAAATGTGGCGGCACGGTGGGCGGCAGGTCCAGCGAGGCCAAATGCGGCGGCACGGTGGGCGGCAGGTCGAACGTAGCAAAAGCTGAACTAGCAACTGCACAGCCGGCGACCAAAGCGATTAGACTTACCTTCATATGAATGCTCCCCAATTGAAAGATTGACAACTAGACTGATCCACAGCCACGAGGTGTGGCCTATTTAGTTAAGCGACGATGGGTCCTAATCACCCTCATCTTGGATATAAATGCAGGGAAACCATGCAGGGAGTAAGGGAAAGCCTGAAGCGACAGCGGGAATCAGATCTTTCTCTCGCCGCGAGTAAAGAAGATGCAGGTTCCAGCTAACTTCACGCAGCTGCTCACCGAATGGCGATCCGGCCAACCTCAAGCGCTGGATCGCCTGACCCCTTTGATTTACGACGAGCTTCGTCGTCTAGCGCGCGGCTACATGCGGGCCGAACGCGGCAGCCACACGTTGCAAGCCACCGCCGTCGTGCACGAGGCGTTTCTACGTTTGATTCAGGCCAATGTGGATCTACAGGACCGCGGACACTTCTTCGCATTGGCCTCGCGACTAATGCGTCGCGTCCTGGTCGATCACGCAAAGTCTCGTTCCAGGCTTAAGCGCAACGCGGGCTTTCGCGATCTGTCGGTCTCGGATTCGGAACAGAAGGCGGGGTCCGGCGAAGTCAGTGTCATCGCTCTGGACGATGCGCTGGAGAGCCTGCTACAGCTTGAACCGAGGTTAGCACGGGTTATCGAACTGCATTATTTCGGCGGTATGACATACGACGAAATTGCCGCTGCCGTGGGAGCCTCTGCGGCCACTGTGCACCGCGACATTCGCCTCGGGAAAGCTTGGCTTCTCAGCGAAATCGGCGGTGCGGCCAAATGATTCCGCGCGGCCGGTGGCAAGAAATCCAGTCTCTGTTTGAGCAATTAGCTGACATGGACGGCCCTACCCGTGAGGCACATTTGGACAAGAGCTGCGGGGAAGACGCGGACCTGCGACGTTCAGTGCAATCGCTGCTGACACTCGACGGCGCTCGGGAAGATACCCTGCTGAACGCCGTGGGCGCGGCAGCCGAATCGTTGCTTGATGATCACAGAGACCGCTTGATTGGTACCCGCATCGGCCCCTATAGGGTGGTTTCGATCCTCGGTCATGGCGGCATGAGCACCGTGTACCGCGGCGAACGCGACGATTCGCAATACCATCAGACCGTTGCCATCAAGGTGCTGCAACACGCGAGCGTCCACCCGCGGCTGCGCAGCCGGCTTCACAGTGAACGCCACATTCTCGCGACTCTGGATAATCCTTCGATCGCGCGGCTGATCGACAGCGGCGATTTGGAAGATGGAACGCCGTACCTCGTCATGGAATTCGTCAATGGCGAGTCCATCGATGTTTATTGCGACGCAAGAACGCTGTTCGTCCGCGAACGGATCGAACTCTTCATTGCAGTGTGCGGTGCGGTGCAGTACGCGCACCGCAACTTGATCGTACATCGAGACATCAAGGCCTCCAATATTTTTGTCACCGACGAGGGCGCACCGAAGCTTTTAGATTTTGGCATCGCGAAGCTGCTCGCTCCCGAGAGCCTTTCCCACACCCTGCCGGTGACGCGTCTTCAGGAACGGATTCTCACGCCGGAGAATGCTGCCCCTGAACAAGTGCTGGGGCGGCCGATCACTACGGCGACGGATATCTATGCCCTGGGAGTGCTGCTTTATCTCCTATTGACGGGCCGATCCCCCTATCGCTTGCTGAGCTACAGCCAGTTGCAGCTCGAGCGGGCCATTTGCATGGATGATCCCGCGCGCCCGAGCCAGATGGTGGTTGCCAAGTTAACTGGCGAAACCGATATCGACCGCAGCCGCATCTCCGATCGTCGCGGCTTGTCGCCGCAGCGCTTACGCGCGCGATTGAGCGGAGACTTGGATGCAATTGTCGCGATGGCAATGCGCAAGGAACCCGACAGGCGCTACCCCTCTGTCGAAGCGCTTGCCGAGGATTTGCGCAGGCACCTGATGGGACAGCCGGTGCAGGCCCGGCAAGGCGATTGGCGCTACAACGCGGCCAAATTCATGCGACGCAATCTGCTCGTTGTTGTATCCGGGGCAGCGGTGTTTTTTGGTTTGCTCATTATCGCGGGCGTCACTCTTTGGCAAAACCATCTCATCGGGCTCGCCCGGGATGCAACCGCCGAAGAGCGTGATCGAGCGCAACAAGTGTCAGGATTTATGGTGGACGTGTTCTCAAGAGCTGACCCATTCAACGCACAAGGCCGGCCATCCACCGCGCAGGAGCTGCTTGATCGCGGTGCCGAAAAAATCAAGGGCAACGCGAATTTGCAGCCGGAGGTGCGCGCACAGCTACTTGAAAGCATCGGTCTTGCTTACCGCAGGCAGGGCTTATATGAGCGCGCCATCCCCTTGTTCGAGCAGGCGGTTGCCATGCGTCGCAGCGCAAATCCGATCGATCGTCGCAACCTCGCGGCTGCGCTAGCTAACTTGGCGCAGGCCCTCACCGACGCCGGAAGCTTTGGTAGCGCGGAGGCCTATATTCAGCAGGCCCTTTCCCTGTCTCAGGCAACCGATCGACCATCGAGTGCGGCGACCGCCGATATCTTGTTTCAATATGGACACTTTTTGCTCAATGCCAAGAGTGACCCCGAACGCGCCAGCAAGCTCTTCAGCGAGGCCCTCGTCATCTATCGGAGCGTGCCGGGCGATCAACATTTACCCATTGCCCTGACGCTATGTTCTCTGGCATCCCCGTCCATTTGGAGCGGTGATTTTGTGGTCGCCGAGCAATACCAACGCGAGGGACTAAGCCTGTTGCGCGCGACGGTCAGCCGCAATTACCCGGACTATGCCGCTTCCTTGGAAGGGCTGGGCTACATACTGACGCAGCGTGGCAAGTATGCTGAAGCTGAACAGACCCTCAACGAAGCTCTACAGATCGAACGAGGAGATTTCGGCGCCGACAATCAACGCATTGCCGCCATCGAGGCGAACCTGGGCGAGATATACGAACGTCAAGGCGACCGGGCACGCGCCATGAAATTCACCCAGGACGCGCTACGGATCACCAAAGATCACATGGCTCCCAATCATTACATAGTCGGTTATTTCCTCGATGCGCTTGCCAATCTGTACCTTGATGCGGATAACTTAGGAGCCGCGGAGAGCAACGCGCGACAAGCCCTTGGCATCTATGCTCAGGCGCTTCCCGCGCGTCACCTGTATGTGGCCGCCACGCGGCATTTGATGGGAGAGATCCTTTTACGTCGCGGCCAATTCGAGGCGGCTGAAATCGAGCTGCGAGCCGCGTTGGATATTGATTTGAGCTTGGCGGGAGCCGGAAATTGGCGTACCGCCCGCACACAGGCAAGCTTGGGTTGGGTGCTGATCGCTGCAAATCAGGCTGTTGAAGGAGAACCGATGTTGGTCGCCGCGCAAAGGCAGCTGCTGGCGACCCTAGGGCCGCAACATCCCGAAGTCATCCAGAGCACCACCCGGCTCGCGCAATACTATCGCTCGCATCACCGCGAAGCCGACGCGGCTAAGTTACGTTCCCCTAACTGAAGGGACTCTCGCCTCGCTGTTGCGGTAGACTATCGGCATTATTGGAGGGTCCCTGATGCCAAACAGAAAGAAACCGACGGCTGCGATTTTGGCGGCGCTGCTATCCGCGGCGATTGTAAATTTTGCTCAAGCCGGTGCGCGCGAAGAAGGCCGTCTGCTAACCGCAACCGAAGTGCTGGAAGAGGTCCGGGCGATGCCGGACGTGCGCCTGCCTGACACACTGTTGGCGCATGCTTATGGGATTGCCGTAATTCCCGACGTGACCAAGGTGGCATTCATTTTTGGCGGACGCCACGGCAACGGCGTCCTGTCGGTGCGAGATAAACTAACGGCGCCTTGGAGTAATCCGGTCTTCGTGTCGCTAACGGGGGGCAGCTGGGGATTCCAAGCCGGCGCGCAATCCTCAGACATTATTTTAGTTTTCACTACCAAGACAGGCATCGAGGGCATCGCCGGCGGTAAGCTCACATTGGGAGCGGACGCATCCATTGCGACCGGACCGGTGGGCCGGCAAGGCTCTGCCGCCACCGATACGACTTTTCATTCCGAGATTTATTCCTATGCGCGCACACGCGGATTATTCGGCGGTGTAGCGCTCGATGGCAGTGCTCTATCCATTGACCGTGGGGCCAATGGGGCGTTTTATCACAAGAGCGGTGTTACGGCGTCGGAGATATTTTCAGGGCAAGCCCCGGCAGCTCCAGCCACTGCGCAACGCTTTCTTGAACGTCTCGCGCAGGCGACGGGAACCGGAGTGCGCGGCTCGCCGGCGCCGCAGGCCGATGTTCCTGCGACGGTCGGGCAACCGAACGTGGCGCCCATTGTTGAACCTGCACGAACCTATCCCTTGGAAGAACAGAAGAAGTGAATTTGGGCAGTCTCGCCGGCCGCGCAATCGCGCGGTCTGCGCGGATTCTGCCCTGCTTCCTGCTTTTTTCCGCACTCGTCGAGGCTCGCGCGCCGCTCGTCTTGTTGACGGACTTTGGCACGCAAGACGGGGCGGTCTCTGCCATGAAAGGGGTCGCCTATACCGCCTGCGAAGACTTATTGATCTCGGACCTCAGCCACGAGAATCCAAGTATTTTCGATGGTGCTTACCGACTCTATCAGAGTGAACAGTTTTGGCCCCGCGGCACGGTTTTCGTTGCCGTGGTGGACCCGGGCGTAGGCACCGAACGGCTATCAGTGGTGCTGAAGACTCGAACCGGCCGTTATTTTGTCGGCCCTGATAACGGGCTATTGTCATTGGTTGCTGAACGCGACGGCATCGAGGGCTTGCGTCAGATCGATGAACGCAGCAATCGACGCCCAGGCTCTGATGATTCGCACACTTTTCATGGTCGCGATGTGTTCGGTTACACCGGCGCTAGACTCGCCGCAGGCGTGATCACGTTCGAACAAGTCGGACCGCCGCTCCCCCCTAGTGGCCTCATTTCATTGAATTACAGAAAACCACAGCTCGAGGGGACAAAGGTGTGGGGAATCATCCCTGTGCTGGACGTGCAATACGATAACGTGTGGACAAACATTCCAAAAGCGCTGTTCGACGGCCTGCATGTTGCGCTCGGCGACCCGCTGCACGTGCGCATTTATCACAATGGCATGCTGATGGAGGATACGGTGGCGCCCTACCAACGTACTTTCGGTGAGGTTCCCGTCGGCAAACCCCTGGTATATGTAAACAGTCTGTTGAATCTGGCCCTCGCTCTGAATCAACGAAGTTACGCGGCTGTGCACAAAATCGAATCTGGACCGCAGTGGTGGATCGAGATCAGCCGGGACTAGCAGACAAGCTCACAAACCTTTCATTGCTGCGTTGTGTATGATTCCAAGCGTCGAGAGAACAACAATGGACACAATGCGTTGATATTCCGCTGCAGCGGCAAGACCGGATTCTCCCCCGAAGTTTCCGGCCACCCGCAATGTGTCGAGGCTCGAAAGCTCGAGCGCCAGGTCGAAGTTCGCTTCACGGACATCGAGTGCATCGTGCGAACGCCCGAGGGCTCGGTACGTGCGCATCCGGGCGATGCCATCGTCACGGGTAATGGCAATCATCAGTGGCGAGTATCCCACGCGAAATTCGCCCACAAGTATCGGCCGCTCGCTCCCACCGCCGCCGGTGAATCGGGCCACTACATGAGCCTGCCCAATCACATTTTAGCGCTGCAGCTTCAACAACCCTTTGAAGTCCAGCTGGCCGATGGAGTCTCAAAGCTCAGCGGCCATGCGGGGGATTGGCTTGTGGACTACGGCGATGGCAGCCTCGGTATCGTCGCCCGGGATATCTTTGCCACCACCTACGAGATATCGAGCTAACCACGCATGAAGCTGCACCAGGGAATTCAACGTGCGCTGCTGATCGGGGTTCGATTGCAGGTTCCCCCACCTCCCCGACCTGTCGACCCGCCACAGCGATTATTAACCCTGATCGAGACGCTGGCTCCGTTTCACTTGAAGTTCGACGCGCGCGCACTGCACTACGGACACCGCTACCGTAGTGGCTTCTGGGCGATTTATCTACTGAGCGCGCTCGCAGTGCTTTGCGCCATGCTGCCGCTCGCGCTCGGCTGGGACGATCGACTGCACCTGCAGCATCCTATCGCTGGCCTATGGGCGCTCGCCGAAGTGCTGATCATCGGTACGGTGAGTACGATCTATTGGCTGGGTGATCGGCGCGATTGGCAAGGCCAGTGGTTGCGTGCCCGCACCACCGCCGAATTGATTTGGTATCTGCCCCTGGTGGCCCCATTGCTCGATTTCACCCAGCCGGCAACATCCGCAAACTGGTACATGCGTGTGTTCGACCCTGGTAATCACTTGCGAAGCGGCGATGACTTTGAAGCCATTTGCAATCAAAGCGAGCCGCTCGCGCGCACGCTGCTCCTAGGAGCGTGGTCCGACGCGCCGTTCATCACTGAGTACGCGCTTTGGACCGTGGGCGTCCTGGAGACGCAAAGGAACTATCATCAACGCGTGGCGCTCAGGCAGAACGCCTTGCTGCACCGGGTCCATTCAGTGAACATCAAATTGTTTGGGCTGACCGCTGTTTGCGCGCTGCTGCATCTGTTCTTGCACACGATTTGGCTATCGCTCATCACCACGTTTTTTCCTGCGCTGGGAGCCTCCTTACACGGCGCTCTGGCGCAATCCGAAGCGTATCGGCTGGGCACGACTTCCGAACGCCTCGAGGCGGAGCTGCAGCGCGCCATCAGCGAGATCCATGCGGCTTTGAACAACCATGTGTCGGCGCCTGATCCGGGCCCCATCAAGGTTTCGGTCCAGTCCGCCATCGAATTAATTCTTGAAGAACATCAGGATTGGCACATGCTGGTGAGGCCGCATCATCTTCCGTTGGCGTGAAAGAGCCATATCGAGTCCTTCGCTGATCGACAGG
Source organism: Gammaproteobacteria bacterium (assembly GCA_025355165.1). Classification (GTDB taxonomy): domain Bacteria; phylum Pseudomonadota; class Gammaproteobacteria; order Steroidobacterales; family Steroidobacteraceae; genus Bog-1198. The sequence goes on along the minus strand of JANYAD010000222.1, from coordinate 875 downwards.
GCAAGCGAGCCGTATCGCAGCGCCGGGTTTTTCGCCTATCACTTTGCGCGAGGCAAGTTAGGCGGCGATCCCGTGTTCAACGCGATACTGGAGCACGGATTGCTGCTGAATCGCGCCCAGATTCTGGACTTAGGATGCGGCCGAGGATTGCTGGAATCGTGGCTCCGGGCCGCCCTGCTTTGCTACGAAAATGGCGATTGGCCCGACGGCTGGCCCCCGGCGCCCCGGCCCCATCGCACCCGCGGAATTGAGTTGATGAGTCGCGATGTGAGACGAGCGCATGCCGCGCTCGGATCTGCATGCGCAATATCGCAAGGCGACATTCGCAACGCCGCATATGGGAGCGCCGATGCGATCGTGATTCTCGATGTCTTGCACTACCTCTGCGCGCAAGAGCAGCTTGAGGTGTTAATACGGGCGCGCGCCGCGCTGCCCTTACGGGGGTTGCTGCTGATACGCATCGGCGATGCGAGCGCTGGACTTCGCTTCCGCTACAGCCAATGGGTCGATAAGCTGGTCATGCTTTGCCGCGGGCACGCACCGGCAATACTGCATTGTCGAAGCGCCGCGCAATGGCGTGCGCTGCTAAGCGCATGCGGTTTCGAAGTGCAAGCCACTGCCATGAGCGAAGGCACCCGGTTCGCGAATGTGCTGTTGATCGCCCGGGCGATCTGATAAGTCTCGGGTTGCATCGGCCAGTTGCGCAAAAGCGCTGCAATATAGTATTAGTTGCCGGGGTTGCTGGTGCGCCGAATAAACCCGAGACTTATCAGATCGCCCGGGCGATCAACAGCACATTCGCGAACCGGGTGCCTTCGCTCATGGCAGTGGCTTGCACTTCGAAACCGCATGCGCTTAGCAGCGCACGCCATTGC
>JANYAD010000176.1 GCA_025355165.1 Gammaproteobacteria bacterium | reverse complement strand
TCGGAGGGCGGGTGCTGCCGATGGACTACCTCAGAGAAGTCACACAGTTTGCCCACGCGCGCGGGCTCGCCACCCACCTTGATGGCGCACGCATTTTCAATGTCGTCACGAAGCTCGAGATCAACGAGCCCACGGCAGTCGCCGGATTCGACACGGTATCCATCTGCCTGTCCAAAGGGCTTGGCGCTCCCGCAGGCTCGCTTCTGATGGGGCCGCAGCAGCTGATCGCCGATGCGAGGCGCTGGCGCAAAGCTTTGGGAGGCGGCATGCGTCAAGCCGGAGTGCTGGCGGCCGCCGGGCTGTATGCGCTGGACAATCATGTGCAGCGCCTCGCCGAGGATCACGCCAATGCGCTTCACCTCGCTTGCGGACTGCAAGATGCCGGCTTGGAAGTGACGGCCCCCCAAACCAATGTCGTTTATATCGACGTGGCCGTGGCCCAAACCGCAGAGCTGCGGGCTCACTTAAAAGCTCGGGGTATCCTGGCGAGCATCGCTGCGCGAACGCGATTGATGACCCACATGGACCTGCCTCGCGCCAAGGTCGAGACAGCCCTCGAGGCATTTCGCGAATTTGCGTGGGCGCGCTAGCTAAACCGGGCCCGAAAGCAGGCTCTAGCCGCGCCCAGGTCCTGCGGCGTGTCGATGTCTGAGGTGGCCGAGGGCAGGTCGATCAGCAGGATGCTGTCGCCAAGTTGTGCCAGTAGTTCGCGCAAGCCGATATCGCCAGCAATTCCGCATGCACGGGTGTAGAACCGCCGCGGCAATATCAAGGGAGCGGCGCCGCGTGTGCCGATGCGGCGCGCAATCACATGGCGCGGCGCCGAGTACCGGGCGCGCAGCAGACGAATAAGGTCGGCGCTCTTGAGGTTGAACATGTCTACCGGCAGGAACAGGATGGCCGGGGCGTATCGTGACTGGGTAACGCCGAGCCGTACCGAACTCGAGAGCCCACGCGCGGGGCGCGGATTGACGATGAACATCGCCTTGGTACCCTGTGTTTCCACCCGGTATCGCATCGCAGCTCGCGGCGCAATCACGATAATATCTGCGCCCTTTAGAGCTGCCGCCGCATTCAAAGTGCGCCGTAGCAGGCTGACCCCGTGGATGCGGGCAAGCGCCTTGGGCTGGCCTAAACGAGAAGAAAAACCCGCCGCGAGAATGACTATCCGCAGCCGCGCTAAAGACGTCGAATTCATTGATATGATGGTGCCATGAAAAGCGAGCGCGCGAATCTTCAGCGCAGGCCATTCTTGATACCGATCTGGTTAACCGGGATTGCGGCCTTTGCAATCATGTCGCTCGCGCTATTCACGGCATGGGTATGGTTCACGGCGAATTCGACCACGATCGTGGTGATACGCCATGCCGAAAAAGAGGCCGGCGTCGCGGTCGATCCGCCGCTTTCTTCGGCGGGTGAGGCCAGAGCGGCACAACTGGCGCGAATGTTGGGCAGCATCAAGGGCGCGGGCCGGCTCGATGCCATCTACATATCCCCCACATTGCGCAGCCGATTGACCGCGGCGCCGCTCGCGGCACGGCTTGCGATCGTCCCAATCGAGGCTCCGGCCGACGATTCGAAGGGCTTGGCCCGCCGCGTATTGCGAGAGAACAGCGGCCGGCGGGTCTTGGTTATCGGACATATCGATACCGTGCCCGGAATCGTCTCGGCCTTAACCGGCCGCAGCGATGTGCCGAGTATCGATGAACAAGACTTCAGCCAAATGTATATTGTGACCGTGCCGCGCATCGGTCATGCTAATTTGGTGCGAATGAGCTATTGAGGATGGGCCGCGCGCAAGAGGATGGCTTTGCGCACGAAATCTTCATGCCGCCCGATCATGAAATCAGCGAGCACCACATCGCGAATGTGACGCCCTGCATCGATCAGGTACGAGGCGCGGCGAACGCCGATACCCAAAGGACCGTTGACGCCGTACATTTTGATGACTGTCTTATGCTGGTCGGAAAGCAGGACGAATGGCAGGTTGTACTTGGCTTGAAACTTGGCGTGAGATTGCGGACTCTGGGGGCTGATGCCGACGACGCGCAGTCCTGCGCGTTCGATTTCCCCATGCAAGTCTCTCAGCAGACAGGCTTGCCGCGTACATCCAGGCGTGAAGTCCGCCGGGTAAAAGTACAGGACCAGCGCACCCGAACTGAGCAGCTCCGTCAGGGATCTGTCTTTTCCGGCCGCATCCGGCAGCGTGAATTCAGGCGCACGTTCCCCCGATGTCAACATATCCTCATCCTCCTTGACCTTTATTATGATTGATACTTTGGCAGATCGGGGCTTTGCTGCTAGTATTCTTCGCCCTTTCGGGGGAGTAGCTCAGTTGGGAGAGCGTCGCGTTCGCAATGCGAAGGTCGAGGGTTCGATCCCCTTCTCCTCCACCAACCTAAAGAGGCCGGTTGTCCACCTTCCGGCCTCGTTTTCCTGCCTCGGTAGCTCAGTGGATAGAGCGAGTGCCTCCTAAGCGCTAGGTCGCAGGTTCGATTCCTGCCCGGGGCACCATATTTGTACGGTTTTGCGCAGGGCCGATTGTCGATGTGTCTGATATTTTGCGATTTTAACTGTGCGATCGACATCACCATAGCCCGCAGTGTAGGCGCTCTGTCAGACGTGGGGATCGAATAAGGAAACAGCGTGCGATTGCAACCTTCCGCCCGCCGTGCGGACGAATTTGGCGACCCGCGCCCACCGCTCCTACACGGGCGCTCCTCGAAGACACGCCCGCAAATACGTGCACATCTCGATCCAGCAAGCGGGAACATCAGAACTGTAGCATCGATCCCGTGCCGGGCGGCAGCTTCTGTTCCGCATCCGGGTAAAAAGCCGCTCTTTCTCGGTTGACGCTTCAGCCCATCGCCTTTCTCGGCGTGGCCCTTGCCTCGGCGGCGATAAAGCGATTGCACCTGAAAATAGTGTTGCCCGCTGACCGAACGCCGCGGCGCATTGGCTGGATAGGTCCCCGATTGCGGCGTGCAAACTTTTTTTTCTTCCAAGTACCGCTCATGGCTGCGGTACGCCGCGGCCTTTGCTATCGCGCCAAATTCAATGATGCGGGATCTCTAGTGCTTGCGTCTTACACGTCGGGGATGCATGGTTTGTTCAATTTGTCGCCTTAGTGAGCGCCTGAAATACGCGTTTGCAACTGACGCGGCGGCTCAGAGACACTGATGCTGCGCGTAGCTTGAGCAGAGCCGTGTCCTCGACGCCGTCAAGGCATATCAGCGGTGGTGCTGAGGCAAGCAATCACCATGGTGGGCACTTGAGACCGTCCGAGCGAAGCGCGGCATCATTTTGCAACAAAAGCTGGAATGATCCACGGGATCCAATATTGTTGCACGATCACGATCACCACCAATACCAAGGTCAGCACGATGCTGTGAACAAAGGTGCGGGCCAATACGGCGCCCTCTTGACCTTTAAGATTGGTTACAGAAACGCCGGTTGCAATATTTTGCGGCGAGATCATCTTGCCAAGGACGCCCCCTGAGGAATTGGTAGCAGCAAACAGCAGCGGGTTCAAGTTCAACTGCCGCGCAGCGACTACTTGCAGATTGCCAAATAGCGCGTTGCCCGAGGTGTCGCTGCCTGACAAAAACACGGCAATCCAACCGAGGAAAGGCGAAAACAATACGAAAGCGTGACCGGTGGAGGCTACGGCGAGGCCTATCGTGTAGGCGAGTCCCGAGTAGTTCATCACATAGGCCAGCGCAACGATGAACATGACGGTCATCACGGCCTGCCAGATCTGGCGGATAGTGCGTGCCGCGCATTGTCCCAGTTCAGCAATCGGCAGCCTTACCAACAGCGCTGTAATCAGCGCAGCGACCAAAATAGCCGTGCCCGTTGCCAGCGGCTGAAATGACCATACCGCAGCATAGGGCTTATTGTTGTAAAGCGTGATCGAGACGGCCTTATCCAGGATCGGCCACGGCACAGCGTGCTGACCCATCGCGGCGATCTTGAAGTAAGTCCACAAAATCACGACCGCCGTCACCACCAGCCACGGCATCCATCCCTGCCACGCAGGAACATTGGTGAACTTTGGATTTGGCGCCTCGGTCGACTTGCGGTCGATGACGAATTCGGGGTCCGGCGCTGGACGCCAAATCTGTAGAAACAGCAAGGTCACCGCCAGCGAGGTCAGAGCAGCGAAAACGTCCGTCAGCGTGTAGTCCAAATAGTTCGAGGAGAAGAATTGTGCCAGGCCAAAACTCAATCCCGCGACCGCCAATACCGGCCACAGAGAACGGATGGAGCGCCATCCGCCGTACAGCGCCATGACGTAGAAGGGCAGAATGGCCGCCATGATGGGAAGCTGGCGGCCGATCATTTGGCCGAGCTCATGCGCCGGCAGTCCCGTGACGGCGCCTAGCACGGTAACCGGGGTGCCAAGCGCGCCGAACGCCACCGGCGTTGTGTTGAAGATCAACACGAACACGATGGCGTCGAGTGCGGGAAAACCGCACATGATGAGGAGCGAGGATGTGATCGCCACCGGTGTGCCAAAACCCGCGACCCCTTCGAGCAGAGCGCCGAAACAAAATGCGATCACGATCAGGACGATGCGCCTGTCATTGGGCAGATGGTGGATTATCCATGAGCGAAACGCATCGAAGCGGCCGGATGAGACCGCGATGTTGTAGACGAACAGCGCATTGATGACGATCCACATGACGGGCCAAAGCGCAAACACCGCCCCATTCGCCGCCGCGGCGAAGGTAATCTGGGCGGGCAACCCCCACACGGCGATGGCGATGATGAGACCGAGAATGAGGCCCGCCAGAGAGGCCTGCCAGGCGGGGCGCCGCAGAACGCCGAGAAGCAAGAGGACAGCCAGAATAGGCAGAATGGCCACCAAGAAGGACAAGGCTAGACTGCCGCCGACCGGCGTCAACAATTGCTGATACATCGACTTTCCCCCGTTGCGGCTTGTTGTGCGCGCCACATTGCTTTGAGCGAATCCTACTCTCCGGTGCTCATGCCGCCAACTGCAGCTCGCTTTTTCTCTGCTTCGTACCGGCCATGGGTCAGGCGACTTTAGTTGAAATCTCCTGCGCGCAGCCTACCGGAGATGCCCGTTACGCTTCATTGCCGGGCGCAGGCTGGTGCATAATATTGCAGATGAGCAGTACAGCGCGATCCGAGGTTCTCGCCGATTCCTCTTGGAAGCAGCGCCAGAGTGAGGTGGTGGCTGCGCTGCAGGGCGTATTGCCGCGCGAAGCGATCTTGTCTCGCCTCGAGGATACCGCCCCGTTTGAATGCGATGGGCTCACTGCCTACCGCGTCGTGCCGATGGTGATCGTGTTGCCGCAGACCGAGTCACAAGTCGCTGCCGTACTTAAGTTATGTCATGAACTTCGTATACCCATTGTGGCGCGAGGCGCCGGCACGGGTTTGTCGGGGGGCGCCACACCGCATCCGGCGGGCGTGATTTTGTCGCTCGCGAAGTTCAACAGGATATTGCAGGTCGATCCAGCGTCATGCACCGCAAGCGTGCAATGTGGAGTTCGCAATCTGGCGATCAGCGAGGCGGCGGCCCCCTATGGTCTGTATTACGCGCCCGACCCCAGCAGTCAGATTGCCTGCACCATCGGCGGAAACGTCGCTGAAAATTCCGGCGGCGTGCATTGCCTCAAGTACGGCCTGACCTTGCACAATGTCCTTCGGGTGCGCGGATTCATGGTGGACGGCGAAGCGGTGGAATTCGGATCGCAAGCCCTGGATGCGCCGGGTCTTGATCTCTTATCGATCATCGTCGGCAGCGAAGGCATGTTGGCGGTGACCACCGAAGTGACGGTGAAGCTCATTCCCAAGCCGCTGCTGGCGCGCTGCATCATGGCGAGCTTTGGCGACATCGAATCGGCGGGTGCCGCCGTCGCGAGTGTGATAGCGCATGGCATCATCCCAGCGGGCCTGGAGATGATGGATAAAGCGATGACGGCGGCGGTGGAAGCGTTCGTACACGCCGACTATGATCTGCAGGCGGCGGCGATTCTACTCTGCGAGAGCGACGGCACTCCGGAAGAGGTCGAGGAGGAGATCGAGCGCATGGAGCAGGTGCTGCGCGCCGCAGGCGCTTCGCGTTTCGAGGTCAGCCGTGATGAAGCGCAGCGGCTGAAGTTTTGGAGCGGCCGCAAGAATGCCTTTCCCGCTTCGGGCGGGATCAGCCCTGACTATATGTGCATGGATTCCACGATTCCCCGCAAATGCATCGCGGAAATGCTGCGCGAAATCCAGCAGATGGAGATCAAATACCAGCTGCGGTGCGTGAACGTCTTTCACGCCTGCGATGGCAATCTGCATCCATTGATTTTGTTCGACGCCGACGATGCGGATCAGATGCGCCGTTGCGAGCTGTTTGGTGCCGATATCCTGGAGACCAGCGTACGGCTCGGGGGCACCGTCACTGGCGAACATGGCGTCGGGCTGGAGAAGCTGAATTCCATGTGCGTGCAGTTCTCGGCGGCGGAGCGCGCCCAATTTACCGCGGTGAAGCAAGCTTTTGACCCGCTCGAGCTGCTCAATCCGGGCAAAGTGATCCCGACACTGCATCGCTGCGCCGAATATGGAAAGATGCATGTTCGCCGCGGAATGCTGCCGTTTCCAGAATTACCCAGATTCTGATGGATGCCGAGGATTTATCGCTCGTGCACTTGCTCGATCAAGTGAACGGCGCGCGCGCCGACCGGGCCGCTCTGCAGATTCGGGGCGGCAACACCAAGCACTTCTACGGCGAGGCTGCGGTCGGGGCACCCCTCGATACCGCTGCGCTGTCGGGTATTACGAGTTACGAGCCCACGGAACTGGTGGTGACAGCGCGGGCCGGGACGCGGTTGGCTGAGTTGGAAGCGGCTCTGGAGGAAAAGGGCCAGTGTCTGGCGTTTGAACCGCCGCGATTTGCTGCCGATGGCACTGTGGGAGGAATGGTCGCGGCCGGCCTATCGGGCCCGGCACGTGCCAGTGCCGGGTCGGTGCGTGATCATGTGCTGGGAATGACGGTACTCACCGGCCGTGGCGAAGTGCTCACCTTTGGCGGGCAGGTTACAAAGAACGTCGCCGGGTATGACGTGTCGCGCCTGATGGTCGGGTCCCTCGGCATCTTGGGGCTCATTTGCGAAGTGTCGCTCAAAATACTTCCCATCAGTGTCGCGACAGCCACGTTGCGGTTCGAATGGGATGAAGATCATGCCCTTAAGCAACTCAAAGACTGGGCGCGGCACCCCCTACCGATCGGCGCGAGTGCCTGGCATTGCGGGGAGCTGCATGTGCGTTTAAGTGGGGCGCGCGCAGCGGTTTCGGCGGCATGCGCGAAGCTGGGCGGGGAACGCATCGAAGCGGCGCCGGCGAAACGATGGTGGAGCGCGATACGAGACCAAAGCGATGAATTCTTTTTATTAGGCGAGGCCGCTGCCTCGCGCGGTGAATCGCTGTGGCGCCTTTCGGTGCCCGCCATCAGCGGACCGCTTGAGCTCCCCGGGAAGCAATTGATCGAATGGAACGGCGCGCAGCGCTGGCTTAGAACCGCGGCTGAGCCTGAGCTTATCCGCGAGGCTGCGGCTCGCGCCTCGGGCCATGCCACGCTGATGCGAAGCGCCGACAAAAGCCCAGGAGTGTTCTCGCCTTTAAGCGAGGTTCTGATGCGCGTGCATCAAAGGCTCAAAGAAGCGTTCGACCCGGACCGCATTTTCAATCCCGGCCGCTTGTACGTGGGTCTGTAAAACATGCACGCGCAACTCAGTGCCGAATTCAGCTCGACACCCGAGGGTGAGGAAGCGGCCGGCATTTTGCGCAAGTGCGTGCATTGCGGCTTTTGCAATGCCACCTGTCCGACCTATCAATTGCTTGGCGATGAGCTTGACGGCCCGCGCGGGCGGATTTATCTGATCAAGCAGGTGCTCGAAGGCAGAGAGGTGACGCGCAGCACGCAGATACATTTGGATCGCTGCCTGACCTGCCTCAATTGCGAGAGCACGTGCCCGAGCGGTGTTAAGTACGGGCAGTTAGTGGAGATCGGCCGTCAGATCGTCGAAAAACGCGTGCCGCGCCCGCCTCTCGAGAGGCTGGCCCGGTGGGCGCTCAAGGAAGGGCTCACCTCGCCGCTGTTCGCCCCCGCCATGCGGCTTGGGAGGATGTTGCGGCCGATATTGCCCAGAGTCCTCAAGGATAAGATCGCCATGCCATCGATCTCTCGCTTGCCGCTGCCGCCCCAAAGCACGCGGCTGCGCAAGATGCTGATGCTTCAAGGGTGCGTGCAGCCCGCCATGATGCCGAACGTCGACCGCGCCATGCAGCGCGTGCTCGACAAGGCGGGTATCCAAATCGTTCGCGCTGACGGCACGACTTGCTGTGGTGCTCTGCGAATGCATTTGAGCGACCGCGACGGCGCACGTGCGCAGATGCGGCGCAACCTGGATGCGTGGATTCCGTTGCTCGCGGCGGGGGATGTCGAAGCCATAATTTCCTCGGCCAGTGCCTGTACGCTGTCGCTGAAGGACTACGGGCGCGAGCTGGCAGACGATCCGGTCTATGCAGCACAGGCGGCCCGCGTCGGCGCGCTGGTCCGAGACTTAAGCGAGTTGTTGCCGCAGCTGGTGCCCGCGCTCAAGGGTCAGCTGCGCGGCGGCGGTGCGAAGGGGTTGGTTTTTCACGCGCCTTGCACTTTGCAGCATGGCCAGCGACTGAGCGGTGCCGTGGAAAGCGGTTTGCGTGAGTTGGGTGTGGAGATCACTTCGGCGAGCGAAGAGAGCCACTTGTGCTGTGGGTCGGCCGGCACCTATTCGGTGCTGCAGCCCCAGCTTGCGAGGCAATTGCGGGATCGGAAGCTGTCCAACCTGGCCAAACTAAATCCGCAATGCATTTTGTCAGCGAATGTAGGCTGCATTCAGCATCTTACGTCTGGCACTTCGACGCGGGTGATGCATTGGATTGAGTGGTTGGATGAGGCATTGGTGTAAATGGATGTTACCTCGCAAGCATTGCTCGCGGCACAGCTCAAAGCCGAAGCCCTGTTCGCCGAGGTCATCGAACGCGGTATGGTGAGCGCGGGCAAGCTCGAGAGCGAACTGTCGGCGGAGATCCACGCTTTGGCCCAGTCGCGCTTCGGATTGCGGCGGCATTGGCACAAGCGAATTGCCCGTTCCGGACCCAATACGATGCTCACCTATCACGATGAAAGCGATGATCGACGCATCACCGCTGACGATATCGTGTATTTGGATTTCGGACCGGTGTTCGAAGCCTGGGAGGCGGATTTCGGGCGCACCTACGTGCTCGGAGCCGATCCGATAAAGCACCGTCTTGCGGCGGACATTGCGGATGCCTTTCAGCGCGGCAAGGAATTCTATCGGCAATCCCCGAACTTAACGGCGGGGGAGCTGTACGACTACGTTGCCGCCCTGGCCGGCTCTTACGGCTGGGAGTTTGGTGCGGCGACGGCTGGACACTTGATTGGCCCCTTTCCGCATGAGCGCCGGCCCAAAGACCCTAAGCGCTTTTCCATTCGGCACGGAAATTCCATTTCGCTGCGCGAGCCGGACGAACGGGGCGCAGTACGCCATTGGATTCTCGAAATTCACTTCATCGACCGCGTGCGCAGAATCGGCGGTTTTCTTGAAGAGCTTCTGACGGTCGACGTGCGCGAGGCGGTTGTTTAGCTGTGCGAACGATTCAATGCGCAGAGATCCGCGCCGGCATCCGGATCACGGGAGAGGGCGTTGCGGCCCTAGCAGCGCGCGCCTTGGCGTAGGAGAAGTGTGGATGTGCTTAATTTTGATCGCCTGGCGCGCCGATGCGGGCGTCCCGTGCGTGATAGCGGCCAATCGTGATGAGTCGCATTCGCGGCCGACAGCCGCCGCACACTGGTGGCCGTCGCGGCCGCCCATTCTGGCGGGCAAAGATCTGCAGGCAGGCGGCACTTGGCTGGGCATGACGCGCACCGGCCGCTTTGCCGCACTCACAAATTACCGCGATCCGCAGCTGCGGCGAACGCAAGGTCCGAGTCGCGGCGAGCTCGTCACATCGATCCTGGAATCGAACGGCACGATTCACCAGAATCTTAGCTACCTTGGCAAGATCAGCGCAACCTACAATGCCTTTAATGTCATTTTCTCCGACGGCGAACGTTTGGCCGTATTCGAAAGCGTGGTGGGCGCCGGGCGCGAGCTCGAGCCAGGCCTCTACGGGCTCTCCAATCATGTACTCGATACACCGTGGCCAAAGGTGCGGGCCGCCAAGTCCCGGTTATCGGATGCGTTGGCCGAATTGAAAAACACCGATGCCGCGCTTGCGCTGTTGCGCGACGAGGCGATTGCACCGGATGATGAATTGCCGCGCACCGGGGTGAGCTTGGAGTGGGAACGCCTCCTGTCGAGCGCGTTCATACGCTCGCCCGATTACGGCACTCGGTGCTCGACCCTGGTGCGCATTGATCAGCGGCGCCGCGCATGGTTTGATGAATGGACTTGGGATGTTCGGGGCTTGCCGGCCGGTTCGGTTAATTTTCAGTTCGAGCTGGAGTGAATCATGTTCAAGCGTGCGGCTTTTTTTCTGCCCGGCGAGCCTTTGTGAGCAAGGGCGGGAGCTTGCGCGGCGCTGATAAATCCGCGCAGTCCTTGAGGCACCCCGTTCCGATCTGTCTCGATGGGCATTCAAAAGCCGCGAGGGCGCGAGGTCGCCCATGAAGACGATGCTGGTAACAGGCGCGGCGCAAGGCGTCGGCTTTGCGGCCGCTTCCCTGTTAGCCGCGCGCGAATATCGCGTGATTATGGTTGACATTCAATCCATCGAAGCACAGGTGGTGAGGCTGCGCAGCTTGGGTTTTCAGGTAGACGGCATTTGCGGGGACATCTCCTGCGAAGCGTTCGTGCAACAGTTGGCGGACGTGATCGCGAGCGATTTCGGCGCGATTGACGGGCTGGTGAATAACGCGGGCATCAGCCTTATCACGCCTGCCGAGGAAACCAGCGCCGCGCAATGGCAACGCGTCATGGCCGTTAATCTGTTCGCGCCATTCCTATTATGTCGCTATCTGGGAGCCCAGATGCTGCGGCGGCGACAGGGCAGCATCGTCAATGTGGCCTCGGTTGCGGGCCTTTCAGGTATCAGCCATCGCAGCGCTTATAACGCATCGAAACATGGGCTCGTGGGTCTGACGAAATCACTGGCGGCGGAGTGGGGCGGGCGCGGCGTACGGGTCAATGCGGTCTGCCCCGGATGGATCAAAACCGAAATGGATGCTGTGGATCAGGGCGGCGGTGCCTACAGTGATACGGATATCACCGAGCGCGTGCCGTTGGCCCGTTTCGCACGCCCTCAGGATGTGGCCGAGGCAATCGGCTTTCTCGTTGACTCGGATCGAAGCGGGTTCATCAACGGCATCACATTGCCCGTGGACGGGGGATGGATGGCCGATGCCAGCTGGAATAGCCTAAGACTGCGTACGCGACCTTGAGCGCGGAAAGGAGCGGAAGCGCGCGGCCGGGTGCTGATCGCGGACAGCGCCGAAACAGGACCCGCTGGGAATTTTGGATCGACCGGGGCGGCACGTTCACCGATGTCATTGGGCGCTCGCCCGACGGATCGTTGCACACGCTGAAGCTGCTGTCGGAGGATTCCTCTCATTATACCGACGCCGCAGTGGAGGGTATCCGACGATTGCTGCGGCTATCGCCCGGCGAACCCATCACGCCACAACAGGTCGCGTGCGTGAAAATGGGTACGACGGTGGCGACCAATGCCTTGTTGGAACGCAAGGGTGAGCGCACGCTGCTGATCATCACGCGAGGGTTTCGCGATGCACTCAAGATCGCGACGCAAGCGCGGCCGCGCCTGTTCGACCGACGCATCGTGATGCCGGAAATGCTCTACGAGCGCGTCATTGAAGCGCAAGAAAGGATGGGAGCGCACGGAGAAATTGTGCAATCCCTCGATGAGCCGGCACTGCGAGCCCAGCTGACCGAGGCCCATGTCCAGGGCCTGCGCTGCTGCGCGATTGTTTTTCTTCATGGGTACAGGTATGTCCAACACGAACGCATAGCCGCCAATCTGGCCCATGAGATCGGATTCAACCAGATCTCCGTCTCGCACCGCGTCAGCCCGTTGATGAAATTGGTACCACGCGGCGACACGACGGTGGTGGATGCGTACCTATCGCCCATCCTCAAGCGCTATTGCGGCAAGCTGGCCGAACTCATGCCGGGGGTGCCGCTGTTCTTCATGCAAAGTTCCGGCGGCTTGACTCAGGCAAACAAATTCAATGGCAAGGACGCCATCCTCTCGGGCCCCGCGGGCGGCATCGTCGGCATGGTACGCACCGCTCAGGCGTCGGGGCACACCAAGTTGATAGGCTTCGACATGGGCGGCACTTCCACGGATGTGAGTCACTTTGCGGGCGAGTATGAACGTGCCTTCGATTCAGAGGTGGGGGGCGTGCGGGTTCGCGCGCCGATGATGAGCATTCACACCATTGCGGCGGGCGGGGGGTCGATCATCCGCTTCGACGGCGCCCGCCTGCGCGTCGGCCCTGAGTCCGCGGGCGCCAGTCCGGGACCCGCCAGTTACCGAAGCGACGGCCCGCTGACCCTCACCGACGCCAACGTACTGTTGGGGCGCATTCAACCCGCCTACTTTCCACGCGTCTTTGGTGTTTCAGCGAGCGAACCCTTGGACGCTGAGATCGTGGCGCGGCAATTCGGCGAACTGGCGCTGCGCATGAGCGTAGCCGGCGGCCAGACGCGCTTGCCCGAGGAAGTCGCCGCCGGTGCCCTGAAGATCGCCGTAGGCAGCATGGCTAATGCGGTGAAGCGCATCTCCGTGATGCGCGGGCATGATGTTAGCGGATATACCCTGCAATGCTTTGGCGGCGCAGGCGGTCAACACGCAAGCCTGGTGGCCGATGCCTTGGGTATGACCCGCATTTTCATCCACCCTCTTGCAGGGGTGCTATCCGCCTACGGTATGGGACTGGCCGATCAGATAGCCATGCGGGAGGCCGCCGTCGAGCACGAGCTCAATGAGGCGGGCTTGGATGAGGCGGTGGCAATCGCCGCGCGGCTCATCGACGCAGCCGCCGCCGAGCTTAAGGAACAGGGATTGGCAGGCGATGAACTGCGAAGTGTCGCGCGCATACAGGTGCGCTACCGAGGGACGGACACTGCGTTGCCTTGTGCGCTGCCCTCGCAGGTGCCGAGGTCCGCCGGGGTAGCGCTCATCCGGCAGGAGTTCGAGCGCAGCTATCGGCGCCGTTTCGAGTTTGTATTGCCGCATGAGTCGCTGATCATTGAAGCGGTATCTGTGGAGAGTATCGCAGCCGGCGCGGACTCCCCGCTGGTGGCTCCGACGGACGGTGAGTGCGCCCATGAGCCCGCGGCGGACGCGAAAATTTCCATGTACTGCCTGGCCGATACGCATTGCGCCGGTTGGCGCGAAGCGCGGCTATATCGCGCCGAAGCCTTGCGCCCGGGCGCGCTCGTTTTGGGGCCCGCCATCCTCGCGGATCGCAACGCAACCACCGTGGTCGAGCCGGGTTGGGAGGCGCGAGCGGTTGCCGGGGGTTGCATTGAACTGCACCGCGTACAGGCTAAAAGCCGCGAACACGGTATGCATTCTCACCTCGATGCGATTGCGTTGGAGCTGTTCAATAACATTTTCATGAATATCGCGGAACAAATGGGCTTGCGCCTGCAGAACACTGCTTCCTCGGTGAATATAAAAGAACGCTTGGATTTTAGTTGCGCACTGTTCGACAGCGGCGGTGCGCTGATCGCAAACGCACCGCACATGCCGGTACATTTAGGCTCGATGAGCGAGTCGATACGCACGGTCATTGATCGCAACCCGCAGATGCACAGCGGCGATGTCTATGTACTGAACGATCCCTATCACGGCGGCACGCATCTGCCGGACATCACGGTGGTAACACCGGTCTATGTGAACCCAGAAGATGGAGCACCGAGTTTCTTCGTCGCCTCGCGCGGTCACCATGCCGATATTGGCGGTATTACACCCGGATCGATGCCGCCGTTCTCCAAAGACATCAGCGAGGAGGGCGTGCTGATCGATAACTTTAAGCTGGTAGAGGAGGGTACGCTGCGCGAGGCGTCGATGCGCGAATTGCTAGGCAGCGGCGCCCATCCTGCGCGCAACCCGCCGCAAAATCTCGCCGACATGCGCGCGCAGATCGCCGCCAACGCCAAAGGCGCGGTGGAACTGAAGAGCCTGGTTGCGCATTATGGCGCTGGCACCGTGGCGGCCTATATGCAGCACGTCCAGGACAATGCGGAAGAATCGGTCCGCCGCGTCATCACCTCGCTCAAGGATGGGCATTTCATTATGCCGCTTGATAACGGCGCCCGCATCGAGGTAGCTGTGCGCGTCGATGCCGAGCAGCGCAGCGCGTGCATCGACTTCACCGGCACCAGCGCTCAGTTGGGCGATAACTTCAACGCGCCGCGTTCCGTCACCACGGCAGCCGTGCTCTATGTGTTCAGGACGCTGGTGAACGATGACATTCCGCTGAATGCCGGATGCTTGAAGCCCTTGGAGATAATTCTCCCCGAAGGCTGCATGCTGAACCCTCGGCCGCCCGCTGCCGTCGTGGCCGGCAACGTCGAAACTTCCATGTGTCTGACCAACGCCTTGTACGGCGCCTTGGGAGCCATGGCGGCGAGCCAATGCACCATGAATAATTTCACCTTCGGCAATGGGCGCTACCAGTACTACGAGACCATCGCCGGGGGTTCCGGCGCCGGGCTGCAATTCAGCGGCACGAGCGTGGTCCAAACCCATATGACCAACTCGCGCCTCACCGATCCTGAGGTTTTGGAGTTCAGATTCCCGGTACGGGTAGATGGCCACGAAACTCGCGTAGGATCGGGGGGTAACGGACGCTGGCGGGGCGGCGATGGGGGCATCAGGCGCATTCGCTTCTTGCAAGCCATGACCGCTTCGATCTTAAGCAACGGGCGAACCGTGGGCGCTTTCGGCATGGCGGGAGGGGAGGCAGGCGCCGTGGGCGAAAATTTCATTGAGCGTGCCGATGGCCGCATCGACACGCTCAGCTATATAGGCCAAGCCGAGGTTGGCGTGAACGATGTCATGGTGATTTGTACCCCGGGCGGCGGCGGCTACGGAGCGAAGTGAATGCCACAGATTGAAATTGTCGAGGTCGGTCCGAGGGACGGACTGCAAAACGAATCGGTTCTGCTCAGCACCGAGCAGAAACTCGAATTTATCCGGCGGGCCATCGAGGCGGGTGTTCGGCGAATCGAGGCGGCGAGCTTTGTTAGCCCTAAGCTGGTGCCGCAAATGGCCGACGCCGATGCGATAGCGGCGGGCATCACGCGGCGTGAGGACGTGACCTATATCGGTTTGGTTCTCAACAAGCGCGGCGCGCTGCGGGCCATCGAGGCTGGCCTTGATGAACTCGGTGCCGTGTGCGCCGCTTCGGATGGATTTGCCCAGCGCAATCAGGGCCAATCATCGGATGAGTCTTTAACGATGTGCTGCGAGGTGGTGCGCCTGGCGCGCCAGGAGGGGCGGCGCTCTCAGATCACCATCTCCACCGCGTTCGGCTGCCCATTTGACGGCGAAGTCGATCCTCAGCGAGTGGTTCAAATGGCAAAGATCGCGGCGTCGGCAGGCCCCCTTGAAGTCGCCATTGCCGACACCATCGGTGCCGCCGCACCACGCGAAGTCGCGGACTTGGTCGCACGGGTAAGGGCGGCGATCGCACCGCTGCCAGTGCGAGTGCATTTTCATAACACACGGAACACGGGTCTTGCCAATGTATGGGCCGCGGTA
This sequence comes from Gammaproteobacteria bacterium, assembly GCA_025355165.1. GTDB lineage: Bacteria > Pseudomonadota > Gammaproteobacteria > Steroidobacterales > Steroidobacteraceae > Bog-1198. Next base: position 12,739 of record JANYAD010000176.1, on the reverse strand, counting down.
AATGCGGGGGCGCTGACGGTCGATGCATCATTGGGCGGCCTCGGCGGCTGTCCCTTTGCGCCCCGCGCCACCGGCAATGTGCCGACTGAAGATGTCATCTATATGCTGGAACGGTCGGGATACCGGACCGGCCTGGATGTCGATAAGGCCATCCAAACGGTGGAGTGGCTAGCCAGCGCTATGGGACGCGAGCTGCCGGGCATGCTGAGCCGGGCTGGAAATTTTCCGCCCAAGGCACGCGCCGCTGATATTTAGATTACTTCGGATTCAAGCAGCGCTTGAATCGATCATCGACGCGGTGCGCATACCAGTCGGTCGTCAGCTTGCGCTTGATTTTCGGACCACCCAATTGAATGCGAGGCACCATGGCTCGCGGCAGCTCGCTTCCGGTCATCTGATCGGCCAGCGAGAACACGCGCTGATAGAGGCCGGTCTTTTCAAAGCTCTTGGTTTTACCTTCTGCCAAGGCGCTATGAATGGCGCCTTCGCTCAACTTAAGCCGTGTGCCGAGCGTACGCAACGCTGCTTCGGTGGCTCCGGGCTTGTTCGCATCGCCCTCGTGCGGCAGTAATGCCCCATCGGGGATCAGCGGGACTCCCGTGGCGATGGCGGCCGCATTTTGGAACGCCGCGTTGCGGCTGGCATATTGTCCGGCGTTGAAATCCGCAAAGCGGTACAGGTACTGATCGTAAGGTGCGCGGTAATTGAGTAAATGCGCGGTACCGAAATAGACGCTGCCGCGGCGGGTGAACAGCTCATCGGCGATACTGCTCGTCACCGGGTACGGATAAGGCGCCGCGGCCGAGAACTGCTCCGCGAAATTCACGTTAACCTGCATGGGACCGCGCGTACGTATCGGATTTTTATCAGCGAACAGCGTGCGTCCGAGCGGCACGGAGGCAATCAGATCCTCGTAGGCATCGCTTAGATTTTTTTCTGTTTTCGCAGCGTCAATGCGTTCGCCGTAGCTGCGGCCGTCCGCGGACTTGAGCTGTAGCAGGCCGTTGACCAGGAGCAGCGGCACGTGCGCGCGCTCCGCGCGTGAGTTGATTTCCTTGCGCGCGATGACCGCAAGGCCCGGTATCACGGGGTCGGTCCGGAAGCTCGATTCCTGTTCAATCACCGCCACCACCGCGCACACATTTTCGCGGCTCGGCGCCACGGTGAGTACGGTGAAAGCACCGTAGATATCGGCGGTCCATCCCGTTCGGTCACTCACGTAGCGCGGCAAGGATTGCTCAATGAGGGCATGGGCGTCGACGGGATTCAAGGCAGGCACCAAGGTGGGTTTCTCGCCCGCGCACCCGGCCAACAATCCTGCTGCGAGCAAGCCGATCGGCAACTTCATTGCAGGTCCTTACCTGGGCTGCATTCTAATGGCGCCATCGAGTCGGATGGACTCGCCGTTCAGCATCACATTTTCCAAGATATGCACGATGAGCGCGGCAAACTCATCCGGTTCACCCAGCCGCGCCGGAAAGGGTGTCTGCTTGCCGAGAGAGTCCTGGGCCTCCTGCGGAAGCCCCTTCATCATGGGCGTGGCGAACAAGCCCGGCGCCACCGTCATGACACGAATTCCACTGGAGGCCAATTCGCGCGCCATGGGCAGCGTCATGGCGACGATGCCGCCTTTTGAGGCGGAATAAGCAATCTGGCCGATCTGCCCGTCAAACGCGGCCACCGAAGCCGTCATGACAATCACTCCCCGCTCGCCCTGAGCATTGGGAGAATTGGATTGCATGGCAACCGCGCAGGACTTGGCAACCAGAACGGTGCCGAGCAGATTGATTTCGAGCATCTTTCGAAAAGAGCTTCCCGTCATGGGTCCGTGCCTGCCGACCAGCCGGCCCGGGGTGGCGATGCCTGCGCAATTGATGGCGGCGGTGATGCTGCCCATGGCCTGTTTCGCGCATCGCACTGCATCGTCGACAGCGACTTCATCGCTCACGTCGGCGGCAATGAAACTCGCCCGCTCCCCCAAACTCGACGCCGCTGCGCTGCCCTGCACCGCGCTCAGATCAACAATGGCGGCCTTGCCCCCGCCGTGCACGATTCGCGTGGCCACGGCGAGCCCAAGGCCGGAAGCCCCACCCGTGACAATGGCATTGACGTCCTTCAATTGCATGCGCGAATTCCTTCCAGTGTGGCGAGCGGATGTGTGGCACCCGCCCAGGGGTCCGTGAATATCTCCTCGACCTGCTCTTGGGTCACCTCCTCGATATGCTGCGGGTGCCACTCCGGCGCGTTGTCCTTGTCGATGATCATGGCCCGCACGCCCTCGATGAAGTCGCCTTGCATGAAGGATTGTCGCACCATGCCAAGCTCCATACGCAAGCACTGCGCCAGGGTCATTGATTTGCCCCGCTTCAGTTGTTCCAGTGTCACGGCCAACATGGTGGGCGAGCGCGTATTGATAAGATCCAAGGTCGATCTTGCCCATTCCAGGAACTGCGGGCGGCCTTCTGCCTCGAGCGACATCAATATCATAGGGATGCTCGACGCCGCGAAATGCTCGTCGATGGCAGGTCGGAATTGGGCGAGCGGCGCGACGGGCGGATCCCGCACGGCCAATTTTTGAATGAGGGAGGCAATGGCGGCTCGATCCGCGCTACGAGAGTCCGGCCATACCAGGGCGTTGAGCTCAGGGTCCAAGGCATCCACGCCCGCCCGCGGCAGGTATGCATCGGCGAGGCCGACATACAAGGCATCGGCCGCTCGAATCTGCACCCCTGTCAGTGCGAGATAGGCTCCTAACGAACCCTCCAGTCGCGACAAAAAATAACTGGCGCCCACATCCGGAAAGAATCCGATCGCCACTTCAGGCATCGCCATGCGGGTTCGCTCTCCAGCAAGTCGCATGCGCGAACCTTGTGCGATACCCATCCCTCCGCCCATGATGATCCCGTCAATCAAGGCGATGTAGGGCTTAGGATAAGAATGCATGAGGTAATCCAAGGGATATTCCGTCAAGAAGAATTCCCGGTGCAGAGCATCCGCGTTTTGGTAGCTCTCATAGATGGCGCGGATGTCGCCGCCCGCACAAAAAGCCTTTTCGCCCGCGCCTCTGATCAGCACGGCGTTGATATTTGAATCGCACGCGAGTTGCTCCAGTGTCGAGCGCAAATCCTTGATCATTCCCAACGACAACGCGTTCAAGGCGGCGGGGCGGTTCAGGGTGATAAATCCGATCCGGTTGCGGACCTCGCAGAGGATCAAGTGTCGCGCCAATTCGGTTTACGCTTCTCCAAGAAAGCGCTGACACCCTCGCGCTGATTCTCGCCGTCGAACAAATCGACGAATCGTTCGCGCTCCATCGCCAGCGCCGCAGCGCGGGGCGTACCTTGCCGGCCCTGATGGATGAGCGACTTGCTGTAAGTCACTGCGGCAGGACTTAAAGTGGCTACCCGCTTGGCAAGCTCCAATGAGCTCTGTCGGGCCTGGCCGCGTGCCACCACTTGTTCAACCAAACCGATACGCAGTGCGGTTTCCGCATTCACGCGTTCATTGGTCAATATCATGCGTTTTGCCCAACCTTCCCCGACCAGCCAAGGCAAGGTCTGGGTACCGCAGCCGCACGGCAACAACCCCACGGATGCCTCCGGCAGCGCCATTTGCGCGTGCTCCTCACAGATTCGCATGTCGCAGGCCAAGGCGCACTCCAGACCGCCGCCCATGGCGTAGCCGTTCATCGCGGCAATGAAAACGGGGCGCGCTTCCTGCAATGCCTCGAATGCCGCGCCGAACGCCTTGGCCATCAAGCGAGCATGCTCCTTGTCGCCATCCGCAAACTCCTTCAGATCCGCGCCCGCACTGAAGAACTTCTCGCCGTGACCGGTGATCACCGCGGCGCGTATTTGCAGATTCCCATTCAATTCGCCGATGAGGGCGTGCAGTTGCTGCAATCCTGCCGCGGTAAAAGTGTTTGCAGACGGGTTATTCAGCGTCACTAAGGCGACGGCTCCGTCGATCGAACACTCAATCATGGGGCTCTCCGATTTAAGGTCGACTAGGGCTTTTGTCTGTACAGGTTGATGATGGCCGAGAAGTCCTGGCCGCCCGCACCTTGGGAGCTGAACATTTGGTAGAGCTGCTGCGCAAGGGCTCCCAGTACGACCGGTTGCTTCGATAGTTTCGCCGCATCCAAGGCAAGAGTAAGATCCTTGAGCATCAACTCCGCACCGAAGCCGCCGGTGTAGCCGCGGGCTGCCGGCACGTTGTCCATCACGCCTGGATACGGGTTGTAGGTATCGGAGCTCCAGCAGCGCCCGCTCGATGTATTGATGATGCCTGCCAGCACCTTGGCATCGATGCCGAGCGCGGTGCCCAGATTCATCGCTTCGGACACGCCGATCATGCTGATGCCGAGCAGAAGGTTGTTGCAGATTTTCGCGACTTGGCCTGTGCCGCTTTCACCGCAATGCACGATGTTTTTACCCATCTGGCGCAGCACCGGCGCTATTTGCTCGAACACTTCGAAGCTGCCGCCGACCATGAACGTCAATGTCCCAGCTTCGGCGCCCCCGGTGCCGCCTGATACCGGCGCGTCGGCCATCGAGTTGCCGTGCCGCGCGGCCCTGTCAGCGACTTCACGGGCGGTGTGCGGGTCGATGGTGCTCGAGTCGATGAGCGTCACGCCGCGCGCCACGCCTGACAAGACGCCGTCCTGGTCGAGGTAGACCGTTTTGACGTGCGGCGAGGAGGGCAGCATGGTGACGAGCAATTCAACTTCACTGGCAGCCCGAGCCGGCGAGATCGCGGCGCTGGCGCCTGCCGCCTTCAGTGCATCGACATTGAGCTGCACGACATCGAAAACCGTCAGCGAATGGCCGGCTTTGAGCAGGTTGCGCGCCATCGGCGCACCCATGTGACCTAGGCCCACGAAGCCGATTTTCATTTGAGACTGATCGTCGTATTCACCCCGCCCGATGTGGTGCTGTCATCGAACCAGCGCGCCGTCACGGTTTTGGTCTGCGTGTAGAAATGAATGACTTGCTTGCCATAGGGGCCTAGGTCGCCCAATTTGGAGCCGCGCGAACCTGTGAAGCTGAAGAAGGGGACCGGCACCGGGATCGGCACGTTGATGCCGACCTGGCCCACGTCAATTTCACTTTGAAATTTTCGCGCCGCCGCGCCGCTTTGGGTAAACAGGCCAGTGCCGTTGCCGAAGGGATTCTTGTTGATCAGCTCGATCGCTTCGTCCAATGTTTGCACGTTGACGATGACCATCACCGGACCGAAGATTTCCGTGGTGTAGATTTTCATCGTCGGTGTGACGCCGGAAAATATCGTCGGCCCGATAAAATTCCCATTTTCGAAGCCGTTGACTTTGACGCCGCGGCCATCGAGCTCGAGCTTGGCTCCTTCCTTGATGCCCTCCTCCAGCAGGCCCAAAATGCGTTGCTTCGCAGCGCGCGATATCACGGGTCCCACGTCTGTGCCCTTCTCGCTGCCCGCATTCACTTTGAGCGTTTTGGCCTTGGCAACGATCGCCGGTATCCATTGTTGCGCCTCGCCGACCAGGACCGTTACTGAGGTGGCCATGCAGCGCTGACCTGCGGCACCGAAGGTTGCGCCCACCACGGCGTTCAAAGAGTGTTCCTTATTCGCATCTGGCATGATGACGGCGTGATTTTTGGCGCCCATCATGGCTTGCACCCGCTTGCCGTGTTGCGTACCCAAGTTGTACACGTGCGTGCCCACGGCGGTTGAACCGACAAAGGAGATGGCAACGATATCCGGGTGGGTGCAAATCGCATCCACGGCGCGTTTGCCGCCGTGAATGATATTGAGCACGCCGCGAGGCACGCCGGCCTGAAGCGCAAGCTCGGCGAGCAACATGGGTGTCAGTGGATCCTGTTCCGAGGGCTTGAGCACGAAGGTGTTGCCGCAGACGATGGCCATTGGGAACATCCATAGCGGAATCATCGCCGGGAAATTAAAGGGGGTGATCCCCGCGCAGACGCCGATCGGTTGCCGAATCGTGTAGGTATCGACGCCGCCCGCGACGTTTTCCGCGAATTCGCCCATCTGCAGGCTGCCGATGGAACACGCATGTTCGACGACTTCGAGCCCGCGGAATACGTCTCCCTCGGCGTCGGCCACGGTTTTGCCTTGTTCGGCGCTCAAGGTCTGAGCAATTCGGTTCATATGCTCGCGAATCAGTGCCTGGAGTTTCAACATGATTCGCGCCCGCGCCGCCAGCGGCGTGTGCTTCCAAGTCTTGTAGGCTTCCTTGGCGGCGGCCACGGCCGCGTCGATTTCGGCGTCGGTGGCGAACGGCACGTGCGCAAGGATTTGTTGCGTCGCCGGGTTGATGACGTCGTGCCATTCCGTGGTCTGGGATTCGACGAAGGCACCGTTGATCAGTAACTTGACCGTATCGGCGGCCAGACTGTTCAATGCGGGATTGGGGGTCATAACGGTGCTCTCCTAAAGTTGCGGGCGTTCGATCAATTCTCGCGCGATCACCAGCCGTTGGATCTCGTTCGTGCCCTCATAAATCTGCGTAATTCGCGCATCGCGGTAAAATCGCTCGACATTGTATTCTGCGAGATAGCCGTAGCCGCCGTGAATCTGAATGGCGTGGGAACAGACCCGTTCGGCCATTTCCGAGGCGTACAGTTTAGCCTGGCAGGCTTCCGAAAGGCAGGCCTCGCCCGCACTGCGCAGACGGGCGGCGTGGTGAGTCAAAGCCCGGGCTGCGTTAATGGAGGTGTGCATATCGGCCAACATGTCGCCGATGCTGCCGAATTTCGCGATGGGTTGGCCAAATTGCCGGCGTGTCTGCGCATAGGCCAACGCAGCCTCTAATGCCGCGCGCGCGATACCGATGGCTTGCGCCGCGATACCGATGCGGCCTCCTTCCAAATTGGACAGAGCGATCGATAAGCCCTTGCCTCGAGCTCCGAGCAGAGCATCGCCGCCCACCTTGCAGTTATCGAAGGTGATGGCACAGGTGTCGGAGGCGCGGATGCCGAGCTTGTGCTCGGGCGGCCCGACCAACATGCCAGGCGTATCGGTTGGCACGATGAAAGCCGACAGTCCTTTTTTGCCCAGCTCCGGGTCGGTGACCGCAAATACGATCGCGGTTTTCGCACGCTTGCCGTTGGTAATGAATTGTTTGGTGCCATTCAACACCCAACTCTGGCCTTCCTGAGTCGCGCGGGTCTTCAAGTTATGCGCTTCGGAGCCGGCCTGGGGTTCCGTTAAGCAAAAGCAGCCAATTGAAAGGCCTTGCGCCATGTCGGGGAGGTAGCGCTGCTTCTGGAGGGCATCCCCGTACTTGAGTATCGGACCGCAACCCACCGAACTATGCACGCTGACCAGCGTCGCCGTGGCCGCATCGCCGGCGGCGATCTCCTCAATCGCCAGTGCATAAGCAATATAGTCGGTATATGAACCTCCCCACTCCTCGGGCACCATCATGCCAAGAAGGCCAAGCTCGCCGAGCTTGGCGACCGCCGAATCGGCAATCCAGCCGTCCTTTTCCCACTGGGCGGCATGCGGTTTGAGTTCTTGAAGCGCAAAATCACGCGCGCTATCGCGGATCATGCGCTGCTCTTCCGTATAGAGATCCATGGTTTCGCTCGATCGAGGGCGGGGGGGCCCGTATCGCGTAAACTATAGGACGGAGTTGTCCCTGCGGCGTGCCCAAAGCGGTCAAAATGCGTGAGCGAAAATGCAACACTTGCCCAAGGCATTGAGCCGGTCCGCGACGGCGGAAGCAGCGCGCGCTGAACCCGGCACCATTGCCATTTGCTTCGTTGCAGCAGCGCTTGAGAATGTGCGGGCTAGGGGACTCGATGCGGACGCGCTGCTCAAGCAAGTGGGGCTATCCCCGGGACTGCTGCAATCCCCGCAGGCGCGAGTATCCGCCAAGCACTACGGCGCATTGTGGCGCTTGGTCGCCATCAGCCTGGACGATGAGTTTTTTGGGCAGGACTCGAGGCGCCTGAAGTGCGGCAGTTTCGCAATGATTTGCCATTCGGTGGTCGGTTGCAAAACGCTGCGCCAGGCGATGGATCGCAGCCTGCGCTTGTATGCGCTATTTCTCGACGACATCCGCTGCAAGATCGAAATCGAGGGCGCGGAGGCAAGCATTACTTTGCTTACGCAGCTCGCGCCCGCGCGCGTGTTCGCTCACGAGGTGCTCCTCATGCTGCTTCATGGGGTGGCATGTTGGCTGGTCGGACGCCGGATCCCGATCAAGCGTGCACAGTTTGGCTACGATGAACCGGCGCACAGCCACGAGTACCGGTTGATGTACAGCACTCACCTAAGCTTCCAAGCGTCCCATACCGCCATCGTTTTCGATGCCGCCAATCTGGCGCTCCCCGTCGTGCAGAACGATCGGTCGGTGAAGGAGTTTTTGCGTAGTGCGCCGGAGAACATTTTAGTCAAGTATAAAAATGCCAGCAGCCTAGGCGCCCGCATTCGGCGCCGTTTGCGCCAGACGCTGCCGGCAGAGCTGCCCGAATTCGGGGCGCTGGCGGCAGAGCTGAATATGACGCCGGCCACGCTGCGCCGGCGGCTGCACGAGGAGGGCACGTACTATCAATCGATCAAAGACCAGCTGCGCCGGGACCTCGCCATCGGCTACCTGAGTCACACGCAGCGCAGCGCGCTTGACATAGGACTGGAACTGGGCTTTTCCGAGCGCAGCGCCTTTCATCGCGCATTCAAGAAATGGACCGGCGCGTCTCCCGGCGAATTTCGACGCCGCTTGCAACCGTGAGCTTGCGCGTCGCTGTCCTACGTGTTGCAATTTTGCGCAGCAGTTTTGAGCGGTTTGGTCAGCCGACCGAGCCGGCCTGCTGTTTATAGTTTCGGATCGTCAACTTCAAGGTCGAAAGTGAGCAGCATCCGCGTCCATTTTTCCGGCAAGGTGATTGCCGTCACCGGCGCTTTCGGCGCATTGGGATCGTCGGTCTGCGCGACGCTCGCCGGCTTTGGTGCGCAGGTGGCGCGGCTCGATCATGCGGCGGTGCCTGCGGCGGCCGCGTCGGATCCACTAGCGTACGGCGGGCTCGATTTGGCAGATGATGCCGCCGCGGCGTCGACAATCGCAAAGATCGTCGGCGAAGCGGGCCGGCTCAACGGGCTGATCAATATCGCCGGCGGGTTTCGTTTTGAGAAGATCGAGCAAGGCACGCTCGACACGTGGGACTTGTTGTATCGATCGAACTTGCGCAGTGCAGTGGCCTGCTGCAAGGCCGCCCTGCCGCATTTGGTTAAATCCGGCAGTGGCCGCATTATCACCATCGGTGCGCTCGGTGCCCTCAAGGCCAGCGCCGGCATGGGCGCCTATGCTGCTTCGAAGGCGGGCGTTGCGAAACTCACGGAGGCACTCGCGGATGAACTCAAAACTCTGGGCGTTACTGTGAACGCATTGCTGCCGAGTACCATCGACACGCCGCGCAACCGATTGGACATGCCGAAGGCGGACACCAGCCGATGGGTCGCTCCGGCAGCGATTGGCGAACTAATCGCATTTCTGATTTCGGATTCCGCAGCCGCGGTGACGGGGGCATTGATTCCCGTCGCGGGGGGCGCGTGAGCGCCTCCGATCAGCTTTCGGCCGGGGCGCGCCTGCGCGCGGCCGTCTGCGCGGAGACTCCTCTGCAAATGGTGGGCACCATCAACGCTTACACCGCGCGAATGGCCGCCGCCAGTGGGTTCACCGCCATTTATCTGGCAGGTAGCGGGGTGGCGGCGAATTCTCTCGGCATACCGGATTTGGGCATCAGTACCATGGATGATGTGCTGATCGACATTCGCCGCATTACCGATGCCTGTCCTTTGCCGATGCTGGTGGATGCGGACACGGGGTGGGGCGGGGCATTCAATATCGCGCGAACGGTCAAGTCTTTCACGAAATTCGGCGCAGGCGGGATGCATATCGAGGACCAAGTGCAATCCAAGCGCTGCGGTCATCGCCCGGGTAAGGAGATCGTGTCCAAGCAAGAGATGCTCGATCGGGTCAAAGCGGCGGTGGATGCCCGCACCGACGAAAAATTCGTGATCATGGCGCGCACCGATGCGCTGGCGGTGGAGGGCATCGACAGGGCGCTCGATCGTGCGGTGGCCTGCGTTGAAGCGGGCGCCGATATGATTTTCCCGGAGGCCATTACCGAACTGGCGATGTACCGGCGCTTCAAGGAGGCCGTGAAAGTCCCCATCCTCGCAAATATCACGGAATTTGGGCAAACACCCCTGTACACACGCGATGAACTCGCGACCGTGGGCGTCGACATTGTGTTGCATTGCTGCTCTGCCTATCGCGCCATGAATGCGGCGGCACTCAGTACCTACCAGGCTATCCGCCGCGAAGGTACGCAGAAGAACGTGTTGGCCACGATGCAAACACGGGCTGATTTATACAAGTACCTCGATTACTACGCCTACGAAGCCAAGCTCGATGAGCTATTCGCCGATGGAAAGGAAAAATGAACAGCAATTCCGACCCGCAGGTCCCCGCCACGTTCAAACCGAAAAAATCCGTTGCCTTATCGGGCGTAGCAGCGGGCAATACGGCCTTGTGTACGGTCGGTAAAACCGGCAACGATTTGCACTATCGTGGCTACGACATTTTGGATATCGCCACGCAATGCGAGTTCGAGGAAATCGCGCACCTGCTGGTGCACGAAAAGCTGCCCAACGTAGCGCAACTCGCGACCTATAAAGCCAAGCTCAAGGCGCTGCGGCGGCTGCCGCCGGCCGTCATTACGGTGCTCGAACAGCTTCCCGCGACCAGCCATCCGATGGACGTGCTGCGCACCGGCGTGTCGGCGCTCGGCTGCTGGGTGCCTGAAGCGAATGATCACAACAACCAGGGGGCGCGCGACATCGCGGATCGATTGCTGGCCTGCTTAGGTTCCATGCTGTGCTACTGGTACCACTACGCCAACAAGGGCCTTCGCATCGAGGTGCAGACCGACGATGACTCCATCGGTGCCCACTTTTTACACTTGCTGCACGGCCGCAAGGCCCCGGCCAGCTCGGTTCGCGCCATGCATACTTCTTTGAACCTGTATGCCGAGCATGAGTTCAACGCTTCAACGTTTACGGCCAGAGTCATCGCCGGCACCGGTTCAGATATGTACTCGTGCACCACCGGCGCGATCGGCGCGTTGCGCGGACCGAAACACGGCGGCGCAAATGAAGTCGCATTCGAAATCCAAAACCGCTATGAGACCCCGGACGCAGCCGAAGCCGACATTCGCAAGCGCGTCTCGAGCAAAGAGGTGATTATTGGTTTTGGTCATCCGGTGTATACGGTCTCAGACCCGCGCAATCAGATCATCAAGGAAGTGTCGCGAAGTCTTGCTCGCGAGGCCAATGACCTGTTGGGCTTTGAGGTAGCCGCGAGAATCGAATCGGTGATGTGGGACAGCAAGAAAATGTTTCCGAACTTGGACTGGTTCTCGGCGGTGTCGTATCACTTGATGGGCGTTCCGACGGCCATGTTCACGCCGCTGTTCGTCATCAGCCGCACCTCGGGCTGGTCGGCGCACGTCATTGAACAGCGCGAGGATGGAAAAATCATTCGGCCCAGCGCCAATTACTTTGGACCGGAAAATCTCACCTTTGTGCCACTGTCGGAGCGCCCGTAACCTCATGTCCCAAGATATCAAGTCCGCCGAGAGACCCGCTCCCGATCAGGTTTTGGCCGACATCGCGGATTACGCGCTTAGCTATCAAATATCGAGCCCGCTAGCTTATGAAACCGCCGCCTATTGCTTGATGGATACATTGGCCTGCGGCTTTCAGGCGCTGAAATATCCGGCCTGCACGAAGTTGATGGGGCCGGTGGTTCCCGGAGCAACCTTAAGCGGGGGCGCACGGGTTCCCGGCACCGCCTACGAGCTTGATCCCATCGCCGCGGCCTTCAACATCGGCGCGATGATCCGCTGGCTAGACTTCAACGATACCTGGCTGGCGGCCGAATGGGGCCACCCTTCGGACAATTTGGGCGGCATTCTGGCCGTCGCAGATTATCTCTCTCGCTCGGGGAAGCGTGTGTCTGTGCGCGATGTACTGACGGGCATGATCAAGGCGCACGAAATACAAGGCGTGCTCGCCTTGCAGAACAGCTTCAATCGTGTCGGCTTGGACCACGTGCTGCTGGTGCGGGTCGCCTCGACCGCCGTGATCACGGCCATGCTTGGCGGTTCGCGCGAGCAAATTATCAATGCGGTGTCCAACTCCTGGGTGGACGGCGGCGCGCTGCGTACTTACCGGCATGCGCCGAATACCGGCTCGCGCAAGAGCTGGGCGGCCGGGGATGCCACCAGCCGCGCCGTGCGCCACGCTTTATTCGCCCTCAAAGGCGAGATGGGTTATCCCTCGGCGCTGACAGCGAAGACCTGGGGTTTTCAAGACGTGCTGTTCAAGGGTATGCCCGTGGTTCTGCCGCAGCCCCTCGGCAGCTACGTAATGGAGAATGTGCTCTTCAAGATTTCGTTTCCCGCGGAGTTCCACGCGCAGACGGCGGTTGAAGCGGCCATGACGCTGCACCCACTGATCGCCGCTAAAATTGAGCGGATCGATCGAGTGGTCATCGAGACTCAGGAACCGGGCGTGCGCATTATCGACAAGACGGGACCGCTGGCAAACCCCGCCGATCGCGATCATTGCATCCAATACATGGTCGCGATACCGCTGCTGTTCGGCAGGCTCGAGGCATCCGACTACGAAGACAGCATCGCCAGCGATCCGCGGGTCGATGCGCTTCGAGCGA
>JANYAD010000163.1 GCA_025355165.1 Gammaproteobacteria bacterium | reverse complement strand
TATCTCGCCTTCATGCCGCTTTACGCCTTAGGCTTGATGGGTGCCACGCGACGCATGCAACACTACGCCGACCCTTCCTGGCAGCCGCTGATGCTGGTCGCCTTCGCGGGCACGCTGGTCATCCTCGCCGGCGTGATTCTCACCATCGTGCAACTTGTCTATAGCATCAAGACTCGCGAGCGGCGGCGCGATGTCAGTGGCGATCCGTGGGACGGCCGCACGCTCGAGTGGTCGACGCCCTCACCGCCGCCGCCGTGGAACTTCGCCAGGCTTTTGAAAGTGCGTGACATCGATGCGTTCTGGAGCATGAAATATGGCCCGGATGAATTGCGACCCGTCGAGGTAGAAGAGCACGAGCCCATACACATGCCCCTACCCAGCCCGCTCGGCTTTGCGAGCGCTTTCTTTGCCGTCATCTTGGGTTTCGCGCTGGTCTGGCACATCTGGTGGATGGCGATCTTGGCTCTGATTGGTGCATTAGCGCTGCTGCTGCGGCATTCATGGCGCATGGATACCGAGAGCCAAGTGTCCGATCAGCAGCTGGCTGATTTCAACCGCTACCCGGGCAAAGCCACTCCATGAGCGGCGCCGTCGTTGAAGGGGCGATTCCGATCTCGCAGCGCGGTCCTGCCTCGACGCGCGTCGTCGTAAGTTATGGCTTTTGGCTGTTCTTGCTGAGCGATATCGTGATCTTCTCCGGGCTCTTTGCCGCCTACGCCGTGCTGTCGCAGCGCACGGCCGGAGGACCCACCGGCGCACAGTTATTCGATCTGCGCCATGTGTTCATCGAGACTTCATGCCTGTTGCTTTCCAGTTTCACCTGCGGCCTGTGCATGATCGCGCTGGAACGCGGATCGCAGCGAATGCTGTACCTGTGGAGCGCGGTAACCTTTGCCCTCGGTGCATCGTTCATTGCACTGGAATTGTCCGAGTTCCTGACCCTGTTTTCGCAAGGCGTCAATCCAACGCGCAGTGCCTTTCTGTCTGCCTTTTTTGCCCTGGTCGGCACGCATGGATTGCACGTCACGGTAGGCCTGTGCTGGCTGGTGATCATGATGGCACAAGTGGCCACCTTGGGGCTGCGGCCGAAAATCAAACGCAGATTGGTGTGCTTCAGCCTATTCTGGCATGCGCTCGATCTGGTGTGGATCGGCGTGTTTACGATTGTCTATCTTGGAGTGCGAACATGAGCGAAGGCGAAGTATCTGCCTCGCTAAAAGATGCGCCCACGGAAGAGACCGATGAGGGCGTCACCAGTTTGCAAAGCTACTTGATAGGACTCGGGCTCGCCATATTGCTGACGCTGGCCTCCTTTGGCGCTGCTCTCACGCATGTTGTCTGGGCGCCCGGCTTGGCCGTGCTGCTGGCGGTGCTCGCCATCGCACAGATGGGCGTGCATCTGGTTTTCTTCCTGCATGTCAGCAGCTCGCCCGGCTCCGCCAACACGATTCTCGCGCTGGCCTTCGGTATTTTCGTGGTGGGTCTGGTGGTGTTCGGCTCCCTGATCATCATGGCGAACCTCAACGACAACATGTTGCCGATGGATCAGTTGATGCAGATGCAGCGTTAAGGCGCTACTTCAGCGCGACCCCGAGCAGGGCTCCTGAGCCGTAGGTCACAGCCGCCGCCGCGCATCCAAAAATGACCTGACGGGCGCCCGAGAACCAGGGGGAGCGGCCGTTGAACAGCGAGGTCAGAACGCCGATCGCCGCAAGTGCAATACCGCTCGCCGCAACGCAGGCGAGGATTGCCCGCGTCCCCGAGAAAACGGCCAGTGGTATCACCGGAACCAACGCGCCCACGGAAAACAAGGCGAACGACACACCGGCGGCAGTCCATGCATTGCCGCCGAGCTCTTGCGGGTCAATGCCGAGTTCCTCGCGCGCCAGCATGTCGAGCGCCGCCGCTTTGTTTCCCATGATGCGCATCGCGGCGTTTTGCGCCTCGGGCTTGGGCAGGCCTTTGGCTTGTAGAATCAAGGCGAGCTCGTGTTGTTCTGCCTCCGGCGTTTGCTCGATTTCCTCGCGTTCTCGCTCCATTTGCGCGGTTGCCAATTCGCGGGCATTGCTCACCGACAACCACTCGCCGAGCGCCATCGAACAAGCGCCCCCGATCAAGCCGGCCATGCCGGTCATGATGATCGCTCGCTCGCCGGTGCCCGCGCCGACCACCCCCATCAAGAGACAAAAATTGGAAACCAAGCCATCATTCGCGCCCAGTACGGCGGCGCGCAGACTATTGCCTGAGGCGCCCCGGTGCCAAGGCTCCGAGCGGCCAATTTCGGTGCCGACATTCAAGCCACCGCCCGCGGCCGCAGCGATGACCGCGGCATGCCCACGCTCATCGGCCACCAATGCGCGGGCATCGGACTGCCCGGCGTACTTATTTTGGTCGGCCGCTTCGGATGCGGCCACCGATGACATGACGAAACGCGGGCCGAAGCGTCGCGCCATTCGAGCCAGCAAACGCGTGCGCAGGCTGGGCGGGTAGTGCTTGTCCTCGACGCCCGCAGCCTTGAGTTTCTCGCGCCACAGATCCGCATGCCGCGACTCCGCTTGCGAGAGCTGCAAGAACAGGTCCTTGCGGACCGGATCCTTCTCCGCCGCCGCGAGCGCGGCATAGAGCGCCGCGCCATCGACCTCGTCACGCAAATTCTGGGTGTAGCGCCGTATATCTTGTGACACACGCCATCATCGCACAGTGCTGTGCGGGTGCGCTTCAACCGCAGGTGCGGAGGTCTGATGCAAGAACTCCTGCAGGGCACCCCGGCCGTCCTCATAAATTTGGAAGGGGGTATCAAGCGCCTCTTTTGGCATCTGCAGCATCAGCAGCCTGCTTGCCGCGATGAATCGCAAGATGTCCTTATCCACGGCAAAGGCGCGCGTGACGGCGGCCCCGTGTCGGGGCACATGGAGCTCGCCGCCCGAGTTCACGCTGATCGGCAACGCATCGAGCGGTTGTAATTTAAGCTCGCGACCTTCGCCCAACAGACGCATCTCCCCTTCCTCGGATCCGGGCGGTGGCGACATTCGCGTATCGACGGTGGACCATCGATGCAGCAATAAATAGTTCTTGAACGTGCCCGAATGGTCGACTTCGATGGCCACCAACGTCGCATAGTCGCGGGCATGCGCGGCGACATCGGTGCGCTCGCGCGCAAACACGATGGGCTTCGATACCACGGTCAGGGTATTGCCGGTCTGCTCGTCGAAGATCTCGCGCCCCGGCGCAAGCGGCGTACTACTGCACGCACCAAGCAATAGCGGTATGAGCGCGAAAAGCCAAACACGATTCATGGATGTTAGAAACGCAGCCGGTAAGTAGCGGATACATATAGATTACGCTGTTCCAACGAGGTGGTTTGAGGAGTACCGGCTAGATTTTGCAATTGCTGCTGCGCCAGCTGCTGCTGCAACTGGTAGCCGGCAATCATTTCCAGTATCTGCCTACGGCTGGTCCAATCGGCGCGCATTTCCGGCAAATACAGGGTCTGCTTGCCGCCAAATCCCGGATCATCCACCCGCGCCACGCTGAAACGCGGTCCGAAGCGCCAGGCCCCGCCGATCGGAAAGCGCGCATCCCAGCTGAGAGTGGTACTGCGGGAGCTCGGCGAGTTGTCGTAGCGCACACCAAAGATGTGCAAATCACTGGCACGCAACAGGCTGGAGCCGGCCAGCTGCGCACTCGCGTTCTTGTCGAGGCCGGTGGAAGGCGTTGCGGGTACGCCGCCGGAGGCCGGCGTCGAACCTAAGCGCAAGGCCGCAATATCCGCCATGATTTGCCATCGCTCGCCCAATGAACGGCTCACCGACAATACGGCCGTATCGCTCAAGGCGCCGCGATCGATCGCCAATTGCTTGAGTTGCGCCTGGCTGAAGGAGTTCTGCAACGCGCGCAGGTCAAGGACAGCCTGTCCGATCAGAGCATTGTTGATTTCCAACAACGGACTGTGTCGATGATCCAAATTGACGCCGAAGATCCAGTGCTCGCCGATTCGGAAGTTGCCGATGAGCGTGGCCGAATTTAACTGTTGGAAGTAGACATCGTAGTCAACGAGCGCAATCGCGGTATAACCGGGCCTGGAGAAGCGGGTTTGAATGCCGAGCGAGCGCCGGTCGGTGAAACCTTCTTGAGTCTCGTTGAACACGTAAGCATCCACCACCAGCGAGAGGAACGGGCTGTACTCGAGGCCTACGGTTTCAAATTGCTGGTGCAGGGAGAAACCTGAATAGCTGGTATAAGCGGGATAACCGCCCGCGGCGCTGATCGCAAAATGCGAGTTCAGCTGATAGCCCACTGCCAAGCCGTCGAATAAGCCGACGATGCCCTGGCTCGCGAGCGTCTGCCGGCCCAGGCGTCCCGTAAGACCCCACGACCGGTCGGTCAGCTCGGCATAGGCTGCCGTGGTACGGTCCTGGCTGCCCCCCACCGTGCTCGCGGAGTTGTGCGTATAGCCTGCATCCACACGACCGGTGAAATCGTAGCGCGAGCCACGATTGCGCACCAATAAATCCCCGTATACCAGCGCTGCGTTGATGGCGCTGCTGCTGGTGGTGGTGCCTGCGGTGACCGTTTGACCCTTGTCGTATTGATAGCCCACTGCGGTGCTGCCCACCACACTAAAGCCGCCCGCGCGCACCGCGCCGCTCTCGAAGGTGCGCGGCGCGATCGAAGCCGCCGCGAGCGCTTGCAGGCGCCGCCGCACGCGGTCCGCGCCCGCACCTTGTGGATATCGCTGCAGGTAGGCTTGGTATTCGGCCTTGGCCTGGGCCAGTTGACCGGCGCGTTCGCGCACCAGACCGAGCAGTTCCTCCGCCTCAGCCCTCGCAGGGTATTCCGGCTGCCGTACCAACCGGCTCAAGCCGTCGATGGCCTCCGGGAATTGATGCTTATCGACAGCGGCACGGGCGTCGGTGAGAATCTTGGCGCGCTCCTCCTCGGGCAGAGGCGGATCAGTGGGTGCGGCGGGCGCCGCCGCCATCACGCCGGCCCGCTCCGTAGGCAGATCGCCTTGCTCATCGTTCACCGCAATCCAGGCGCGCGGGAATCGGTTCAGCGCGACAATCAGCACCCGCTCGGCTTCGGCACGCGTGGCATAGGGTCCCAGACGCAGCCGATACCAGTGTTCGCTGTCGACGTCGATTTCAGATTCAAACGCTTGGCTCTTGTACTCCGCCGCCACCGCCTCGATGGTCCCCCGCTCGAACTTCTGCTGCGATGAATCCAAGTTGACCGAATAGACCTCGTTGCGCGAGGTTTCCAGCACCAGCCCTGAGCCGCGGCGCGGCTCGATGTTGAATAGGCGCAGCCGCAATCCCAAGGCGTCGCTGGTGGGTGCCATCACAAAATCCATTTCCCGCGACCAGTCCAGTTCCAGCAGCACTTCGCCGGGCGCTACCGACTCGAGGCGCGCGTTGGTGACGAGTTCCCCGCCGCCGCCGATATTGGGAAACTCAGGCGCTATGCTCGCCAAGGATGATCCACAATCCGGACCCAAGCGCAGTGTGATGCGCGTGTTCTTGCCGTGGCTGGCGGGAGTATTGCCCAAGAAACGCACCGTGCAGGCGAACTGCACCAGAATGTTCGTATGGTCATCCTTGGTGTCGGCGTCGATGAGTTGTACCAGCGAGCCGCTCAGCGTCGGGATGCCTCGCGCAGCACCGGGTGCGGCGGCTGCCGGGGTTGGCATGCACACCAAAGCGATCAGGCAGGCAGCAAGAATGCGCCATTGCGCGCGCGCCGACGCCATCAGGAGATCTCGAATGATCACTTCACCCGCGGTTGCAGTAAGGGCCTCAAGGGAGCCTTGGGCGCGACCACGAACCAGCTCTGCGTGTTATGGCAGCTCGCGCAGTCCTGAGTGGTCAGCGGGTGATTCGGCTGTTTGCCGATGGCGGTGATGCCGTTGTGACAGCTTGTGCAACTCGCCGACAGATTCAAGTGGCTGAAGGTCACCGCGCTCCAGGCGATGGTGCCGTGGCAGGCGCTGCAGTCCTGCGAGGTGGCGATATGCTTGAGCGATTTTCCCGCGGCCATGACGCCGTTGTGGCAGGTGGAGCACGCCGCCGTGACGCCCTGGTGATCGAAGCGCGCCGGCACCCAGCCAGAAGTGATGTGGCAATTCTGGCAAAGGTTGTTGGTGGCGATGTGCGCAGCGCCTTTGCCGCTCGCCAGCACGCCGTTGTGGCAACTGTAGCAACTGGCGGTAACGCCCACGTGCGAAGTTAAAGCCATTCGAGCTGCCGGTACGCGCGAGCCTAACCCGTTGAGCACGCCCCCTGGCGAGGCGATGGGGGCAGAGCCCGGTCGGGCCGCAGGAGCCACGCCCGAGGCTGCCGGCGATGCCACCCTGGATGTCACGATACCGCCTGAAACCTTGGTCGTCCCCTTTCGCGTCGTAGCGCCGCCGCCCCCCCAGCCGTTGGTGTTGTGGCAGCCATTGCAGTCCTGACCCGTGTGATGACCATTGGGCCGGGTGGTCAAGTTGTTCACGCCGTAGAACTTCAAGCTCGGTGAGTCATGGCATTGATCGCATGTCTGGCCGATGACGGCGAACATCAGCGCGTGCTTGGCGGAGCTCATGGTGGTGCCGCTGAATGAGCTGAAGCTCAACGCATGACAAGACTCGCAAGCCGTCGTCATGGTCGGGATGTGCACCGGCGATAGCACCGCATCCTTGGGTGTGAAGTTGAGATAAAACACCGGCGCAGCCGCCGAGGGCGCGCCGTGGCAAGCAATGCAGCCGCTTGAAATACCGGTATGCAGGACCGCATTGCTGGCGAGCGTGGTGTAGTTGGCCGGCGCCGCCGTATGGCAAGTGCCGCAGGCTTGGTTGCCT
Source organism: Gammaproteobacteria bacterium (assembly GCA_025355165.1). Taxonomy (GTDB): domain Bacteria; phylum Pseudomonadota; class Gammaproteobacteria; order Steroidobacterales; family Steroidobacteraceae; genus Bog-1198. The sequence continues at coordinate 1,981 of JANYAD010000163.1, read as the reverse complement.
GGATTCGGCATGTGCCCCGCGGGCAGCGACGTACTGTTCCAATTGGCGGTGTTGTGGCAGCCGCTGCAATCGCCCGTTACCATCGTCCCTGAGGTGTGATCGGCGGGTCGGCCTTGCAGCGCAGGATTGGCAGCACCCATGTAGAAGGACAGCCCTTTCTCATGACAGGTGTTGCATGTGCTCGACACGAAGGAATGCTTCGCTAGCGTCATGTTCATGGGGCCAAAGGTGCCCGCCGCGTAAGTGCTCGAGGCATGGCATGAGCCGCAGTCGGTGCCCGAGTTATAGGGAATATGCGCAGGAGCGAGTACCGCAGCCTTTGGCGTGAAGTTGTTGTACCACGTGAGAGCCGCCGTACCGCCGTGACATTGCGCGCACGATGAGCTGATGCCGGTGTGCAAGACTGCGTTGCTGGCGAGCGTCGTGTAGTTCGCGGGCGCCGCCGTATGGCAGGTATTGCAGGCCGTGTTCGCCGGATTCGGCATGTGGCCGTTGGGCATTGCGTTGCTGTTCCAGTCGGCGGTGGTATGGCAGCCGCTGCAATCGCCCGTCAGCATCGTGCCTGACGTGTGATCGGCCGGCCGCCCCTGCAGCGCCGGACTCGCCGCGCCCATGTAGAACGACAATCCCTTCTCGTGGCAGGTACTGCAGGTAGTCGAGACGAATGAGTGCTTCGCCTGGGTCATGTTCATGGGACCGAAGCTGCCGGCGGCGTACGTGCTCGGGGCATGGCACGAAGCACAATCGGTGCCCGACAGGAAAGGAATATGCGAGGGCGCCAGCACCGCGTCCTTCGGGGTGAAATTGTTGTACCAAGTCAGCGCCGTGGTACCGCCGTGGCACAGCCCGCAGTTGCCGCTGATACCGGTATGCAGAACCGCGTTGGCCGCGAGCGTGGTGTAGTTGGCCGGCGCCGCCGTATGGCAGGTTGCGCAGGCAGTGTTCGCCGGATTCGGCATGTGGCCGGCAGGCACCGTCGAGCTGTTCCAATTGGCGGTGGTATGACACGCACTGCAGTCCGCGGGCGCCGCCCGGCTGCCGGTGTGGCTGGCCGGGCGCCCCTGCAGCCCCGGGCTTGCGCTACCCATGTAGAACGACAGGCCGGCTTCGTGGCAGCTGTTGCAGGTGCTGCCGACACCCGCGTGCGTCGCCTGCGTCATATTCATGGGGCCGAAGCCGCCCGCAACATAATTGGCCGTATGGCAGGAGCTGCAATCCTCACCGTTGAAGGCAGGTATATGGGGCGGTGACAACGAGGCCGCGGCTTTCGGATTGTCGTTGTTGTTATAGAAGGTCAGCGCGGTGCTGCCGCCGTGGCATTGGGCGCAGCCGGTGGTAATGCCGGTGTGCAGCACCGGGATGCTCGCCAGTTGCGCGTAACTGGCAGGATTCGCCGTCAGCGTTCCGGTATGACAGACCGAACAGGTCTGCGTGCCCGGGATGGGCATGTGCCCGTTCGGCAAAGTCGTCGGCGTGGTCCACGTGGTGGTGTTGTGGCACAGCGAACAATCCCCCGTCGCCTGGCTGGCGGGATTGGGGGCCGAGACGTGAGTCGGCGGACGTCCCTGCAGATTCAAGCCTGCGCCCGGATAGAAGTTCAAGCCCGCCTCGTGGCAGGTGTCGCACGTGGTCGGCACAAAGGCATGCTTGCCTGCGCTCATCGTGGTGCCGGCGAATCCCCCGGCTGTGTAGTTGCTGGTATGGCAGGAGCTGCAGTCCACGCCGTTGGAATAGGGGATGTGCGCCGGCGAGAGCACAGCGGCTTTGGGATTGTCGTTGTTGTTGTAGAAGGTGAGCTGCCCCGCGGGGCTGCCGTGGCACTGCGCGCAGTTCGAGGTGATGCCGGTGTGCAACACTGAGATGCTCGCCAGCGTCGCATAGCTGGCAAGCGTCGGACCGATGGCGGTGTGGCACAGCGCGCAGGTTTGGTTGCCGGGATTCGGCATGTGCCCCGGCGGCATAGCGTTGCTGGTCCAATCGG
>JANYAD010000156.1 GCA_025355165.1 Gammaproteobacteria bacterium | reverse complement strand
CTAACTGCAGTACCCAAGACTGCCACGAAGCACCTCGCGCGTGCGCTGGATGCGCTCAAGCAGCACCTACCTGCTTCCGCCGAGTCCGCCTGGGAAGCTCTTGCTTCCTTTCCGGCTCGCGGCCGACCATGATGTGCTCGGGTGTTCGCCGTCCGCAGCCGTGGTACCTTGCCTTCAGCATGCGCGTATTGCTGTTCAACTGATCGTCACCTTTGCCAGGCTTATGCGCTCCGGTGGTGTTCGTGCCGTCATTGCCGAATCTCTGCTTCTCCGGCATCAGCTTTTGATCTGTCGTCGCTCCAAACAACGTGGCCCGCCCCTGACCGGTTCTGGTGCATCGCGGGATTTTAGGGTCGCGTGAAGGCTTTTCTGATTTCGACTCAATTTTTAAGGATCGCCATTGACCAGTGCGTCCTGCGCGACCAGTCCCGCCGTCGACGACCGCGACCAAACGATAATTGCCCCTTGCGAATCCGGTGAGCAAGCTCGATCGCGGCGAGCGTGATCGCGGCATTCGCGAACGATTTGAAGCCCGCCATCGATGCGCAGAATCGCTTGGTGGCGCGGTGGTCCTGCTCGATGAGATTGTTGAGAATCGAAAATTTCCGCTGGCATGATTTACGCCATACATGGGCGAGCTGGCACGTGCAAAACGGCACGCCACTCGTCGTCTTGCAGGAACTGGGGGGTTGGGAATCATCCGAGATGGTGCGCCGGTATGCGCATCTCGCGGCGGATCACTTGGCACCCTTTGCGGAGCAATTGAGTGCCTTGAACATGCCGGCTACTGAATTTCCGGCACAGTCCAAAAATTGAGTGTTTGGAAGCGCCTGTAACTCTCTGATCTAATTAATAACGGCGGTAGGATTTGAACCTACGACCTTCGGGTTATGAGTTCACTGTCTCGCTTTTTGTGTTTGTATATGCTTGATTTTTAACAACCTCGCTTGCTGGATGTCCGTTGCAAAACGAGCCTAGAGCACGACGAAGCACCACAAAGCAGAACTGAGTTACACAAAACTCCCGCAACCTCGATCGCGGCGGGTCGGGCAAGTGGCTGCATATAGCACCGCACCTACGGTCGAATTAACTGTTTAAGATATCCGCGGCCTCAAGCTCGCGAGCATTACCACTCAGGGAGAGCTCAACGAGGCGGAAGCGCAGAACATTCTTCGCGGCCAGGAATGGGCGCTTCGCTCGCGCACGAGAGCACTTTCCGACATGTTGAGCGATGAGTACCTGCTGCGGCTTCATGAGGAAATGTTCGGAGACGTGTGGAAATGGGCTGGAAAGTTTCGCGAGCGCGACACCAACATCGGCGTGCCATCACATCTGATTCGTACCAGTCTCCGCGACCTCTACGCGGAAGTGCGCGGTTGGCTGGAGTATCCCGCATACCCGCCCAATGAGATCGAGATCCGCCTTACGTATCGAGTCGTGACGATACATTCCTTTCCGAATGGCAATGGCCGGCATGCACGCATGCTCGCGCACATCGTCATGGCTCGGCATTTTGGATTGGAGCCGCTGCCCTGGGGCGGAAGTGCATTGAGTGATGCAGATTATCGACGCTCTCGCAGCCGCGGACCATCGCAATCTTGCGCCACTCCTTGCATTCGCCCGCTCCGGCGGATCATGACGCTAGAGTTTTGGCAGCGGTTCGAGCTGAACTGGGATGCAGAGGTATCGGGTACCCTCCAAAGCGCGGACTGGGTCAGTAAGGCCTCCGTTGGCCTCACAAACGCGGATAGACGTTAGATCCACATCAGATCTAGACTCATTCCATCGAGGACTGCGAACGGCGCAGTCCTTATTCAACACAAGCAAAAGAGTGCGACAAAGATGGGCTTAGCAGATGGTTCCGCACGGACGACAGTAAGGGTCGGAGCTTAAGAAGTTGCGCCGCAGGCAGGCCGGCGTATGCTTTGGTGCAGTCGGCGTCCTCCGGATCGGACGGCTTCGCATCTTAAAAGGGTAACAAAATGAACAAGAAATTCCTCATCGGTTGGGCCCTCATCTTCATCGCTTGGTTTCTGGGTAGCTTCGTCATACACGGCGTGCTGCTGCATTCGGACTATGCGCAACTCCCCAATCTCTTCCGGACTGAAGCCGATTCACAACAATATTTTCCGCTCATGATTCTGGCCCACCTCATGCTATCCGGCGCTTTTGTGTGGATTTACGCCCGCGGCGCTGAAGCCAAGCCCTGGGTGGCCCAAGGCATCCGCTTTGGTATTGCCGTTGCGCTGCTCACGGCGGTACCGATGTACACGATTTACTTCGTGGTGCAGCCGATGCCCGGGAGCATGGTGATCAAGCAGATTGTCTATGACGGCGTGCTCACGGTGGTTCTCGCGGTCATCGTGGCTTGGGTCTATCGAGGTGTCGCAAAGACATCCTAATTCCAGGATACATGCCAATTCCGCAATCGACCCCATTCCAGGCGATCGCCACCGGCAGCTATCGACGGTAATTTAACCCGTTTGCAACAGGCTACCTATCATGGCCGCGGTCCACCGGCGTTCAATTGGCGCTCATCCGCCGCATCAAAATGGCCCAAGGACTCGGCAATCAGCCCATCGGGACCGAATCGCCACTCCTCAAACCCACCGATTTCGACAAACTTTCCTGTCCCGCCCGGTCCCGTGTTAGTCCCTGTCAACGTCCAGTGATACTCGGTCTTGGCCCCCTTCACGACAATGCGATCCATCTTGACCACAATGTCCGGAAAGGCCGTCATGAAGTTCTGTGCTGAATTCGTGATCGACGCCCTTCCGATTGCCGGGGTCCCGTCATTGATCTTGGTGATCCTGTTCTTCAAAAAATGAGGCGACGCTTGCGGCGTGCTGACTGCACCGCGCGGCGGTGTAACGGGTCGCGAATTCATTCAACGCGTTCGAACCCATTGCAGACTTCCCCGATACACATCCAGCAAGAACCAGCCCCGAGCAGACAAGAACGGCCATGGGCGCAAAGCGCCGTGCGAACCCTGACATGACCCCCCTCAATATTGGCGAGAAACAAATCGCTACAGACGGCCGCAGAAAGCCGATCTCAACGTTTGGGCTCCCTGGCGGTGTGCAGGTACATTAATGCCAAAAGTCCATTTCCACGCATCTCCGTATTTGACGTAGATCGACGAGCCCCAAACAGGTCCAACTTTCTGCCCGAAACAGGTGCCATCAGCAGTTGCTTTAAATGTCAGGATGCCGACCGTCGGCGAGAGCGTCGTGGCGAGGGCGTCGGTGATGCCGACGCTTCTGACATCGCATCCGGTCCCTGACCAGTTCTTCAATCCCTCGGCTTTATTTGCGAGGTAAATACCAAAGATATTGATGAACGAAATATCCTCAGCCATCAGGGCCGACAGCTTTTTAGCATCATGGTCCTTCCAATCCTCCCACACGGCTCTTTCGATCGCGAACAATATGTCGGTGCGAGCATCCTGAGCGGTGCGTTTGGCCTTGCCGTCTCCCTGCGCTTCTTCGTAGACCGTCTTTGCGACAGGCGCCGTCGGATCGACCACCGCGGCTTGGGCGTGGAAGGTCGCTTTCCATTGACTGCCGTCGCGAATGTATACGCTTGCGGCATAGCTGTTCGTGGGGATCTTTTGCCCGCCGCAGCTACCGTCAACGGTAATCTTGTACGTGATCAGTGCCGCCTGCCTACCACGAGGACTCACATGTGCCTCGGATAAAGCGTAGCTATTGATGTCGCAATCAGCGCCGGTGTATTCCTTTGTCGCTGACACCCTATCGAGCCTGCCGGACGTACCCCAGCCGACAAAGTTCTCCGACAGAAACGTATCCCAGAACGAAGCGTTCTTGGACTTCCAAGCCGCATATGCACTTTTTTCTAACGTTAGAAGTGCATCTTCGGCAAGTCCGGCAGCTGCGGTTTGTTCGGTCGTGCTAGAGACAGTTGCGTTGACTGCCGGTGCATTTCCGAAGTACGCAATGGAGACGACCGCGGCTGCCGCCGTGAAAGCGAAATGCTTACTCATGCCCATGAATCGTTGGCTCAAAGAAGTAGTGTGCCCGCTGCCATTCCACGCTGCAATATTAAACGGGCATGGCTGGCCCTGTTCCAGGGCGACTGACGGCCATGGAGGGGTTCGTTGTGGATGGTCAATGTCAGCCACGTTAGCATCGACCAGATAAGGTGCTCAGCTGCCGCCAACAATCGATACTCGATGCGCGAGCGGCAAATGCCGCGTGCAATACGCTGATTAATCAGTAGTCGTGTCGCCGAGGTGCGTGTCCCAACTCTGCGTGCACGACAAACGCTGTCGCCACTCGCGAGAGCACCTTGCGGCTCGCGGCAAAAACGTTAAGTCATTCCCGCAAGCATTATTGCTTTATAGGGCACAACGTCACGATTGTGCCGGAGTTACCCTTTTGTTAACTCATTGATTTAATTGGTAGCGGGGGTAGGATTTGAACCTACGACCTTCGGGTTATGAGCCCGACGAGCTGCCAGACTGCTCCACCCCGCACCGGAAGAGCCGCCCATTCTACCTGGCAATGTGGTTAAAGCAAGCCGCCGGCGATCGCAGATCGCGCGTCTATCTCTTATCTATTTGCATCATCTTTCGATATGCAGGCCGGTCGGTGACGCGCGCCGCGTAGGCTTTCAGCACCGGGGTATCTTTGACCATCTTTGCCATCATCATAAAGTGCAGGCCGCCGCCGAGCAGGATGTCCACCGCTGAAAAGGAGTCCCCCAAAAAATATTGGCGCGATGACAGATGCTTATTGAGCACCTCCTCCACCTCATCCGCGGGTGCCCAGCCCATGGCGCCGTACACATGCTTGATATCGAAACGGCGCGAAATGAGGGCAGGCTCCATGACGCCGGGGCGGTACGCGAGCCAGGAGAGATACTCGCCGCGCTTCGGCTCTCCCACCGCGGGACCCATTCTGTTTGCTCGATATTTGTCGGTAAGAAACAGCGCGATGGCGCTGCCCTCGAAAATCGTATCCTCGGCGTCGACCAGCGCCGGTATCTTGCTATGAGGATGGGGATTCGACGCATCGCGCGAGCCGGTGCCGTCCATTCGCCGAAAATCTACAATTTTGGTTTGATAGGGAACTTCGAGTTCTTCGAGAAGCCAGACAATGCTTCCGGAGCGGGTTTGTGGGGAGTGATAAAGCGTGATCATCCTGCCTCCTAGCTTTGCTCTACGGTCCCGATTGCAGGGCTTGCTGACATATCTGGAGCAGCGTCCCTGGAATGATCCCAAGCCCAAATGCCAATAGCGCGTTCGCACTCAATACCGTGCGCATGAGTATTGAGCCGCCGATCGCCGCGGTATCCGTGGGTTCATCGAAATACATAAGCTTGACGATGCGCAGATAGAAAAACGCCGCAACGACCGAAAACAGCACGGCGACGACGGCAAGCCAGGCGATGTGCACGCCGAGGACGGCTTGGATCACGCCGAGTTTCGCCCAGAAACCGATGAAGGGCGGAATGCCGGCAAGGCTGAACATCAGAATAGCCATCATGCCGGCGAACCACGGACTTCTGGCATTCAGCCCTTTGAAGTCCACGAGCTTGTCGGCTTCAAAACCCTGCCTCGCCAGCAGCAAAATCATGCCGAAGGAGCCGGCCGCGACGACGATATAGCTGATCATGTAGAACATCGAGGCTTGATAGCCCTGAGCGGTACCTGAAAGAATGCCGAGCAGCGCATATCCCACGTGAGAAATCGTCGAGTAAGCGAGCATGCGCTTAAGGTTCGTCTGTGCAATCGCAATTATGCTGCCGATGCCCATGGATAACACCGACAGCACCACCAACATTTGGCTCCAATCCGGCTGAGAGGCACCTAGCGCTTCGGGCAACAGTCTCATCGCCAACGCGAAAGCCGTAAGCTTGGATGCCGTGCCGATGAAGACCGTGACTGAAGTGGGCGAACCTTCGTACACGTCGGGTACCCACATGTGAAATGGCACGGCGCCGAATTTAAAGCCCACACCGACGATGATGAAAGCGATGCCGAACATCATCCCGATGTTGCCGCCGATGCCGGCGTTTTGCACCACCGAGGAGATTTCGCCAAGATCCAGACTTCCGGTGACGCCATAGACGATGGACATGCCATACAAAAGCGTCCCCGAGGCCATGGAACTCAACACGAAGTATTTAATGGCCGACTCGGCAGCGATGCCGGAATCTCGGTCGAATGCCACCATGGCGTACAGACACAGCGACATCAATTCCAGGCCCAGATACAGCGAAATCAGGTTGGCGCCGGAAATGAGCACCATGCCGCCTAAAGTGGCGAACAGACCGAGCACGAAGTACTCGCCCTTGAGAATGGCGCGGCGCTGCAGATAGTCGGTGGAATAGACAAACACCGCGGCGACGGTGAGCAGGATGACGATCTTCAGCACCTGCGCCATGCGGTCGAGTTCAAATAGCCCGCCGAGCGCGATGATCTTGGCCGAGACCGGCTGTACGATCACCAGCACAGCGGTAATGACCAAACTCAACACCGAGAGTACGCCGCTCCAACGCCGCTGCGCATCATTCAGAGCTAAGTCGAGCATCAAAATCGCACACGCTGCCAGCGACAAGAAGATTTCAGGCCGCGCGTACACGAGGCCAGAATTGTAGAGACTTGGATCGAATGTGCCGGAATTCATATGTGCCTTAGGGGGCCACCTTGGATAGAAGCAGTTGCTCGGCTAGATGCTGCGTCGAGGCGCGCATGACATCGAGCAGCGGCGCCGGCCACAAGCCGACCAGAAGCACGGCGAGCGCAAGCACGCCCAGCACCAGAAATTCGCGGCCGCCAAGATCCTTGAGCGCCGCCACTTTGTCATTGGCAACCTCGCCGAAAATGACTCGTTTGACCAACCACAGCGTATAGGCCGCGCCGAGCACCAACGTCGTGCCCGCGAGGAACGCGTACCAGACATTGGCCTTGAATGATGCCAGTATCACCAGGAATTCTCCGACAAAACCAGAGGTGCCGGGCAAGCCTGAATTGGCGAGTGCGAACAGCACCATGAAGGCGGCGAATTTTGGCATGGTGTTGACCACCCCTCCATAGGCTGAGATCTCGCGGCTATGCACGCGGTCATACATGACCCCCACGCACAAGAACATGGCACCCGAGACCAGACCGTGAGAGAGCATCTGCACCACGGCGCCGTCCAAGCCCATGCTTATGCCGCTCGTTCTGCCCGTGTGCGCCACGATTTGAAACCCGATGAACATGCCCAACGTCACGAAACCCATGTGGGCAATGGATGAATACGCGATCAGCTTCTTCATGTCGCGCTGCGCGAGGGCCACGAAACCGATGTACACCACGGCAATCAAGGATAAGGCAATGATCAGCCAATCCAATTGCCGGCTGGCATCGGGCGCGATGGGCAGCGAGAAACGCAGGAAGCCGTATCCGCCCATTTTCAACATGATGGCCGCCAGCACCACCGAGCCGCCGGTGGGCGCCTCGACGTGCGCGTCGGGCAACCAAGTGTGTACCGGAAACATCGGCACCTTCACGGCGAAGGCCGCAAAGAAGGCGAGGAAAATAAGCACTTGCTCGTTGAGCGTGAGGGGCATGCGCTGAAAGACCGCCAATTCATAGCTGCCGGACTTCAGATACAGATAAATGAGCGCAACCAGCATCAACAACGATCCGATGAAGGTATACAGGAAGAACTTGATCGTGGCGTATACCCGGCGCGGTCCGCCCCACACGCCGATGATGATGAACATCGGCAGCAACATCGCTTCCCAGAACACATAGAACAGCACGCCATCGAGAGAGGCGAAGACGCCGATCATCAGGCCTTCCAAGATCAAGAAGGAGGCGAAGTACTGGGCAATGCGCTTCTCGACATTCTGCCAGCTGGCAATGACGATGAGCACGGTGGTAAAGGTCGTCAACAGGATCAGCGGCATCGAGATGCCGTCTACGCCGACGTAGAACTCAGAGTGAATGGTAGCAATCCACGGAACGCGTTCCACGAACTGCATTTGCGCCGTATCGGTCTTGAACCAAAGCCAAAGCGGCACACATAAAAGCAGCGTGAGTGCGCTCACGCCTAAGGAAACCCATTTGGCGAGTGTCTCTCGAGGTCCGAGCGCCAACACCACGAATCCCCCCGCAATGGGTAGCCATATCAGCCAAGACAAAAGATGCGCGCTGAAGCTCATCGCCAAATTAACCACATCAGAAAACCCGCTAGGCCTAGGATCATGGCGAAAGCATAGTGGTACAGGTATCCCGATTGCGCGTAACGCATGACGGAGCCGAGCCAGCCGACGGTGCGTGCGCTCCCATTAACCAACCCCTCATCGATCACGGCTTGATCGCCGAAACGCCACAGGCCGCTGCCGATTCGACGCGCGCCGGCCACGATCACATGCTCCATGAACCAATCGAAGCCGTATTTCTGCGAAAGGACTGTGTACAGCCATTTGAGCCGAGCCTGCGCCGCATCGGCCAGCTCCGGTCTCCATAAAAAGAATACATAGGCGGTGAGAACGCCCAAACCCGCAAGCCACACCGGCCACGCCGTGAACGCGGTCAAGACAAACGCGCCCGGGCCGTGGAATTCCTCGGCCAGATGCTCGAGCACGTTGTTTACCGGCGCCACGTAGATGGCGCCTTCGAAGAACTTGCCGAACAACATCGGCTTGACCGTGATCCAACCAATGAGGGCCGAGGGAATCGCAAGAAGAACCAACGGCAACGTCACCACCCACGGGCTCTCATGCAAATGCTCCTGCGTGTGATGGTCCATGCGCTCCTTGCCGAGGAAAGTCATAATGAACATGCGGAAGGTGTAGAGCGCCGTGATAAACACGCCGGTGACAACGCAGAAATAGGCATATCCTGCTCCGAGCCGGTGCGAGGCGCCCACGGCATCGATGAGCGAATCCTTGGAGAAAAATCCCGAGGTGCCCGGAAACCCGATCAGCGCAAGGCAGCCCACCAAGCAGGTCCAGTAGGTGACGGGCATGTATTTTTTCAAGCCCCCCATCTTGCGCATGTCCTGCTCGTGATGCATGGCAATGATCACCGAGCCGGCCGCCAGGAAAAGCAACGCCTTGAAAAAAGCGTGGGTCATGAGGTGGAAAATGCCCGCACCGTAGGCTGACGCGCCCAGCGCCACCGTCATGTAGCCGAGTTGCGAAAGCGTCGAGTAGGCAATCACCCGCTTGATGTCGTTGGCGACAATGCCGATAAGCCCCATGAAGAACGCCGTGGTCGCACCGATGATCAAGACGAACGAAAGCGCCGTCTCCGACAATTCGAACAGCGGCGACATGCGCGCCACCATAAATATGCCTGCGGTCACCATGGTGGCCGCGTGGATCAAGGCAGAAATGGGGGTCGGGCCCTCCATCGAATCCGGCAGCCAAATGTGCAGCGGCACCTGCGCGGACTTGCCCATCGCGCCGATGAATAGGCAAATACACGTGAAAGTGATCGCCGACCAGCTCATCGTATCCGTGATGTGGATCTGCGCAGCGGCGATCTCGTTGGCGTGCGCGAACACGCTGGCGTAGTCCAACGAACCTGTGTATCGCAGCACGGCGGCTATCCCTAACACGAATCCAAAGTCACCGACGCGATTGACCAAGAAAGCCTTGAGACTCGCAAAAATGGCGGACGGTCGCTGATACCAGAATCCGATCAGCAAGTAGGAAACCACGCCCACCGCTTCCCAGCCGAAGAATAATTGCAGGAAGTTATTCGCCATCACCAGCATCAGCATCGAGAAGGTAAACAGCGAGATATAGCTGAAGAAGCGCTGGTAGCCATCATCATCGGCCATGTAGCCGATGGTGTAGATGTGCACCATCAAGGAGACAAAGCTCACCACCGTCATCATCAGTGCCGAGAGGCGATCGATCAGAAATCCCACATTGAGCTGCACCCCGTCGCTTAATAGCCACGTATAGACCGTGCCGTTAAAAGGCGCCATGTCCTCAAACGTCAACCGGTACAGCACGTAGAATGACAACAGGCAGGAGAGGCCTACGCCCAGGATGGTGATGCTGTGGGCGCCGAGCCGTCCGATCTTCTTGCCGAACAGACCCGCGATGATGCATGCAATCAGCGGCGCCAAAACAATCATCAGATAAATGGATTGCATTGCTGCCTAGCCCTGGAGCGTGTCGAGATCTTCGACTTCGATGCTGCTGCGTTCGCGGAACAACACCACCAAAATCGCAAGACCGATCGCCGCCTCCGCGGCCGCGACCGTCAAAATGAAAAATACGAAAATTTGTCCGGCAAGATCGCCGCGAAACCGCGAGAAAGCGACAAAGTTGAAATTCACCGCAAGCAACATGAGCTCGATGCACATCAGCAGGACGATGATATTCTTGCGATTCAAGAACACGCCCGCCACCGCGATCGCAAATAAGATACCGGATAAGGCAAGTACATCGGTGAGTGAGATCATGGTCTTTTCTCAGAGGCCATCTTGACGATGCGCACGCGGTCCTTGGGCCGTACGGCGACCTGCTTAGCAATGTCTTGCGGCTTTCCGCCCTTGCGCTGCCGCAGGGTGAGGACAATGGCGGCGATGCTGGCCACGAGGAGAATGAGCGCGGCCACCTGCGCGGGATAGGCATAGCGGGTGAACAATTCCACGCCCAAGCTGCGCGTGTTGGAATAATTCGCGGCGAGCGCCGGTGCGGTTTTCAAGGCCGCACCGCCCAAATGCTTCACCACGATCACATTGATGATGGCGAATACCACGAAACCGGCAACCGCGACGGTCAGGGGCCAATAGCCGACGAACTCGCTGCGCAGCTGCTCCAAATTCACATCCAGCATCATGACCACGAACAGGAACAACACCATCACGGCGCCGACATAGACCAAAACCAGGACGATGCCCAAGAACTCGGCGTCGAGCAGAATCCAGATCACCGCGCTGTTGAAGAAACACAGCA
>JANYAD010000144.1 GCA_025355165.1 Gammaproteobacteria bacterium | reverse complement strand
ACTCCGTGCAAGTAGGCATGGGATTTGAGGCCGGCTTTACCATCGTGCTGCTCGCCATCATTTTAGATCGCGTCAGCCGGCCAAAGGAACCGGGAACCTCGCAATGAATGCCGAACTCCCGCTGAACTCCGCAATGGAATTTCGCAACGTGGATATTCTGTTTGCCAATCCCGGCCGCGAGGCACGCAAGAGCATGCGCGAGGCCCTGGCTGCGCTCGACGGCGGTGCTACTCGCGCGGATATCCAGAATCGTTATGGCGTCGTCGTGGGGGTCGCCGACGCCAAATTGAGCGTCGCGCGCGGCGAGATATCCGTGCTTATGGGGTTGTCTGGCTCCGGCAAGTCGACCTTGCTCCGCGCCGCCAACGGCTTGAATCCCGTGACGCGCGGCGCTGTGCTGGTGCGCGATGGGGACTCCGCGATCGACGTGGCCGACTGCGGCCAGTTGCACATGCGCCGATTGCGCCGCGAAAGAGTTGCCATGGTGTTTCAGCAATTTGGTCTGCTGCCCTGGCGCACGGTGCGGGAAAACGTTGGCTTGGGGTTGGAGCTGCGCGGCGAGGGCACCGCTAAGCGCAAACTGATCGTCGATGAAAAACTCGAACTGGTCGGTCTCACCCAGTGGTCCGAACGTTACGTCAGAGAACTGTCCGGAGGCATGCAGCAACGTGTCGGTTTGGCACGCGCGTTTGCAACGGACGCCGACATTCTGTTGATGGACGAACCTTTCTCGGCTCTCGATCCGCTTATCCGTGCCAAGTTGCAGGACGAGCTGTTGCAACTTCAGGCACGGGTGAAGAAAACGATTTTGTTCGTCAGTCACGATTTGGATGAAGCGCTGAAGCTCGGCGATCGTATCTCGATCCTACAACACGGCCGAATCATCCAGACCGGAACCGCAGAAGACATCGTGTTGGCTCCCGCGGACGAGTACGTCGCTGAGTTCGTGCAACACATGAATCCGCTCACCGTGCTGACCGGCAGCATGATCATGCAACGGCGCGAGCAATTGACGGGCGATGGTGCCATGGTATGGCTCGATCCCGCGCAACGCTACCGGCTTGCGCTTAACGCGGCCGATGAGGTGCTGGGATTGACGGTGGACGGCGTGACCCATGCGCTGCGGCACGTTCGCGAAGATGTGGATTGCGGGCTGAGCTCCTCCGGATTGGCGCTGGCGCCGGCCTCGCTGTCTCTCAAATCCATCATTCAACTGCGTCACCTCTCCGGTCACCCCGTCTTGGTCGTCGAAGAGGGTAAGCTGCTCGGCGTTTGCGGCGAGAATGAGATCATACGTGCCCTGGCCGGCAGGTAGTTGCGAGCACCGCTAAAGATCGGGACGTGAGTGGATTGGCCGAGGTGGCCCTGGTTTGCGAGGCCGGCAGTGATGGCACAAACAAAATAGAACCGCTGGCGAGGCCCTCGCTGCGGTTCAGTTCACCATGGTACTGACGGAGTTCGAAGCGATACCGTTCGCCACGACCACGAGCGAACTTGCTCCTGGTTCCGCGCCCGACGGAACGTCGAAGAATGTGGCGACGATTGCGCTCCCCGTCGCGACGCCCATGCTGCTGTGGCCATGGGTCCGCGCGTAGATGACATGCCCCGACGTGGTATTCGTGATACGCACCAGCGGATAATTGGTGGCCGTGTTGAGTTCGTCGCCATAAGCGGCGGCCTGCGACAGTCCATTGAACTGCGTGCCCGAAATCGTGTAGGTCGAGCCGCGCGTAATGCTCACCGCAACATGGATTATCGCGGGCGCCCAGGCCGGATTGGTACTGCCGGTACCGCTATAAACGCTGGTCACGCCACCGGTCACCAGCGCCTGACCATTGGGCAGGGGCAACACGAAATACCGCGTATTCCCGCCGTTATTAGGCAACGCTCCGGTGATCGATAAGGAGGCGCCATCGTATTCGTAGAAGGTGCCCGAGTCTGCGACGATCAGCACATGGCCTGAGGGCAGCAAGGCCGCGCTCGCATCAGCGGTGTCATCGCCAGGTTGAAAGTCCGGTCCCGCTCGAAAGCTGCCTGAGTCCGCGGATGTGGCTCCAGGAGTGTAAATGGCCGAGTGCGCGGGCATTCCGTTAACCACAGCACCCGTCGCGAAGACCGTGCCATCGGGCAGCAGCATGGCGGGCCCGATCTCTCCCGGCGGGAAGTAAGTGCCCGTTGGACCCGGACCGTAGGTCACGCCGCCGACCACCTGCAGCGGTGCGGGCCCAAAGGTTAAGCCCCCGGGTGTTGCCGAAGGCGATGTCAGTCCCACCGGGGTGTTGCCGTCGCTGTACCATTGCGCGGCGATCGGGTCGTAATGCTCCGCGTGACGCGCATTACTTACATCGATGGTTAAGAAGTCACCGCTCGGCAACAAAGTCCAACCCTCTTCGGCAAAATTGTCGGCCTTTCCGGTGGCGGGCACCGCGGTCCAGGTCAAGCTGATCGGATCGAGGCGCCACATAGTGCGCCCCAGTTTTTCTCCAAACACGAATCGCCCGTCGGTCAGCACTGCCGAGGGCGGGTCGCCGATATAGTCGATCCCGGGAGGTGCGCCGATCATCGTCCAGCGATCGGCAACCGCATCGTACACGGCCGACATGTCAGTCAGGCCGCTGGGCGCGAAGGGCAAGCTGTAAACATTTTGATTATATTCGCCGCCGACAAAGAGCACCCGGCCATCGGCGAGTACCGCCTGCGCGCCATCGGCAGGTGCGTAACCGGCAGGCGGGCCCGAAAGCCGACGCCACGTGCCATTGAGGTAGTTGCCCTGCGAGTCAGGCATCAAATTGTAGAACACGCCGGCATCGTTGATTGACTGCATCATGATACTGCCGTCCGTCAGCAACAAACTGAGATAACCCGGTTCGGGCGGCTGATTGACCAGCGCAGTGAACGGCACGGTGCTGCAGCTGACGGCCACATTCGTCACATTTGCGTTGCCGACGGCGCCCGCCCCGTTGGCTACCACGCAATTCTGCGCAGGCGAGGATGGTTGCGTCGCAACGGTCACTGAATAAGCGGCGCCCGTTTGCAGCCCAGCGGGAAAGTTGAATGCACCCGGCGCGGCTACCCCGAGATCGACGCTCCCATTGTTCTGCAATACCAAGCCAGAACCGGTGAGTCCAGAGACCATGCCGCCGATGGTGTAGGTGGGGGGCGGCGTGGATGAAACGCCGCCGCCCCCGCATGCGACAGCGATCAGCGATAAAGCCGCAGCGAGCGTCGCTCTCGCAGATTGATTAGGCGCTCGGCTTCCTGTCACGCAGCATTTCTCGCGGTGTCGGTTTGGGCCGCCCTAGTGAAGCACATTTTTTTGCCACGCCCGCTATTTTTGCAGCCTTCACACCCGTTCATAGTATTCTGCGCTTCTAATTTGTTGTCATCTGGCGTCCGAGGAACCGCGGGTACATGCTTGCATATCGTATGAATACAGCGGACAAGCGACGGCGCTTGTGGTTTGTGGTTTGCGCTCTCATTGCAGCGGCGGGAATCACGATGCCCGCCGCTGCGCCTGCTGAGTCGAAGGCAAAAGCCGCGCTCAAGATCTATATTTCGGTCGATATGGAAGGCGTCGCCGGCGTCGTCACGGCAGACCAGTTGACGCCCGGCGGATTCGAATACGAACGGTTCCGCCGTTTCATGACCGATGAGGCGATCGCGGCGGTTCAAGGAGCGAAAGCGGCGGGGGCCACGGAGGTGGTGGTCAGCGATTCGCACGGCAACGGCGAGAATCTGCTGATCGAATTGATGCCAAAGGATGTGCGAATCGTGCGTTCGTGGCCACGGCATGGCGAAATGATGGCGGGTCTTGATCCGAGCTTCGGCGCTGCTCTATTCGTTGGTTATCATGCTTCAACGACGAGTCCGAACGGCGTTCGCGCTCACACAATTTCAAGCGCCCATTTCACCCGCGTGGCGCTGAACGGAACTGCGGTTACCGAAGCGGAGTTAAACGCTGCGTTCGCCGGGGCGCTCGGTGTCCCGGTCGTATTCATTTCCGGGGACGATGCGGCGGTGAATGAGGTTACGATGCGTCTCGGCGGTATGGAGTCGGTGATCACCAAAAAAAGCCTGGGATTTCATTCGGCCGAGTCGCTCACGCCCGCCGCCGCGGTCGAAAAAATCTATCAGGGCTCGCTCGCTGCGGTCTCGCACCGAGAGCAGCGAAAACCCTATGTCCTGCAGACCCCCATCAGCTTGGAAATTTCTTTCAAGAGCTACACGTCCGCCGAAATTGTGAGCTATCTGCGTTCGGTAGAGCGATCAGATGCCCACTCGATTCGCTTCGTGGGTAAAGACATGGCCGAAGTCATGGATTTCATCGTCTTCTTGAACTATTACAACCCCGAGATGGCGCCTTAACTGCGTGCAAGCGGGCCATTATTGAGTCGCATTGCCGCAGGCCGCGGCTCGTCCGAGCAGTAGAGTCCTCTCGCGCGTGTTGTGCGCCATCGCAGCCGCGCGCGTGAACTCGGCCCGGGCTTCTTCAAGCCGCCCCAACTTTTGCAGCAAATCGCCACGCACGCTCGGCAGCAGATGATAGTCCTTGAGCCGCGACGCACTCCTCAACGTGTCCACCACCTCCAACGCTGCCGCAGGCCCGAACGCCATGGACACGGCGACCGCGCGATTGAGTTCGATCACGGGAGAGGGCACTAGCTGCGACAGCGCATCGTAGAGCGCGACGATTTGATTCCAATCCGTGGCCTGCGCCGTGGGCGCCCGTGAGTGACAAGCGGCGATTGCGGCCTGAAGCGCATAAGGCCCGAGCGCACCCATGAGCGAGCGAGCGCGCTCAAGCGCCGCTAGGCCCCGCCGAATCAATAACTGATTCCAGCTCCCGCGGTTCTGTACCATGAGCAAGACCGGCTCGCCCGCGGTGTTGGTCCGCGCACCGATGCGGGAAGCTTGCA
Organism: Gammaproteobacteria bacterium; assembly: GCA_025355165.1. Lineage (GTDB taxonomy): Bacteria > Pseudomonadota > Gammaproteobacteria > Steroidobacterales > Steroidobacteraceae > Bog-1198. The sequence continues at coordinate 24,045 of JANYAD010000144.1, read as the reverse complement.
ACTCCATCAATGCGACAAGCCCATGCGCTTCGGATTCTTGAGGCAGCAATTCGCACAGAATTCGCCCCAGTCGCAGCGCTTCCTCGCATAATCCGGGCCGCATCCAGTCCTCCCCGGCCGTGGCCGCGTAGCCTTCATTGAAAATGAGATAGATGACTTCGAGTACCGACAACAGCCGGGGCGCGAGATCCTGAATGCCCGGAACCTCGAAGGGAATCTGCGCCTCGGCCAGCGTTCGCTTCGCACGCACGATGCGTTGACTGATTGTCGCCTCGGGCACCAGGAAGGCGCGCGCAATCTCCGCCGTGCTCAGGCCTCCCAATAAGCGCAGCGTGAGCGCCGTGCGAGCCTCAGTCGAGAGCACGGGATGGCAGGCAATGAACAACAAGCGCAGCAGATCATCGCCGATGTCATCATCCGCGGCGGCGAGGGGGTCCGGTGCTCTTGAGCCGACGAGCGGTGCCTCGTGCACCAGTGCAAGGTGTTTGCTCTCGATGAGCTTGCGGCGGCGCAGCTCGTCCAATGCTCGATTCTTGGCCGTCGTCATGAGCCACGCGCCCGGCTTATCCGGAACGCCAACCTTCGGCCACTGCTCCAGCGCACTGACCAAGGCATCCTGCGCGAACTCCTCTGCGAGGCCGACTTGATGCAGCATGCGGGCCAGCTTTGCGATGATCTTGGCTGACTCCATGCGCCACACTGCCTCAATTGTCCGGTGTACGGGCGAACCACTCATGGCGAACCGTCAAATGAAGCAGGGACCAAGCTCACGCACCTCGACCGTCGCCCATGTTGCCGCCGGACATTCTTGAGCCAGGGCGATGGCTTGATCGCGGCTCTCGCAAGTCAAGAGCAAGAACCCCCCGACCATCTCCTTGGCTTCAGCGAAGGGACCATCAACGATGGTGGTCTGATTCCCGTTCACATGTACACGTGAGGCAGCGCGCTCCGACACGAGCGACTGGGACATGGTCAGAAGCCCGCGTGCCTTGAGATCGGCGCTGAAGCGCAGCATGCGGTCGTACAGAACACGGCCCTCCGTCTCCGTACGTGACTGCCGTTGTCCAACCGGTTCAACAATCAACAATGCATACGCCACGTCGCTTCAGCCTCCTTTCCGTGAACCTGCAACGAGAACGATTATGACGTAAAGCGCACCCGCAAGGTCCCTCACTGAGGGGTGGAGCGTGGATTGTGTTTTCGTTGATGATCTTCCCGCCCACGCAATTCAGGCGTGAGCTCCGCGCCGAAATCCACCGCCTCGAAAAGCGGGCGAATCTCGATAACGGATTCTGCAGAACCCGGATGTGGATTGGGACAACGCTTGATCCATTCGACTGCCTCATCGATGGATTTGACCTGCCACAGCCAGAAACCCGCGATCAGCTCTTTGGTCTCAGCGAAAGGTCCATCCAGTACGGTTCGTTCTTTGCCCGAGAACTGCACGCGCTTGCCGCGAAAGCTCGGATGGAGGCCCTCGCCGGCCAACATGACGCCCGCCCTAATGAGCTCCTCGTTGAACGCGCTCATCGCCGTCAAGAGGTCTTTGCTCGGCATGATCCCCGCTTCACTCTCCAGACTCGCTTTGACCAACACCATGACTTTCATCAATTTCCCCCGTTACGGCGATAGTTTCAGCCCACATCACTTCACGCTCGATTGGGCCCTCTGAGTGACGACGTACGAGCTTGAGAAATTTCGACAGCGCCACAACAACATTCCAATTGGGGATTTGCACTTTCTTGAATCCGGCGATCGCCCGAACGCGTTATGTTTATTGCGATCCCCGATCAGCAAGCTCAGCTGGTCAACGCTTGCAGGTTTAACGAAATCCGGTCGCTCCCTGAGCTCCTCAGATTCACGAGTGCCGCCGCGTCGCGGGCTTGATCCGCAAAACAGCGCTGCGCTAATCGGGTTCCCAGGTTTCGCCGCCCGCGCACCTACAGATTTTGTAAAGTCGCCTAGGCAGGGTCTGAGTCTGCTCCATCTCAAGATCGAAGCACAGTTTGCGAGCGTCGGTCTCCTCTCGATCGAAGAGTTCGTCGCCGGATTTGTGCCGACCGGGGGTATCGCTGTATTGAACGAAGCCGCAAATCGGCAGGTGAACGCTCGTTTGCCGGATATAAGTGCTATTTCGAACGCGATATAGAGGCATGGCTGTTATCGCTGCAATCGCGCGCAGGCCCCATGTGATGCGATTATGATTATAATGAGCATATGAAGAGTGTTGATGCAGTTGCAGCTTATCCATCGGTGCATTCGACGTCAAAATTGCCGCCCTTTTTGCTCATGTCAGCCGGACGTCTGTCGCCAATTTGCGTCGTCTGATCCAAGTTGTCCTGCGAATGCGGCGTTTTCTGACATACATCGGGACGTAACAGCATCACAGTGGTCCCGCCGCTGCGCGGCTGGCAGCTACGATTGATCGTGTGGAACGCAGAACAGTACTTATGAATGAAAGCGCCGACCTCGCCGATATGGCGGTTGATATGAAACTGGAACTGCAGCAGTGCTTCGACGCGCTGGTGGTTGGCGACACCGACGAATTTGAATTTGTAGAGGCGGTGCGTGGCAAATTTGGCGAGGATGAGCTTGCCGATGCCATCGGTGTGCAGCTTCGCCTTGCTCCTGAATCGAAACCCAAGCTCATGGCGGTCGTTGAGCGCTTGGAAAGCGATGGCCAATTCTCGCCTGCAAATGTTGGTTTTTTAGAGGCGATGGCCGACGACGATCCGACCGTTGATGAGAGCCCCACCATAGAGCTGAAACTTGCTAAACAAGATGCACAGTCGCTACCTTTCGTCAGCCAAGCACAGCCGCCAGAAACAATAGAAATCGGCCGAGTACTTCGCGATCGGTACTTAATCGAGAAACGCCTTGGCAGCGGCGGCACGGGTACGGTGTTCAAGGCCTTGGACAAGTATCGCTCCAGCTTGCCGGCCGAACTGCAGTACGTCGCCATTAAAATTCTCCATGCGGGTGTCGATCGGCAGGCCATGGTTGAATCATTGCGGCGTGAGCTCTATTGCGCGCAGATGTTGTCGCACCGAAATATCGTTAACGTTTTTGAATTGGATCGGGACGGTGACCTGGACTTCTTCACGATGGAGTTGCTCGAAGGGGAACTGCTGAGCACCGTGCTCGCCCGATTCCAATCGCAACCCATGCATCGTCCGCACGCTTGGGCGATCATCCGGCAGATTGCCGCGGGACTGGAGCATGCCCATGGCCGCGGTGTTGTTCACGGTGATCTGACGCCGCACAATATCGTCCTCACTCAGGCCGGCGAAGTCCGCATCCTTGATTTTGGGGCTTCCCTGTCAAGCAAACAGGAAGCCAATCACCCTGATGCCAGACCGGGTGTAGCCGCGGCACAGGCATACGCGTCTTGCGAAGTGTTGGCAGGCCGCGCTGCAGACCCGCGCGACGATCTTTACTCCCTCGCCTGCATTAGTTACGAACTGCTGGCAGGAAACCATCCCTTTCAGCGCCGACGCTCCACCGAGGTGCGTGACTTTGCCGTGGTTGCGACTCGCCCGCCGGATGTGTCTGGAAGACAATGGAAAATGCTGACGAAAGGGTTGTCATGGCATCGAGGCGGCCGCTCAATATCAGTGCGTGAGTGGGCAAATCGATTGAGCCCGGACGGCGGCGCTCCTGTGGCGCTCCCGGGCGCAACCGAGCTTAAGCCCGAACGAGCGAGCCATCAACGCACTGGACTGCTTTTTAGCGTTACCGCCGTCGCGGGATTATTGGCTGCTACAGTCGGGGGGTCGATCCTTTTCCAACGTACGCAGCATCTGGGGAGCTTCGGGGGCGCTGTCTCCCAGGCTTTGGCTGGTGGCCGGAGCAATGTCGAGCCGCCCACGAGTGAGGAGGTAAACCATGGCGGCTTGGTGCTCTCCGAGACTGGCAGTTCATCCGCACCTGCCACGCAATCGCCGAGCGTTGTAACAAAGTCCGGCGAGAGCCATGTAAAATCCGCCGGCGCGAGGCGTCCCCTGGCCGTCTCCGTGAGGGAATATGAAGCGCGGCCGGGAGAGCGCTTTGCCGAAATTCGTGTGCACCGATCTCATCCCACTCGCACCGATAGCCCGTTCGTGTGGTGGACCGAAGCAGCTTCAGCGCAACCCGGCGTTGACTACGTCGACCAGGCGAAGGTCACCCAGTCGTTTCCAAAGGGTAAGAGTTCAACTAGCTTCTTTATTAAGCTACTACCCAAGCCTACCCGGACCCGGCCCGAGGTTTTTTATATCGCAATCGGCGAACCAGGGGGCGGTCCATCTCTGGGGCAAATAAGCCATACGGCGGTCTGGCTGCCTTCGAGCAGCGATGCATCTTAAGGCACGGAAAAATCACTTTGAGTTTCTAGATTATAGTTGAAGATAAATCCTTAATTAATTGTTATTAAAACAATTTTTTGTGGATTTTACCTGCTGTAAGTCGACGCGGCTGGTTTGCCGCCACCAGTGCTGAGACCCTGGTAAGGTTTGGGGACGCAAGCAATGAGTGCTTTCAGTATCGTGAAAATCTACCCAGAAAAGCAAACGCTTATCTTGGCCGGCGAAGCCATCCCGCGCCGCCATATTGCAATTGTGCCGGGGGCTCCCACGGGCGCCAATCGAGGTTCTTCTCGCGCTCTGACCTCTTCGGTCCGCCACACTGGACTTGAAGTTATAGCCCGGGTATCGAGCGGCGGATTCCCGCTCAGCGCCGCGCACGCGTACGCCCGCACCCAAGTCCTCTCTACTTCGAGCGCGAGGACGGCCATTATCGATATCTACGCGTAATCTTCCGCTAAACGCCGCGTTTGAATTGAAAAACGGGGCCGTTCCAGCGTGCATTCTGCATGTCTAACTCGCGGATCTCGGACGCTGCCGCGTACTCGCGAATCGTCGTGCGCCAGAACGCCTGAGCTTTGAGATTGTTGCGCGCCACGGCCACTTCCCATAAGCCGGGATAGGCGTTGAAAATCTGCTCGGCGGCGCTGCGCCCGACGCCCTGCATACGATGCTTACGGAGAATAAAAAATTCACCGATGCTGCGCTCGAGAGACGCGCCGGAATGAATGTGATCGTTTACCAAGCAAAAACCCGCGAGCCGGCCGCCGTGCCGGATAAAAAACGCCGTCCAGTTGGGCCGATGCCAATACTCGCCCAAGGGATAGTCCTCGAATCTGCCGAGAGCATTGACGTCCCCTCGCGGGGTTCCGGCCCACAATTGAGAAAAATCGTGAATGTAGAGCTGAAAAAGGTTCTGTAAGGCGGACTCCTCTGCAGGCGCAGCTCTGATGAGCTCAACACTCATCGCTGCACTGTAGGAGCTAAGGCGACGATCGCTGCCGCCGCTCGCCTCTTTACCGACCTGGGTTTGGGGCGCATGCTCAAATCACGAATACTTTTGTTCTAAGGAATCGCCCTTGAAGCTACTGGTCACTTTTCTGCTCGCTACCTGCATCTCAGGTTGTCTCGGCGGAGGCGGCGGCATTCCTCATGAGGACAGTACCGGCGCAGCACCGCGCAATCAAGGCCCTACCCTATGCCGGGATGGCACGCCGCCACCCTGCGTCATCCGCGATTAGTCCTTTACGGGCGGCGCCGCGGGCGCACTGTCGCTCATCGTGGTGCGTTTCGTGAAGCGCCATCCGTCCTTGGTTTTGACGAGGCTATCCGTATAAGTAGCCGTACCCACGATACTAATGGGTTTGGTGCTGACATCGATCAGCATGAGAAATACAAATCCGGACGCTTCTTTTGAATTACCCGTTATGCGCAGATTATTGTTCCAATGACGCCGAGATGCGCCACTGAGCTTCTCTCGCCACGTGTTGACAAACTCCGCAAGCGCGGCATGGCCACTGATGGCATTGAAAACTCCGTCCGGCGTGAAGGTGGCGGCCCAGCCTTGCGCATCGCCGCTATCGATTGCGATGTTGTATCTTGCATAGAGTTGTTGAATGTCGACCGTGTCCTGCGCAGACAATTCGCCTGCCGCGCCGCAAGCGCCGCCGAATAGCAGGCTGCAGGCCGCAACGGCCGCAAGAAATGTTTTTTTCATGATGTTTCCAACGATGATGAAGCTAAAGCTATCTACTGGGGCTCACGAGCGCTTGGTATGTCAATGCTCGCGATAGGTTCTCCAAATCCGGCGCACCCGGAGCCATCAGCCAACGTTGCACCATACCGATAAAGAGCAGGTCATTGGCCGGATCAATCCAGAACCACGTGCCGGCGATGCCGTCCCACAGGTAAGTACCCCGGCCTGCCGTGCTGCCGAGCTTCAAGGGTTCTTCCAAAATTGCAAAGTCGTAGCCAAAACCGAGTCCCGGCTGCATTTGATAGAGACCGATGCCGAATTTTTTAGCATTCTTGACCTCATCGGAAAGGTGATTCGCGCGCATCAGATCGATCGAGCTAGGCGCCAATAACCGAACACCATTCAATTCGCCGCCATTGAGCACCATCTGTGCGAATTGCAGGTAGTCCGAGGCGGTTGAATATAGACCGCCGCCGCCCGAAGGCATCCCGGGAGGTTGGCTGATCCCCGGATCCTTAGGCATAGCGCTCACCCCTTCATTGATGTCGCTTTGATAGACACTAGCCACCCGCTCAAGCTTGTCCACGGGTACGTAGAAGCCGGTGTCCTTCATCCCAAGCGGCATGAAAATTCGATCACGCAGGAAATCGGCAAAGGGCTTGCCGGAAAGTTTTTCCACCAAATAACCTTGGATATCCACTGAGATGCTGTAAACCCAACCTTCTCCGGGTTGGTACAGCAATGGCAGCTTCGAAACGCGCTCGATGAACTCCTGTAGTGAGGATGCATTGAGGAGCTGCGCTTCCTGATAGAGCTTGTCGACCGGCGTCGACCCAAAAAAACCGTATGTGAAACCCGCGCTATGCGACATCAGCTCGCCCATGGTCGGAGCATGCGAGGGCTTGTCGAGCGTAGACTTGCCGTCCTTATCGAGCCCCGAGTACACCTTCAAATCGCGAAATTCGGGAATATAACGGGAGATGGGATCGCTTGGTTTCCATTTTCCCTCTTCGTACAACATCATCATGGCAACGCCGGTGATCGGCTTGGTCATGGAGTAAATGCGCACGATGGTGTCTTTTTGCATCGGCTTGCGGCCAGCAACATCGGCGTATCCATAGCTTCTTTGCTCGACGATTTTTCCGTGCCTTGCAAGCACGGTGACGAGGCCGGCGAGTTTCTTGTTATCAACTAACGACTGCATCGCAGCGTCGAGTTTGCCGAGGCGCTCAACAGAGAAGCCCTGCGCGTCCAGTGCGGGGAGCTCTCTGGCATGGGCTGCTGCCTGTGCCCCTTCACTTGTGGCGAATAACAACACGGAAGCCAGCCATGCAATACGACCTAGCATATGAGTCCCCTCCCTTGCCCGATGCGAACGGATCATGCCACGCGCCGCGCCCGGCAGGCAGGATATATGAGAGCGTGGGGCGGTGGCGCATCCTCGCCGCTTCGCCAGGAGACACTCATTCGTCTAGAATAGGGTCGAAGGCCCGCCTTTCGCGGACATTAAAGACTCACCGGCCGTTCCAGTTCGTTCCGCACTGCCGGCGACAAATCGGCGGGTCAGGAATCAGCCGATAGACCATAGGGAAAGACACGAGGCGATGAGCGATCTGGGCGACCGAACCATCGGAGCGGACAAAGCGGCGCTCCTCAATCAGCTGCGCATCGATCGCACCGTTACGCCTCCCTCATCCGGTCAAGCCAAATGGTGGCTCGGCTCTGCCGCGCTCATCATCGCCGCCCTTGGCACTTGGTATCTTTTGCGCCCAACTGGGCAACCGATCACCATCGCCGTGGCCCAAGCCCTACCAAGCGGATCAAAGAGCGATGCCGGAGCCTCGCTTCTCGATGCCTCCGGCTATATCGTCGCGCGCCGACGCGCGACGGTTTCCTCCAAAGTAACAGGGAAAATCGTCAAAGTCATGCTCGAGGAAGGTCAGCGCGTCGAGGCCGGAGAAGTCATAGCGCGTCTGGACGACGCCAACTGGAGGGCTTCGTTGGCGCAGAGCCGGGCTCAACTACAGCAGGCTGAAGCCAGCGTCGCTTCCGCTCAGACCGCCTTTGACGATGCAAAGCCGATATTTGCGCGCAGTGAAAAGCAAAAATCGGCGGCCGTGATCAGCGCGCAAAGTTTTGACGAGTCCCATGCTCAATTCAATGTAGCCCGAAACAACCTGTTGATCGCCCAGCGAGGGCTTGAGGCCGCGCGCGCCGGGGTGGAAGTGTCGCAGCGGAATCTTGACGATACCGTGATTCGAGCGCCATTCGCCGGGATCGTCACCGAAAAGACTGCTCAGCCCGGTGAAATGGTTTCGCCCATGTCGGCAGGCGGCGGCTTCACGCGCACCGGTATCGGCACCATCGTCGACATGGAGTCGCTCGAAGTGGAGGTCGACGTCAGCGAGAACTTCATCAATCGCGTTCGTCCTCAACAGCCCGTCACTATCAAATTAAATGCCTACCCCGAGTGGGACATTCCGGGATCGGTCATCGCCATGATTCCCACAGCCGATCGCGCCAAGGCCACCGTGAAAGTACGCATAGCGATCAAGCAAAAAGATCCCCGCATCATTCCCGAGATGGGTGCCCGCGTCGCGTTCCTGAGCGAGAACAAATCCAGCAATCCTGAGACCGGCAAGGGCGTCGCGTCCGGCGTGATAGTTCCAACCGAAGCCGTGACGACGACGGGTGACCTCAGCATCGTCTATATCGTTCATGGATCGACTGTCGAGCGCCGCGCGGTACGACTGGGCGGCAAAGCGAATTCAGGTCAAATCATTGTCGCGGGCCTGGAAGCCGGCAATAGGGTAGCGCTGGGAGATTTAAGTAAACTCAGCGACGGTGCTCAGGTACGCATTGAAAAACACTAAGGAGCACGGATGAGCAATCTGGTTTCCCTGAAAAACGTCGTTAAGCGATATCAGCGCGGCAAGCAATCGGTCGAGGTTCTGCACGGTGTCAACCTCGCGATCGAACAAGGCGAGTTCCTCGCACTGATGGGGCCATCGGGGTCCGGAAAAACCACTCTCCTCAATTTGATCGCAGGCTTAGATCAGCCGAGCGAGGGAGAAGTGACGGTTGCCGGTGAGCGCATCGATAAGCTCTCCGGCGGCAAGCTAGCCAAATGGCGTGCTCGCCACATTGGATTTGTTTTCCAATTCTATAACTTGTTACCGGTGCTCACGGCTGCGCGCAACGTCGAGGTGCCGCTGCTGTTGACCAATCTCTCCTCTGCGCAACGCAAGCAAAACGTGCGGGCGGTGCTTGAACTGGTCGGTCTTGCCGACCGCGCGTCTCACAAACCCAACGAGTTGTCCGGCGGGCAGCAGCAACGCGTCTCAATTGCACGTGCGCTGGTGGCGGATCCCACGCTCTTGGTGTGCGATGAGCCCACCGGAGATCTTGATCGGGAGAATGCGGAGGAGATATTGCGACTTCTCCAGACACTCAATCGGGAGCAGGGAAAGACCATCATCATGGTCACTCATGACCCCCTTGCGGCGGATCATGCATCCCGCACCCTGCACGTCGATAAGGGCCGTCTGGTGGATTCACCGGTGCGCAGCGCCGCATAAATGCCGAATGCATCGGGTCACCGTGCTGTACAGCCGCGGTCGCCACACCGCGAGAACAATGTTGATGAGAGCGAGCATCGACAAAATGCACAGTCCGCCCCATTCCGTGTGCGGCGCCTACCGAAATTGAGCTGCATCCGCTTGGCCCGAAACCGCAAGCGCGGAAAGTTCGGCGGTGTCGAGCGCTTGCGCCACGATTAATAACGTAGCTTCGAAAGTCTCGCTGCCCCACAGCGCCTTCACCTAGGCCGAGGCGCCGTTCGCCGCTATCGCTGGCAGCCCGATCTCGTGCCATGTCTTAAGTACCTTTTTTTTAGGGTAGAATCGCTTTTAGGTGCCGCTCACCGGAGAATGCGATGTTGCAATCAGTTACTGCCGACGACGCTGCCGCGCGCTATTCCGCCGAAGAAAAAGCGATCCGCGTTGACTTAGCCGCCGCCTACCGGCTGGTGGCGCATTTCCATTGGGACGATTTGGTTTTCACTCACATCACAGCTCGCGTCCCCGGACCCGAACATCATTTTTTGATCAATCCGTACGGCATGATGTTCGATGAAATTACCGCCTCAAGCCTGGTCAAGATCGACATGCAGGGCAACAAAGTTGAGGACAATCCGTGGCCGGTCAACCCCGCAGGCTTCACCATCCATAGCGCAATACATGGGGCGCGGCATGATGTGCAATGCGTGTTGCATACCCATACGCTCAACGGCGTGGCGGTGTCGGCTCAGAAAAGGGGAATCATGCCCCTCTCGCAGCAATCCATTTTTGTTCTGCAGAACCTGGCTTACCATGATTACGAGGGCGTGGCGCTGCGCGAGGATGAGAAGCCGCGTCTGGTGGCCGACATGGGCAAAAAGAGCTTTTTGATGCTGCGCAATCATGGGTTGCTGACGGTCGGACGGAGCGTCGCAGAGGCGTTTCAATTGATGTACACCTTTGAAGCCACCTGCGCGATCCAAGTACGTGCTCTGGCCGGCGGCGGCGAACTCATCCCCATCGCGCAGAGCATTATCGATACGGCGATGGAGCAGGCGCGGATGGTGTCCAACAACCAAGGCCCGCACCTCCTCGTGTGGCCGGGCCTAGTGCGCCGCCTAGACCGAATCGATCCCTCGTTTAGAAACTAACTTCGCTGCTTGACGCAGATACGAGCGAGAACGCGCAAGAAAGAATCTGAACACAGTGCACGATCAGCGGGTCGTCCTCGGACAAAGACTGCAAGTGCTGCGGCCAATCGCGTTTTCTACGACGGGTCCGGGCGCATCGGAAATTCCGTTGAACGATCTGGGAAAGCATCTGGCCGTGCGCTCGCCGCTGCAGGAGACTGACTCCCACAACTTGGCGTTGTAGACTATTGTGTTCGGAAACGTTTTCCCTAATAGCGGGCAGCACCGTTCTGCTCGACGCTCGCGTCTTGCTCGCGATGAGGCTGCTCTGGTTCTGCTGACATTTCTACATCAACGCGCACGCGGGCCGCGCAGGGCTTGAAGTGCGGTACGAATAGCGGGAAGAAGTGAGTCCAGCGACTTCAATCCCCGCTTCCACCGTGAACGATGATCAAAATCGGGCTTGCGCCAGCGCACAGGTTCCTCTTGAAAAATGACGATTTCACTAACCATCGACGGGCATTGCCGATGCTCAAACCCATGGCAGTATAAAAAAAGGGCCTCTCAGCATCTGAGGGCCCTTTTGAGCATCGAGGATCTGGGGTTCTTCGACCCCTTTGTAGAAACCTGCTATTTCAATCTGTACTGGACTTGGACGCCGAAAGTGCGTGGCGGCGTTATCCCCAGCGTTTGGTCGCAATAGTAAGGCGAGGGACCATTGAAACCGCAAGCCTGCGTGCCGGGCGCCGGCGTTGTGACCGCATACGCGCCGACGCCGTCATAACCGACCTTATTTTGCAGATTCTTGATGTAGCCGAAGATCGTGAATCGATCCGCCGCGTCGTTCCAGCTTAAGCGCATATCAACCTGGTTGTACTCCGGTGCAACGAAATACCGTTCGTTGAATATGCTGTCGTGCGTTGCGCCCTTCCAAATATAACTTACCGAATAGTTCAGGGAGCCGGGCGCGAAGCGCCAGGTGTAATTGCCGTTGAGGGCGACCTTGCTCTGAGGGGATTCGGGCACGGTATTACCGTTGACACTCTCGGCTGCGCCGCTGACGGTGTTAATTTGAAGCGGACTGTCCTTGATTCGCGCATGCAGGTACGCATAATCGGCGATGAACTGAAGATTGGCGATGGGTTGCCAGATCGCTTCGAGTTCCGCTCCGTAGGAGGTGACCTTCGGCAAGTTGATGATTTCGGTTACGAACACGCCGTTACCCGCCGGCTGCGGCAGCGGGATCTGCAGACCCTTGTAGTTGTAATAGAAAAGCGCCGCGTTGACCTGCAACTGCCTGCTGAATTCCTCCTTGCCACCCAACTCGAAGGCATCGATATGTTCTGCCTGGGATTCTGGATTGGGCACGATGGTGCTGGCATTGAAGCCACCGGACTTATAACCGCGACTGTACTTAAGGTACGCCAATGTGTCCGGGTTGGGCGTCCATTCAATTCCTGCCGTGCCGGTGGGCGCGTGCCAGCTGGCTCCCAAATTGCGGTTCCATGTGCCAGTGGCTGGATTGAGCGTCGGTAAACCCTTGACGCCAGGATAGAGACATCCGGCGGGTGTGACGCAACTGGCGATCGCGGGGATGGTACTCGTGATGTCTTGAACCGGAGTGAACGCGCCCAAGATAGCCGGACCCGGGGCTGGAAGACGCAGGCATGGCCCGTAGCCGTAGCATATCTCGCGGAACTGCTCGCTACCCGCGACTTCATCGTAGGTATAACGCAAGCCCGCGGTCAGTTTCCAGGTCGGTAGGAATTTCCAATCGCTCTGGGCGAATGCCGCGAAGGAATTCGCGTGCATTCTCTGTTGTTGAGTGTAAACCGCCCGGTCCGGATTCGGTGCAGCGGGAGCCGTAGCGGTGGGGTTGAGCGGCTGCGCCAGTTGCGCTTGACCCGGCGCATAGAGCGTGCCCGGTGTTTGGAAATAGCGTTCGTTGTATTCGTATAGTCCGACGATCCACTGCAGCGCCGAATCGCTGTGCGAGGTGAGGTTGATTTCGTTGCTGAAGTATTTCTTGTTCTCAATGTAGTGCGAGAAAATCGACGGGAATACGGTCAGCGGTGGGCACGAAAATCCGCCGCAGGCATTGATTCCGGGAATGACGGGAAACACGTAAGAGCCAATGCTCGTCTGGTCATAGTCGGTGAACAAGCTGTAGTAATAAGTGGTGTAGGCGCCGAGGTACTTTAAATCCGCTGCCCAGGGCGTACGCCAGGTCAATTGCGGTGTCACTTGATAGGTTCGGCTCAGATGCGCGTTGTTAACATCGTTCATGCTGAAGGTGCGGATATTACGGTCGGCAGGATTCGTGCTCTGCGAATTGGACGGCTGATATCCGGGTTGGGTATAACCAAACGCGGCACCGGGAAAAAGCACGAAATACGACGGATAAGGCGCGTAGTCATACGAGCCCGTGGTATTCGTGGGCACGCGGTAAGCATCGTTGTAGCCTAACTGATCAACTTTCAGCCAAAAGTCAACGTCAGGGGTGATGTCCCACTCAAATTGGCCTTCCCAATAAAAGTAGTTGCCATTGCCTAAGTTGCTGCTTTCACTCTTGCCGTTGAAAACATTGCGATAGTAGCCGTCTTGTTGAGTGTTGCGATAGCCGCCAAATTTGAACCGCATCGTATCGCTGATGGGACCGGAGATCATGCCCTCGACATTGCGAGTATGGTAGTTCCCCAGGGTGGCTCTCACCTCCGCAGTCCACTCCGGCGTTGGCCGCTTAGAGACGGAATTAATCGTACCGGCAATGGCGTTACGTCCGTATAGGGTGCCTTGGGGCCCACGTAGAATTTCAATCCGATCTTCAAACATCGAATCGCCTGAGGCGGCGACCACGCTCGAGTTATAGACGCCATCGGCATAGGTCGCGACCCCGGGCTGGGTGGCGAGGTTATTGGTTTGCCGGCCCACCCCGCGGATGAACGCCCGGTCCAAAGAGGTAGAGTACGCGAGGCCAGGAGTGAAATTCGTCATATCCTGGATGCTTTCGATACCGATAAGGTCTCGCGTCTTTGACGTGTAGGCGGATATCGCCACGGGCACTGTTTCCAAATTCTCGTTGCGCTTTTCGGCAGTGACAACGATTTCCGCAATTGAGTTTTCGTCGCCCGGCGATGTCGTCGCGGCCGGTGCAGCAAGAGCCGGAACGCAACAAGCCGCAAACGCGGCGCCTGAAAGCAACAGTGCCACCGTTCTTATCGTCATTGTTAAACTCCCCAGCAACGGTTAGTAGACCGTTTATCCATTTAGAATCACTCCCATCCGGCCGAGAAAGCGCGATGCCGCTTTCACCTGCTCTAGCGATGCAACCCCATCGCCGCAGCATTTCCGGATAGTCGTCCTGCCTTACTTCGGTGCGCAGATATTTTTGAAGTCGCACCGCGGCATGCATTATTCGATTAGTTGATGTCGTAATGTCAATAGCGCCTGGAGAAATGCTCCGCTGCGTAGCGAAAAAGCCACGGCGGTTCCGCGCAGCGGTTTGGTTATGTCAGTTACTTACCCGCACCCGAGACGTGGGCCAGTCTAAGGGCTCGCTTTAGTCGCCCCTAAACTATTGATATATCACTCACCGGTGCCGTTTCCGAGCCCTGTTCGTAGCGCGAACTAATCAGAATTTTCATCCACTGCGCATTGCTCAATGCGGCTTCAGTGTGCCGCGCAATTGAAGGCTCACCTGCTCGGCGGCCGCCATGGCACGGAGCAAATTCTCACCGGCGATTTTCGCGATGTCCGAATCATTCCATCCCCGGCGCATCAACTCCTCGAGCAGCGCAGGATACTTATCAACCCCTTCCAGTCCGGTCGGCGTATCGGGAATCCCATCGAAATCCGAACCCAGCCCCACATGCTCGACCCCCGCCACTTGGCGAATGTGGTCGATGTGGTCCGCGACTTGAGCGAGTGTGGTCTCGGGCCGCGGATGCTTGGCGTCCCAGTCTGCGAGTGCTGCCTTGGCCCGATCCGGTTGGCCAATGTAGAGTCCGGCATAGGGCGGGCTATTGAAGCGCGTTTGTTCGGCAGCACGGTCAGCTTGCCAGCGATGCCGCGCCGCGGATACATAAGGGGGCGCAAAATTCACCATCACCACTCCGCCATTCGCAGCCAAGGTGCGCAGGATATCGTCCGGCACATTGCGGGGATGGTCATCGAGCGCACGCGCCGAGGAATGCGAAAAAATCACCGGAGCCTGACTCGCCGCCAACGCCGCTTTCATGGTCTCAGGGGACACATGGCTCAAATCGATGAGCATTCCCAATCGATTCATTTCCTTTACGACGTCAATGCCGAAAGACGTGAGGCCTTGGTGGGCGGGAGTATCCGTGGCCGAATCCGCCCACGCTGTGTTGGTGGTGTGCGTTAACGTCATGTAGCGCGCGCCTGCGTCGTACATTTGACGCAGCACCGCCAGGGAACTATTGATTTGGTGTCCTCCTTCGATGCCGATGAGCGAAGCGATTTTGCGGCTCTTATGGATGCGCCGAATATCGGCGGCGCTGTAGGCCATCGCGAGATCCTCTGGATAGCGCGCGGCCATACGTTTGACCAAATCGATTTGCTCGAGTGTCATTTGCACCGCCTCGAATCCCTGCACGCTCACCGGTATCCATACCGACCAGAACTGGGCACCGAGGTGCCCGGCATGCATGCGCGGAATGTCCGTCATGAACGCTGCTTGATCCGGCCCCACCGGCAAATGATGCGTATCTTGCGAAAGATCGATCAAGGAAAGATCACCCTTGAATCGATCGCGGATTTCCCAAGGCAGATCATTATGCCCGTCTATCAGTGGGGTCTGCAGCAACACTCGGTCGACGCGCTGGCGGTACTGATCAGCGGCCTGGCTCACGAGCGGGAGGCATAACAGCAAAGACAATAGGCGAAACATATGAGACTTTTCCTAATTAATAATCGAAGCTTATTTCAAGAGGTTCGGCTGCCGCAATGGTGGCCCGCAGCGTCTGGCCCCGATGAACGGCGCCGACCCCCGCGGGGGTACCGGTGAAGATCAGATCTCCTGGAGCGAGTTGCACGTAGCCGGAAAGGGCTGCGATAATTTCCGCGGGACTCCAGATCATATCCTTTACATCACCGCTCTGGCGCAGCCCACCATCGATCGTCAAGGTGATAGGCCCTGTCCGCGGCGGAAGGCCTTTAACAAGTGCACCGATGGGCGCGGAGTGATCGAAGCCCTTCGCCATATCCCAAGGTCGCCCCATTTTTTTCGCCTCCGACTGCAGATCCCGGCGCGTCAAGTCGATGCCGACTGCAAAACCGAAGATCATCGAGGCGGCGTCACTGGCGGGAATGTTTGCGCCCCCCTTGGATAGCGCGATGACCAGTTCTACTTCGTGATGCAACTCCGCCGTCTTGACCGGAAATGGCCCGCGCCAGCCGCTCGGAACGATGGCATCAGCGGGTTTGCTAAAGAAAAATGGGCAGTCCTGCGTATGGTCACTGCCCATCTCCCGCGCGTGCTCGGCGTAGTTGCGCCCGACGCAATAAATTCGTCGAACCGGGAACCGAAGTGCTGAACCTAAGATTGCAAGGCTCGGAATCGGGGACTGAGGAAGGGCGAACATAGCGGCACAGTATGCCAAGGGACTGGCTGCCGCTGCCAAATTGAGCTGGATTGACAAATTGGGTCTATTTTGTCTATTATGCCTAACATGACCACTTTGCTCTCCCCTCCCCTGCTCTCTCAGGCAGATTCCAAGATCTGCGCTCTGCTCGAGGCCGCGGTGGGCGTATTTTCGAGATTTGGATTTCGCAAAGCCTCCATGGAGGATGTTGCCCGCGCTGCAGGCGTGTCGAGGCAGGGTCTGTATATTTCATTCGCCAGCAAGGAAGAGCTGTTTCGAAGCGCATTGACGCATTCACTGCGCAATCAACTGGCCGCCGCCACGGCTGCCTTGTCGCGAGCCGAGGACAATTTGGAGACGCGCCTGATCGGCGCGTGCGTGTGTTGGTCGGGCCGATTCGTCGGCTCCCTCGGCGCCGATGCCAGCGATTTGATGTGTGCGAGCTCTTCGCTGGCGGTCAAAACCCTCAGCGACTACGAATGCCGGTTCGAGGCGGCGCTGGCGAGCGCGCTCGGCGCCTCGCCAATGGATCGGGCGTGCGCCGGCGCGGGATTGGAGATCGCCGATCTGGCGCGGGCGCTGCACGCCACGGCTCGCGGCCTGAAACAGAGTTGCAAAACTCAAGATGAATTTGTCAAGGGGATGACGGCTGCAGTGCGCATGATTTGCCTGCCGCTAAATCAAAGCAATCAGAAGGGGTCCAAGCTATGAGCAAGTCCAATCGATTCGACAGGCGCAGCACAGCGGATCACGTTCTGGCGGGCATCGATCTTAGTGGCAAGCGACTCGTGGTAACCGGATGCAATACCGGCTTGGGCCTCGAAACCATGAACGCTTTCGCCGCCAATGGTGCCACGGTCATCGGCTTGGCGCGCACGATCAAGGCGGCAACCCTGGCATGCGCTCAGGCGAGCCCGCTGTGCGTGCCCGTTGCCTGTGACCTTGCCGACTTGGAATCCGTGGCCACAGCCGCTGCTGCTATCCGCGCTTCGGCCGGCTTCCTCGATGCCATCGTCACCAATGCGGGGGTGGCTAACTTACACTCGCTAGGCACCCGCTACGGCGTTGAAATGCATTTCCTGATCAATCACGTCGGACACTTCGCGCTGATCAACGCTCTTACAGATCTGTTGCGCGATGGGACCGGGCGCATTGTGATCGTTAGCGGCGATGCGGGCATCCGCCACGCTCCCTCCGAGGGCATCATGTTCGACAATCTTGACGGCCGCCGCTTCTACGAGTCGTCGATCTTCTATGGACAGTCCAAATTGGCCAACGCGCTGCATGCAAAAGAGTTGTCGCGGCGCCTGAGCAATCGCGGCATCGTCGTCAACGCGGCCGATCCAGGATCTGCACGCACACGGATAACCACCGGTTTTTTCGCCCGTTTGCTCGCCAAGCCGCCGGCCCGAGCCGCGGCCACGCAGGCATGGTTGGCTGCAAGCCCGCAGGCTGCAGGAGTCTCGGGCAGCTATTGGCTGGATGGCAAAATCATACAAGGCCACCCGCTGCTCGAAGACAGGGTTCTGGCAAGGCGCTTGTGGGATGTTTCGGAAGAAATTACCGCCCGTCGGGCCGACCGTCGTGAGCACTCACTGCAACAAGCGGCCTGAGGCGCTCAGCCTTATTTTTCGCCGAGGTTTTCCGCAGCAAAGCTCCAGTTCGCGAGCTTATCGATCATCGCGTTGACATAGTCAACCCGGCGATTCTGATAATCCAAGTAGTACGCGTGCTCCCAGACATCGATATTCAAGAGCGGCTTGGGCCCCTGCGCGAGGGGATTCTCAGCATTGCGAGTCTTCAAAATTTTGAGCTTGTCGCCCTCTTGTACGAGCCAGGCCCAGCCGCTGCCGAATTGACTGAGCGCTGCTTTGGACAGCTCCTTTTTGCACTGGTCCACCCCGCCGAACGATACTTCCATCATGCGCTTCAATTGCGCGGGGGGTTCTCCGCCGCCATTTGGCTTCAAACTTTTCCAATAGAATGCGTGATTCCACGCTTGCGCCGCGTTGTTAAATATCTCGACGTGGTCGGACTGAGCCGAGGTAGCGCGAATTATGCTTCGCAGGGGCATGTCGGCGAATTCCGTGCCGACTATCAGTTTGTTCAAGGTATCGACGTAGCTTTTATGATGTTTGCCGTAATGCAAGCTCAAGGTATTCGCCGATATGACGGGCGCGAGAGCTCCTTGATCGTAGGGAAGCGCCGGTAGTTCGATTGGTGTAGATAATAGGGCTACTGTGTTCATGCACCCTCCTATGGCTTCATGCTCGGTGAGGAGTAAGTAGCCTAGTCAACGGCGTTACTTCCAGCCAGCAGCGCTCCTCCGCAGCCCGAGTAGTCCTATGCTGACGGTCCGGTGCGAAATTATGGCAGCTCTACTTTTTCACGCACAACCGCACGTCGCCGCTCCGAGTCGATACGCGAACATGTGCGCCGCTATCCCCTGTTTTGAACGACAAACGTTTTCCCGGTCCGTACCGCGGTTCATTTGGTTTGGGTCCAAAACAATTATCTATGTCGCCGCTTAAGGTTTGTATATCAAAATCGGCCTGTGGCTCGCTTGCAAAGGAGAGCTTAATATCGCCGCTTACCGACTCGCCCTCGATTTGCGCGTCCGGCGCCGCTCCCAAGGACGCCGTGATTTCCCCGGAAATGGTTTTGAATCGAGCGCGCGAGACTACACCCAGTTCAAGGTGCGCCGTGCCGCTTACCGTGGTCGCTTCGATCTCGGGGGTCTTGCCTGTCAGCACAATGTCGCCGCTAATGGTCTTGACCTCAATGAGCTTCGCGCCCTGCACATCCAGGTGAATATCGCCGCTTACCGAATTCGCATGCATGTCGCCACTGCCCTCGCCGCTGATATTCCCGCTCACCGTTCGCAACTGCAATTCACCCCGAGTTCCCGAAACCTTCAGTTCGGAACTCACCAAAGAGGCGGAGATCGAGCTGTTGGTCGGCACATGAATGAGCAGATGTGCCGAACCGTCCTGGCTTCCCCAATGGTGCCCTTGAGGCAGCAACACTTTTACGAAAGTGTGGTTGCCCTCGCTCGTGACCTCGACGCGCTCGACATCTTTGCCCGCTGTCCCCGTGACCGCGACTTCGCCTTTGTCCCACGCTTGCACTTCGATCGACCCGGCGACATTGTCGATTTCCACGACCCCCTGCGCACTGGCCGCACGGTGTTCGTCCACCGAGGTTGCGCCATGGCTAAGCCACGGCAACATCAGGGCGGCGAATGCGAAGATGAACAGAGACTTTTTAACTGAAGTGTGAGAAAGCGGCATGGCTTAGATCCTTATCATACTGGGCTGGGTGGCCTGGACGACGCGGTCGTACAGGTCGAATTCGTCGTGCCAGGTACTTTCCCAGAGCTGTTCGAGCACCGGGCTTTGCGGATCCGCTGTCAACGCCTGGCGGATGTCTTGGTGTGCCTGCCGGATGACCGCCAAGCTCTTCTCGATTTTGGCGCGGGTGGCAGGATCAAGCAGCGCAAGCCGATCACGAAAGGTTTTTTCCACCGATTCCCGAGCTCGCAGATACTTGGGGTCGCTCGGTTCATCAAATGATGCCGCCGCCGTGGTCTGAAATGCCCGCGGCATCGAGCGGCCCTGAAGCACAGCCCACGTGAACACACTGGCCAGCACGGCCGCGGCGATGGCAATCGAGGCCGCCAGTGCCAGCGGCGGCCCATGGCGCGGCGTGCGGGACAGTCGCGCGGCGACACTAGGCCAGACATTGGCCGGCGGCGCGATGTCTCTCGGCAGATTCGCGATCAGCCGATCAAGGTCGTTTTCCCGACGATCTGTCATGAGTCCTCCAATCCCAGGCTCGAGCTCAATAACCGGCGTGCGCGATGCAATTGCGCTTTGCAGGTGCCTTCGGCGATCCCCATTGCCTGTGCCGCTTCGGCATGGCTATAACCGTAAATACCAACCAGCACGAGGACGTGCCGAGCGCCTTCCGGCAGGGCGGCGATGGCGCGCTCGACATCAAGAGGAGGGGCGCCGCTGCCCGGATCTGCGCGCTCCGGTAATCCAGAGTGCTGTTCGGCGACCTCGTACTCGGCTCTGAGGCCTTTGCGCCGCGACAGCACGCAATGCACCGCGATCCGGTGCAGCCACGTGGAGAAACGGCTGCGCCTTTCAAATCGCGCCAGTGAGCGCCATGCCGCAACAAACGATTCTTGGGTACAGTCCTCGGCTGCCTCGCGTTGCCCTGTGAGTCGCAAGCACAACCCGTAAACCCGGGGCGAGAACTGCCGATAAAGGCGCTCAAAGGCCGCCACATCGCCGGCGGCAGCCGCGGCAATCGTATCCGCCGGCTCGGCGTTTGAATCCATGGCTAAAACTCTGTGCAGCGTGTGAATCATTCTCCTGCTTAGAGGGAAGCAGAGCCGCAAACGTTTAAATCGGTGTCGCTACGCGTTGGAGTGCTCGAACAGCTGCGCTATGGTGGTAACCGCACGCTCCGCTTCGGCGCGGTCCGGCACCGCAGTCTCGTCATCAAAACCGTAGTAATCGCTCTCGCCTACTGCCTGGAATACCAAGCCATCGGGTCGCGGCACGAACGAGACTCCTTTATAAAAGAGAGCGTAGTCGATATCCGGCTGTGGAATCGCTCTCGCTAACTGTCCGCGAATCGGGGTTACCGTTTGATCCCCAAATAGTGCACGCGCGCCATAGCCGGTGGCATTAATGAGCGTCCTTTCGCGGATTCTCCGAAAATCATCCGGCGTGTTAAATTCAGCGATCTCTATCCTTCCGCTGTTAGCGATGAAGTCGGCCATTAGTAAGCGCGTGTAAGCTGACAAATTGAACATCATCAGTGAGTTTCTGCGCAGGTACCGTGCGCCCAGCGAATGGCTGCCGGGTGCGAAATCAGTGCCGCGAGGTATCAGATCGCCAATTAATTCCTGCTGCAGCTCAGCGAAGGGCGGCCGAGTGTCGGCCGTTCGGCGGCGGCGTAGGGACAACGGCTCATCTGCAACAAAATAAGTATCAACATACTCAACCGGGGTGCCTGGAAGACCGAGAAAATTCTGGTACGCCTCATAGGAAGTGCGCGCCATGTCCGCCCACGTTTGCTTCAACGCGGGGGTGGCGTGCTGCTCAAGGCAAATTCTCGAGTCCGGGCCTCCATATTCCCGTCGCCAGTGAAGAGCGCACGGCTGGCGGCAGTTCTTTGGCATAGATGGTGACTCGGGCCCCATTTCGCTGCAGCAGCAGCGCCGAGGTCAAACCTAATGCCCCGCATCCAACCACCGCCATGTCGCGTTCACCGCTCGCCATCGCTTTGCGGACCGCGACCGCGCTCGATCCCCAGGACAGCGACCAGCCGCTGCCGCCGTGACCGTAATTATGGACGACGAGTTTTGAGCCAACGGTTTCCGTGTCGAGCCGCGGTCCTTGCGCGCGAAACGGCCGCGTGCACACGGTTATGCGGGTAATGCGGTCCGCACTTGCGCGTACCGGGTTTAGGTGCAAAGTTGGCTCGCTCTTCGGACGCTTCAAGGCGCCGGCACAACTCTCAAGCCCGCCGAACAACAAGGCAGCGCCCGCGCCCGCTATTAATTGACGGCGTCCGATTGGCTCCCGCATCGCTCTCTCCCCAAACCATTTTCCCATCGTTTCGGTGAGTCTTGATTGTAAACAGGAAACACGGAGTGCAGGTAAAATAGCGGACCCCGAAACATCTTATGCTAACGTGCGGTCGGTAACTCGATTAGGAGATGACCATGCTGTGGCGAAGCCTCGTAGCACTGTTGGTGAGCACCCTGTTGGCACTGGTTTTCCAGGACCACGCGCTTGCTGCCGCTCGAAATGAAAAAGTCTATCAAGCGGTGCAAGCCAACCGCAGCGTGGCGATCGACCTTCTCAAAGAGATCGTTGACATCGATTCCGGAACAGGAGACGTGGAAGGCGGGGCGAAAGTTGAGGCGGTTCTGTCCGCTCGCCTTCAGCAATTGGGTGCCGAGGTCAGGACCGAGCCTGCGGAGGCTGCGGGACTTCCGGACAATTTGGTCGCGGTTTTCCACGGCTCCGGCAGGGGCAGAATTCTCATCATCGCGCATATCGATACGGTCTTTGGACCGGGCACCGCCGCAGCGCGCCCGTTCAGCCTAGAAAAGGATCGTGCCTATGGTCCTGGCGTGGGCGATGAAAAAGCCGGTGTGGTCAACGCGTTTACCGCGCTGAAGATTCTGCATGACCTGGGCTTTAAAGATTTTCGCACCATCACTTTGTTGCTCGACGACAGCGAAGAACGCGGGTCGCCCGGGTCGACCAATCTGATCAGGCGCCTGTCGCGTGAACATGACGTTGAATTCAACATGGAACCCGGCGATCCCCCGGATGCGCTAACGGTTTGGCGCAAGGGCAGCGCAAACGTGCATATTCGCGTCAAGGGGCGCGCGGCTCATTCGGGAATGGCCCCTCAGGATGGGAGAAATGCTGCGGTCGAGCTCATGCATCAACTTGCTGCCCTTCAAGGCGCCTTCCCGCTGTCGGGCAACGGTGTCACCGTTAATGTGACCGTACTGCGCGCCGGCGATCGTCCGAACATCATTCCAGACTCCGCCGAGGCGATACTGAATGTTCGATACCGCAAGCCAGAAGAATTGGAGGCGGTGCTGGCGCGGGTAGAGGCGGGAAGCCGCACAACCGAAGTTCCGGATACAACCGTGGTTGTTTCTCGCGATCCTGCCTTCCCGCCGCTCACGGAGAATGGGCGAATTGACTCCCTCGCCGCCCGCGCACGCGCGCTTTATGCAGAAATCGGCAAAACTGCGGAATTGTCCGGCAACGGTGGTGCTTCCGAATCGGCACTGGCCATGTCGGAAGGAACTGCGGCACTCGATGGCCTGGGTTTTATCGGCGGCGATTTTCATACCGATCATGAATGGATCGACCTGAATAGCATTTCGCCGCGCCTTTACCTGTTTACTCGACTTCTCATGGAGAGCGGGGCAAAACCACCCTAAGGAAATGAGCTCGGTGGTTTCTTACGCTTGGTATGGATGTTCAGGTGACTACTGCATGTGGGCCTTCGAGGTAGGGTGAGCGAAAGCGAAGGTGTCATGTGACGAGCGAGACTGGCGGGAGAACCGCGACCGATCCAACTGCGCAAAGATCGCCTAATCCGGGGCCGGGCCGCGTACTGAAGCGGATTGCGGCGGCGATTGGACTGTTGTTAGTGCTACTCATTGCCGGCGTAGCCCTTGCGCCTTCCAGTTTTTGGCGTTGGCTCATCATACGGGAAGCCTCGCACGCAACCGGCCGTACGGCGAGCATCGACGGCACTGTGAAGGTGCACGCGTTCTCATTCAACCCCTCACTGGTGGTGGAAGGCTTTGCTCTGAGCAATGCGCCGTGGGCCAAGCCCAAGGAGATGTTACGTGTTAAGCGGTTCGAAGCAACCTTAAGCCTCAGGTCATTGCTCGGCTTTCATGTAATCTTTCCGCGCGTGGTGCTCGAAGCACCGGCCATTGACTTCGAGCGCGACGCGTCGGGGCGTTCCAATTGGGATTTTCCCGAAGACGCAGCGAAGAAACCCACGCAGGCCAGCACCGCGCCGCTGCATTTCCCCGCCATACAAAACTTGAGCGTGACAAATGGAAGTCTTACGGCGAGTGATCGTCTGCGCAAGTTGACTTTCAATGGTCAAATATCGGTACAAGAGAACCAGGCCAACAGCTCCGACAACCACGCGCTTAAG
>JANYAD010000099.1 GCA_025355165.1 Gammaproteobacteria bacterium | reverse complement strand
CAGCATGATGACCTTGATGCCGAAGGTGCGCAGTAAGTAGGCGAGCGCCAGCATGAAGGCCACTTCGGAGACCTGCCCGAAGGTCTGGATGAATGCGGCCTCAGGCACTTTGATCTCATTCAAAAACGGGTTGGCGAACGTGTAGTAGAACTGCAAGGGGATGCAGAGTAAGAATGATCCGATCACGAACATCAAGAAATCGCTTTTCTTAAGAAGTTGCAGCGCGTCCAGGCCCAATGCGTCCCGCAGCCTGAAAGGCGCATGCACCGCTTGCGGCGGTGTGTGCGGCAGCAAAAGCGAGTAGGCGGCCATCACCAAGGATGCGCCGGCCGCGATTTTGAGGGGCACCACCAGCGCATCGGCGTGCAGGCTCTTGCCGATGAGTATCCCTGCGGCAATCCAACCCAATGTGCCGAGCACTCGAACGTAGGGAAAGCTGCTGGATTCCTTGAGGTGATGGAAAGCGATGGAATTGGTCAGCGACAGCGTCGGCATGTAGCACAGGGCGTAGAGAATGAGCAGCGGGTAGAATGTGGCGAACGATGTCTGCCGCGATACCAGCCACATGAGGCCGGCGCCCAAAAAATGCAGCGCTGCCAGCAGCTTTTCGCTGGCGAACCAGCGGTCGGCGACGATCCCGATGAAAAAGGGCGACACCAACGCGCCGATGGCCGTCGCTCCATAGGCGAGTCCGATCTGCGCATCGGTGAAATGCAGGGTTTGACCAAGGTAGGTGCCCATGGTGACGAACCACACGCCCCAGATGAAATATTCCAAATACATCATTAGCGCTAGGCGCGCCGCGCGCAGCATGGTGGGCGCCGGGGCTCGGCCAGGGAGCGCTTCGATCACGGCAGTTCGCGGATTCGGATGTGGCGCAGCGCCAAGGATCCGGAATGATCTCCCTGAATGCCGATGAGGCCCGCCTTGGCTAAGCCATAGTTCGGATATTTCGAGAATTTGCTGGCCGCCACTTTGGCCTTCCAGTCAGGACTGTCTAAGTCGTATTCGACAACTTTCTGAGCATTCAGCCAGTGTTCGACATGGTTACCCTTGACGATGATGCCGGTCTTGTTCCACTCACCAAATGGCTTGACTACACCTGCGGGTGCGGCATAAAGACCGTAGTCCGACGCCGCTGCGGTCAATGGATTGCGTCCATCGGGCGCGTTGGCATCATCAAGAAGCTGATACTCCGGCGCGCTCCAGTAAATCCGATCGTACTCACGCGTGCCGCGATAAAAGACGCCGCTATTGCCGGCTTTGCCGATTTTCCATTCGAGTTCGAGCTCGAAGTTGCCGAACTGCCGGCGAGTGATCAGATCATCGACGTTCCCCTCCTTTGCGAGCGTACCGTCCACGACGTGCCAGCCCTCCGGCATGCCATCCGACCGCCAGCCGCGAAAGGTGTCAAGCAATCTGCCGTCGAATAAAGTCTGCCAGGTGCCGGGTGAGTTCATGGCGGCCCGCGCATCGTCTGAGCCTGCCACGCTAATGCCTGCAGTCAAGCTGGTCAGAACGAGGATCCCTACCAACAGCGCTGCCTTATTTACTGTCTTGTTCATTTTTATTTCCCTTCCATTCGCCGCGCGCCACCGCCGGCACATAGCTTTCAAGGCGGGGGGGCGGATAGTCCAGTGTTTTGCCGAGTTCGGCGCTTTGGTACGCCGCCATCAACAGAGATACCACTTCCAGGCCGTCATCGAAAGTCAGCCGCGGTGTTTCCTTGCCGAGAAATGCCCGCACGAAGTGACGGTCTTCGTTCTCGTATCCATACGCGGCAGCTTCGCTAGCCACCACCGGCATCAATCCCAGCTCGGCGTTTTGCTTCTCGACCAGATCCTCGCCGACTCCGCCGCGTACCCTGCGCGAAAAAAACAGGTTGAGTCCGCTGTCGAGCGAATTCCACGACATCGAGTATTCGGGCCCCAGGAGTTCGGCGGACAGGCGCAGGCCAGCGCCCACGAAACTCCAGGACGTCGAGGCTTCGCCAATGAGGATTTGCTTTTCGGGGGTTTCGAATTCGATAGTCACGCTGGCGAAATCCTCTGAGGGTCGCTTTGCGTAGTCCACCTCTTGGCCGAAGGCCGCGGACAGCTCCTCGCTGTAGGGCGGGCGCGACCACTTGAGGCTTGCAACGTGTCCGGTGATGCGCACCGGTCGCACCGAGGCAGCGGCACTGCCGGGTTGCGTCAGCAAATGGCGAACCAGCAGGACCGAGTGGCACATCATGTCATTCAGCACGCCGCCGCCTTGCAGTTCCCCGCGCCAGAACCAAGGCGCGTGGGGCCCGCTGTGCTCCTCGGAGGCGCGCGCGAGGTAGGGTCGGCCGGTGCTTGCCGCACCGCGCGCCCAAAGCCGGGTGCGGCCGGCCTCGATTTGCGGGGCGAATAACTGATTTTCCAAATAACCATGCGCGACACCGGCGCGCTCAACCAGGGCAACCATGCGCTTGGCCTCGGCGAGGTTTCTCGCCAGCGGTTTCTCGCAGGCGATGCCGCGCAGCGTCCCCACGCCGCTTTCGAGGGCATGAACAATTTCCTCCATGTTTTCCAAGCGCATATGGTTCGGTCCGGTGAGCCAAAGCGCCTCGATCATGGGGTCTGCCACCATGTCGCGGATGGAACCGTGAGCCTTGGCCTCACCGATGTCCAAGCTGCGGGCCAGCGCGGCTGCCGCGCTGGCATGACTGAGATTGGGACTCCACACCCCTCGCACCTCGGCATCCCGCACCGCTTGAAAGGCCTGCATGTGAAAGCGGGCGTTGAACCCCGAGCCCACGAATCCCACACCCAGGGGCCCTGGGCGGCGTGTCTTGTTGTTGATCATGTGCAAACCACTCCCAGTTCCAGAAACAGCTTCGGCGGCGGATCGAACTTCGGTGACAGGTGGGCCATGCAGCCCAAGTCCTGCCGGTTGGCGAGGGTCAAGAGATGGCCTCCATCATTCCAAGTGGGCATCACGGCGGCAAACCTCCACGCATTCGTCCTAAGTTGCCCCGTCACCGCTTCTTACTCCGCCAGAGCCCATCACCCTAAACGCTTCGGTGCGAGAGTCACAGCTCATCGCAGAGCATGGATCGGGGTTGCAAATCGGTGCTCGAAACATTGGGGCCGAAGTGTAGTAGAGCAAAGGGCGAGTTCCCATAGCCAACTGACGCGCCGACCAACCTCAGCAGTAGTCTGAAACTGTCCATAATCTTTCGGACATAAATTGGATTATTTTTAGCGTTTTGCAACTTCTTATGTCTGCTCGGTTATACACTAGGCTTTGTTCTACGCGGGACTTACTTCATGTGGGCTCATTCGGCCGCCGAGATTGGCAAGATCCTCGCAGCCGCGCGCCGCCATCACCGCCTCACGCAGGCAGCCCTTGGACAGGCAATCGGCGCCAGCCAGAAGTGGGTTTCCGAAGTCGAAATGGGCAAGGAGACTGCGCAGATCGGCAAAGTGCTCCGAGCGTTGAGCCATCTCGGTGTGCGCCTGCAGAGCGGCGCGACCCCCTGGGAGGAGACCGCGCAAGCGGCCTCTAATCCGCACATCTGCTTGGCGGACATCATCTCGGCAAATTCCGTGCCGCAGTCGTTCCGCCGCCATCGATGAAACTGCACGTCTTCTTGGAAGGCAGGGCGATCGGAACTCTGGAGGCACGTGGTGGCCGCACCCGCTTGGTTTACGCCGAGGATTGGCTGACCGCGCCCGCAGCCTATCCCCTCTCTCACTCGCTGCCGCTTCGAAGCAGCCCTCACTCGGGCAACAACGTCACGGCATTTTTAGCGGGATTGCTTCCCGATAACGTACTCACCGTGGCTGCCTGGTCTCGGCGTTTCAAGGTCTCCGCTCAGGATCCGGCCGCGCTCCTCGCTCACGTCGGAGAAGATTGCGCGGGCGCCGTGCAATTTGTCCGCGAGGAGCGGCTCGAGGAGATCTTGGCTGAGGATGCCCTCCCTCCCCGGGTTCAATGGCTTACCGAAAGTGACCTCGCCATGCGAATGCGCCATCTGATCCGCGAAGTGGGTGCAGGGCGCGAGAACGGCGAGGAAGGACAATTTTCGTTGTCCGGCTCCGAGGCGAAGACGGCTTTTTTTTACGACGCCGATCTTAAGCGCTGGGGCATCCCGAGTGGGCCTACGCCGACCACGCACATTTTCAAACCCGTTTCGAACGGCTTGGACGGATTCGCGGAAAACCAGCACTTTTGCCTGTGCCTGGCGCGCCGCATCGGGCTGTCCTCGGCTCGATCCGAATGGCATTTCCTGCGCGGCATCCCGACGCTCGTCGTGGAACGCTACGACCGAGTGCAAATTGACGGCCGCTGGCAACGGGTTCACCAGGAAGATGCCTGCCAGGCCCTCGGGACTCATTCGAGCCTGCGGGACGACAATCAAGAATGTCCGGGTTTCAAGGAACTCACCGGCCTGCTGAGCACCTCCGATGAGCCGTTCGTGGACCGTGAACGCCTGATGAAATGCGCATGCTTCCTGTATTTCTTGGGCGCCATCGAGGTGCACGCGCAGAACTTCTCGTTGCTCTACGCCCGGGGCACCAATCGGTTCAGCATGCGATTATCGCCGCTCCGTGATGTAGCGAGTGCCTGGGCTCATCCCCGGCAGATTCCGCCGCACACCATTCAATTTGCGATGCAGATCGGCGCAGATTCGATGCTGGAGCAAATCACTCCGCGGCATTTTGCACAACTCGCCAAGGAATGCGGCTTTCAGCCGGACTCCATGCTCGGGATCTTGAAAGATCTGGCGATGCGGCTGCCGCAGGAAGCCGAAGCGTTGAGGAAAGAACTGGAAACCCCGCACATGGCGGCCGTCGTGCTCACGAAGCTGGTCGAAGGAATCTTTATGAAATGCGAGACCACGCTGAAAGCGCTGTCCCCTTCCTAAGCGACACCATCGCTTGGCCCTGAGGGTCGATCCCGGCCCGAAGGGTTGCCCACGCTGGACTCAGCGTGACTCAGCGCGTGATCCCTCGCGCGGTGCGAACACGACGCCGTCCTTCATGACGAAAGTCACGTTCTTGAGTACGTTCACATCGGCGAGCGGATCGGTTGGCACGGCGATCAGGTCCGCATACGCCCCCGCTGCAACCACCCCGATCTCGCCTTGCTTGCCGAGCAGTTCGGCCGCGCGCGAAGTCGCCGATTGAATGGCTTGCATGGGCGTCATACCGAATTCCACTTCGCGGGCAAACTCCTCGGCGATCGGCTCGGACCACTTGAACCCGCCCACATCCGTGCCGAAGGCGATTTTGACACCGGCATGCAGCGCTTTGGTGAAGGAAACGCCATGAAGTGAAACGCGCTTGCGGTCGCGCTTTCCTGAATCCGTGTCCGCTGGGTCCCAATCCGTGTAGTACACCTGCAGGGTCGGCACGTACCACGTGCCCTGCTTGCGCATTTGCGCAACTTGCGCGTCCGCTAACTCCAGACCGTGCTCGATCGAATCGCATCCTCCGTCGAGTGCGCGCTGCAAACCTAGTCCATTGTAGGCGTGGCAGGCGACTTTCCTTCCCCAGCCGTGTGTTTCGTCGACGATCGCCCTAAGTTCCTCAACGGTGAGCGTCGGCTGCGAAACCAGCGCGCCGTGCGCGTCGAGCCAGGATCGGTGGGTCATATACACTTTGATCCAGTCCGCACCGTGATCCAATTGTTCGCGCGCAGCTTTACGGGCCTCGACCGCGCCGTCGATCAGCTGCGAACCTTTTGGTACCGTGACCTCCGGCGCGTAGTCTTCGAGGGGATAGCCACCGGTCGAGGAAATCGACAGGGTCGACACCCACATCCGCGGCCCAGGTATGACCCCCTCATTGATCGCCTTCTTGATGCCGACATCGCCGTAGCCGGCACCCTCGGTTTCCATGTCGCGAATACTGGTGAAGCCCTGCTCGAGGGCGCGGCGCGCGGACACGACTGCGCGCGCCACGCGATACGAAGCAGGCGCCTTTAACAATTGCGCATCGTATCCGCCGTCCGAAGGATCCTCGCCCTGTAAAAAGATGTGGGTGTGCGTATCGATGAGGCCCGGCAGCACCGTAGCGGATCCCAAGTCGATCACTTGCGCATCGAGGGGCACTGATGAGGAGCCGGCGGGAATCACATCGATGATTCGATTACCCCGAATCACGATTTGCACATCGCGCCGCGGCTTCTCGCTGCTTCCGTCGATGAGCCACTGCGCGCGAATGACCAAGGTTCGAGGATTAGAAGTGCCCGCAGCGGGATTGGCATTCTGCGCCAACGCAAGGCTCGAGCAGAGCACCAGCCCGATAACAGTGAAAACTTTTAGCTGCATAATCGAAGCCACGCGGTTGCTTGAGCAGGCTCAAGCATAGTTATTTTTTTCCGAATCCGCCGTTATATTTGGCGAGCAACGGACGGATTGCCACGCTTCCCGGCGCGACGCGGCTTCTTGATCGGTTGCCACGCCGATGACCCGCTCATCCGCACTTCGAGTCGCCGCAATTCAAGCAGGTGTTGCAGCCGTCCATCATGACTACGGCCGCGGTGCTGCATTTGGCGCAAAGCTGCGCACCATCTGGAAAATGCGACTTGGAAAAGGCATCCGTTTGCTTTGTGCGCGCCTCGAACTCGGCACGCTTTTGGTCGACCATTTTGCGCTGGTGCACATCGAGTTCCGGCTTCTTAAGCAGTCCGATCGATTGCAGATGGCGCTCAATTACATAGCCCAATTCGGCGATGGTCGAGGGCATGAACTTGCCTCCCGGTTGCCAATAGCCGCCCTTTGGATCGAATACTGCCTTGAGCTCATCGACCAGGAAAGTCGTATCGCCGCCCTTGCGAAATACCGCAGAAATGACCCGCGTCAACGCCACGATCCACTGGAAGTGATCGAGATTCTTGGAATTGATAAAGACCTCGAAGGGCCGCCGCTGCTCGTGCTGCGTGCCTTCATTGAGGACGATGTCGTTGATGGTGACATACATCGCATGATCGGACACGGGGGTCTTGATCTTGTAAGTCGACCCGATCAGCACTTCCGGACGCTCGAGCTTCTCGTGCATCCAGATCACGTTGTCCTGACTCTTCAATGCATCCTTGGGCGTAAGCGCTGCCGCCTCCTTCACTTCGGGTTTCTGCACGCGATACTTAGCGATTTTCTTGCCGATTTTGATGTGGGCCATGATCAAAACTTCCCGTAGTAGCCTTCTTTGAGTGCATCGAACAAATTCGCGGCGGTATGCATTTCACCGTCATACTCGATCTCCTGATCGCCGCGCGCCTCCACCTCGGTGCCATCCTCCAATGTGAAGACATAGGTGGTGTTCTTCAAATCGTCTTCTTTGACCAACACGCCCTGGAAAGCCTCGGGATTGAAGCGAAACGTCGTACAGCCCTTCAATCCCTGGTCATAGGCGTACATGTAAATATCTTTGAAATCCTCGTACTTGTAATCGGTGGGCACATTGGCGGTCTTGGATATCGAGGAATCGATCCACAGCTGCGCGGCGGCCTGGATATCCACGTGCTCCTTCGGGCCGATGTCATCGGCAGAAATAAAATAGTCAGGCAATTTCTCGGCTGCGTTTTGCGAGTTGGGCATGGCGCGCGGATTGACTAATTCTCGGTATGCCAGTAACTCGAAGGAAAACACGTCGATTTTTTCTTTGGACTTCTTTCCTTCGCGCAGCACATTGCGGAAATAGTGGTGCGCAAAGGAGGGTTCGATGCCGTTGGAGGCATTGTTGGCGATGGACAATGAGATGGTGCCAGTCGGCGCAATCGAGGTGTGGTGCGTGAAGCGCGCGCCGACTTCGGCCAGCTCATCGACCAATTCCGGCGAGGCCTCGGCGATACGCTGCATGTAGCGGCTGTAGCGTGCGTGCAGCACGCGGCCTGCCACTCGCGCGCCTACCCGCCAGCCGTCCTTGACCATCTCAGGGCGCTTGCGCAACATTTCGCGCGTCACCGTGAATTCCTCGTTCATGATGGGTGCCGGGCCCTTCTCCTTGGTCAGGTCGAGCGCAGCTTCCCAGCCGGCGACGGCCATTTCTCGCGACACATTTTGGGAGAAAGCCACCGATTTCTTGGAGCCGTACTTCATGCACAGCATGGTGATGGCGGAGCCCAAGCCGAGAAATCCCATGCCATGGCGGCGCTTGCGCAAAATTTCTTCGCGTTGCTGCGCCAAGGGCAGGCCGTTGATCTCGACCACATTGTCCAACATGCGCGTAAAGACCTTCACCACCTTGCGATAGGTTTCCCAGTCGAAACGAGCATCTTCAGTGAACGGATCGATCACGAATTTAGTGAGATTCACCGAGCCCAGCAGACACGATCCGTAAGCAGGCAACGGCTGCTCGCCGCAGGGATTGGTGGCGCGTACATTTTCCGTCCACCAGTTGTTGTTCATCTCATTGACCTTGTCGATGAGGATGAATCCCGGCTCGGCAAAATCGTACGTGGACGTCATGATGACGTCCCAGACCCGGCGCGCCGGCAATGTCTTATAGATCTTGCAGACCACCAGACCTTCTTCGTTCGCGACATAGCCCTCGGTATAGGGCCATTCGCGCCAGACGAACTTGGCGGTATCGGTCAGATCGGGCCGCTCCGCTTCGTATTCTTGCCTACCCAAGGGGAATGCCAGCGTCCACTCGCCATCGCTCTTCACGGCTTTCATGAATTCATCGGTGACGAGCAGGGATAAATTAAATTGCCTGAGACGGCCGTTCTCGCGCTTGGCGCGAATGAATTCCAGTGCGTCCGGATGTCCGATGTCGAAAGTGCCCATCTGCGCACCGCGCCGGCCGCCGGCCGAGGAGACGGTGAAACACATTTTGTCGTAAATATCCATGAACGACAGCGGCCCCGAGGTATGGGCGCCCGCACCGGACACGTAGGCACCGCGCGGCCTTAAGGTTGAGAATTCATAGCCAATGCCGCAACCGGCCTTGAGCGTGAGACCGGCTTCGTGCACCTTCTTTAGAATATCGTCCATGGAATCGCGAATCGTCCCGGAAACGGTGCAGTTGATCGTCGATGTAGCCGGCTTGTGATCCAATGCACCGGCATTCGAGGTCACGCGACCCGCCGGGATGGCGCCATGGCGCAACGCCCAGAGAAAGGAGTCGTACCACTGCTCGCGGCAGTGCTCGCCTTCTACATCCGCAAGCGCACGCGCGACGCGCTTGTAGGTGTCGTCCATCGACTTGTCCACGGGCGACCCGTCCTTAGAGGTCAGCCGGTATTTTTTATCCCAGATGTCGAAAGAGGCTTCCTGGTAAGGGATGCTGCCAACGTCTTTGGGCTGTATTTTGACCACCGTATTCATGGGTATGTACGCCGCTCCGCTTATATTTATCGGGCTAATTCCTGAACACAAAAGGCGGTGTTCACGCGAAAAAGGTGTTGCTGACGTAACCTAAGCTGAAGGGATTCAACGGGCCTGCCTAACACAACATCTTGTGTTTGTGCCGAGAGGGTACGGCGCGATGGCAATCAACGTCAAGGGATTTTTTACACTATTTTCGGCCGAAAAAATATCTATATTTCAACGGGTTATGGAAATATCGAGAGAAATTAGCTGATTACACTTTCGCAAGCGCAGGTCAAGCTCGAAAACGTATATCGCAAGATCTTGTGTTTGCACACGTTATCCACAATATGTCCCATTGACTTTGAACCACGTCACACTATTACGCCTCGCTCCTTGCGTTGCGAGCGAAAGTTCAAAACCCTCCAAGCTGACCGATTCCTTGCGGCGGTAGGCTTCTAGTCCGATTAGAAAATTTCGCTCGACCTTGCCGCTGTTTGGAAAATTCTCAACAGGGCCCGCCGCGCGCCCTTCCGTGTAAAATCGCGATTCTGTCGAGCAAGGCCGAAGGACAGGCTTTGTTTTCAGCCGCGGCATGTATGCGCGGCTACGATCCTTGAGAGGACTGCGCATGAATCTGCGTCTGAAATTTGCAGAAGCCGCGCTCGCCGCCGCTTTCATCAGCACCCCGGTGTACGCGCTCACTCCTGCCCCCGATGCCTCGCCGCTCCCCTCACTGGCGCCCATGGTGAAGCGCATCTCCCCCTCGGTCGTGAACATCGCCACGCGTGGCACCATCAAAGACCGCTCCGGCCGCAATCGGCTGTTGGAGGATCCGTTCTTCCGTCGCTTCTTCGATACGCCGCCGGATGCGAGGCCGCGCGAGCGTCAATTCCAGAGCGCCGGCTCCGGGGTGATCGTCGACGCAAAAAACGGCTACATCATTACCAATCATCATGTCGTCGAGAACGCCACCGAGATCACGATTACGCTGCTCGATAATCGAACCTTCTCGGCAAAAGTGATCGGCACGGATGAAGGCGCGGATATCGCCCTGCTGCAAGCCAAACAGCCCCATCTGGTGGCGATGGCGCTCGGCGACTCGGCCAAGCTCGAGGTCGGCGACTACGTTGTCGCCATCGGCAACCCATTCGGTCTGCAGCACACGGTGACCGCAGGCATCGTCAGCGCCTTGGGGCGCACCGGCATCAATCCCGAACCGGGCGGCTATGAAGATTTCATTCAAACCGATGCCTCGATCAATCCGGGTAATTCAGGCGGCGCGCTGGTGAACCTGCGCGGCGAGCTGGTCGGCATCAATTCAGCCATTTTGTCCGGCAGCGGCGGCAACATCGGCATCGGATTTGCCATTCCGGTAAACATGGTTCGATCGAGCATGGACCAGCTGATTAAATTCGGGCAGGTTAAACGAGGCATACTGGGCGTGCAGCTCTATAGCATCAATGCCGATATCGCCAAGGAATTCGGTCTCACCGAGACCAACGGCGCGCTCGTCGCAGGCGTCGCTCAGGGCTCATCCGCGGAGCGCGCCGGAATCAAAACCGGCGACATCATTATCTCCCTGAACGGCAACACCATGAAAACCTCCGGCGAGCTGCGCAACGCCATTGGCATGCTGCACGTGGGCGACAAGGTCGAGCTGGGGCTGTTGCGCGACGGCAAGCCGCGAAATGTCACCGCATTGATCGGCGAGCGCGGCGATGTAGAATCCGCAGGCCTCGCTGAATTCAACAAGAATCTCGAGGGCGCGGAATTGGCGGATGTGCCGGATGAGGGCGGTGTTGTGGTAAATAGAGTGCAAGAAGCCAGCGCCGCGGCGCAATCAGGCCTGCGAGCGGGGGACCTCATCGTGGCTGTGGGCCGCACGCCCGTCACCAACATGCGATCGTTTCGCGAGGCAGTCAAGGGAGCCTCCGTGCTCCTGCTCAGGGTTCGCCGCGGCAGCGACACGCTGCTGCTGCCGATTCGCTGATGCGACTGCTGTCCCTCGTCGTTCTCGGAGGCTCCGGCTTTCTCGGAACCCGGCTGGTCGCGCGCTTGATCAAAGACGGTCATCAGGTGACAGTGTTGTCGCGCGACCGCGAGCTGCACAAGCATTTACTGGTCCTGCCCGGTCTCAGGCTTGAGAACTGCGATGTGTACCAGGAGGCACAGCTGAGCGAGCGTTTCCGCGGCAAGGATGTGGTCATCAATCTGGTCGGGATCCTCAACGAGCGCGGCTTTGGAGGCGCCGGCTTCCGGCGCGCGCATACCGAGCTTACGCAGCACGTGCTGAATGCCGCCCGCTCCGCCGGCGTCACGCGTCTGCTGCACATTTCGGCATTGAGAGCTGCCCCGGATGCACCCAGCTATTATTTGCGCTCCAAGGGCGAGGCGGAAAAGCTGATTCGCGACCAAAACACCGCCTTGGACTGGACGATATTTAGGCCGTCGGTGATGTTCGGTCCCGGCGACTCGTTCTTGAATCGCTTCGCCGCGCTGTTGGCTGCGATTCCGGTCATCTTCCCTTTCGCGAGGCCCCAAGCGCGTCTCCAACCCGTGTTCGTGGATGATGTGGTGAATGCCATGCTGCGTTGCCTGCACGGCGGCTCGAGCAGCCGTCAGACTTATGAACTCGGCGGCCCGCAGCAGTACACCTTGCGCGAAATTGTCGCATTGGTGGCGAAACTCACGCATCGGCGCCGCTGGATCATCGGTCTGCCGGATTTTCTGGGCAGCGTGCAGGCCTTCTTCATGAATTTCGTGCCCGGGCGCCCCTTCTCAACCGATAACTACCGGTCTCTGAAAGTGGACAGCGTATGCAGTGAAGATGGCTTCGCGAAACTCGGCATCAAGCCGCAATCCATGGCGGCCTCGGCCCGGCTTTTCCTAGGCGCTCAAGAAGACAACGCGCGCTTGAGCCATAACCGCGCGGCAGCCGGGCGCTCCAAGGCGCTGCAAACCAAGACCCTCAACGACTTGAGCCGCTAAAGCCTAAGCCGCCGGCTTGCTTTCACGGTGCGTCGGTTGCCTCATGCATCCCGCCCCGGAGGCGCCGGAAATGCGGCGGCGGCCGAGAATATCCATTCGCGAAAATGCGCCACTTTAGGCAGCGCCAAAAAGTTTTTCGGACAAACAAAATAATATGCCGAGGAGTACGGCACTGCGCCCGACCCGGCAATCTTGAGCGAGCCTTTCTGCAGCGAGCGCGTAACCAGCGTCCAACGGGCAAGCGCATACCCTAAGCCTTCTTCGGCCGCCGCCAGCAGCCCCGCTGAATCCTCGATGCTGGGCGCCCGGGAGTGCCACGCAGCCTCCTCGGTCACCTGAGCCCAGACTCGCCACGGCTCATCGGCGCTCTCCAGCAACGGATATTCCGCAAGAGACGTGCCGCGCTCCAGCATGCCGTGTTGCTTGATCAACTCGGGACTAGCAACCGGCACCAACCAGTCGTCCAGCAATTTTTCGCGATCCAACAATCACATTGCCATCCGCTTCGGCCGTGGTAACTATCCGAATTTGC
>JANYAD010000090.1 GCA_025355165.1 Gammaproteobacteria bacterium | reverse complement strand
CAATTCGATTCGATGGTGGAGCACGGCGTGAGCCTCGCGCGCGCGCTGTATGCTTTCAACTCGACCAACGCCGAGGGCTGGGGCTTGTACGCAGAGTACATCATGCAACCCTACGAACCGCCCGAAGGTCAGTTGCTGACGCTGCAATTGCGCTTGCTGCGCGCCGCGCGCGCATTCCTCGACCCGGAGCTGCAAAGCGGTGCGGCCACTCAGGCCCAGGCGTACTCGGTGCTGGAGAAGGATGTGATGCTAAGCCATGCCTTCGCCAAGGAAGAAGTCGAGCGCTTCACTTTCCGCAGCCCCGGCCAGGCGAACAGCTATTTCTACGGTTATACGCGGCTGCTGTCGCTGCGCCAGGAAACCGAAGCGGCGCTAGGCAAGAAATTCGATCAGAAAAAATTCCACGACTTCATTTTGGGCCAAGGCTTGCTTCCGCCGGACCTCATGCGCACCGCCGTGCTCAAGGATTTTATCGGCGCGCAGCGTTAGCCGAATCGACCCGTGATGTAGTCTTCGGTGAGTTTTTGCTGCGGATTGGTGAAAACCCGATCGGTCGGGCCGACCTCGATCAGATCGCCGAGGTGAAAATAAGCGGTGCGCTGCGAGACCCGGGCGGCCTGCTGCATATTGTGGGTCACGATGGCGATCGCATAGTTCTCGCGCAGTTCATCGATTAGGTCTTCGATTCTGGCGCTCGCTATCGGATCCAACGCCGAAGTCGGTTCATCCATCAGGATAACTTCGGGATTAACCGCGATGGTGCGCGCGATGCAGAGCCGCTGCTGCTGGCCGCCGGACAGGCTGGTGCCGGGCGTCGACAGACGGTCTTTAACTTCTTCCCACAGACCCGCCCGTGCGAGACTGGTTTGAACCAACTCATCCATGTCGGCGCGATCCTTGGCCAAACCGTGGATGCGCGGGCCGTACGCGACGTTGGAGTATATCGAATGCGGAAATGGCGTCGGCTTTTGAAAGACTATTCCGACCCGGGCTCGTAGTTGCGCGACGTCCTGTTTTTTGTTGTAGATATTTTGTCCGTCGAGCATGATGGTGCCATCGACACGCGCGCTCGGAATCGTATCGTTCATTCGGTTCAAGCAGCGCAGGAACGTTGACTTTCCACAGCCTGAAGGTCCGATCAGTGCGAGCACTTGATTGCGGCCGATATCAAGACTGACATTGCGGACCGCGCACTTGTCGCCGTAATGCACGGTGACATGGCGAGCGCTCATCACCGGATCGGACACACTGTCCCGCACCGTGGTAGCGACACCGGCCCCCGCAGCAGCTTCGCCGGGGGCGCCATCGCCGGGGGCGCCACTGCGGCCCGTCTCGCCCGGTGCAACGGCCGGTAGTGCAGCGCTGCCGACAGAATGGCGATCGTTCATGCGCGCTTAACCGAAACGCCCGGTGATGTAATCATCGGTCTTGCGGCTCTTGGGCGAGGTGAAAATCTCGTTGGATGGCCCTATTTCAACCAACTCCCCCATGAACATGAACCCGGTGACGTTGGAGACGCGCGCCGCTTGCTGCAAATTGTGCGTCACCACGACGATGCAGTACTTTTCTCGCAACGCCTGCAGGGTCTCCTCGACACGCAGCGTGGAAATAGGATCCAGCGCCGCCGTCGGTTCGTCCAGCAGCAGGACTTCAGGCTGCACGGCGATCGCGCGCGCGATGCACAGCCGCTGCTGCTGGCCGCCGGAGAGGCTGCGGCCATCGGCATTGAGCTTGTCCTTCACCTCATCCCAGATGGCGGCATCGCGCAACGCCGATTCGACGCGAGCTTTCAGCTCCGTACCGCGGACGCCTCCCGCCAGGCGCAGCCCAAAGGCGACGTTGTCGAATACCGACATCGGAAACGGTGTCGGCTTTTGAAACACCATGCCGACGCGGTAGCGAAGCTCGGCGATATCGATCGAGGGACTCAAGATATCCTCCCCGCCGATGCGCACCTCACCCTCGGCACGCTGACCGGGATAGAGCGCATACATGCGATTCATCACGCGCAAGAGCGTCGATTTGCCGCAGCCCGAGGGACCGATGAAAGCCGATATGGAGCGATCCGCGAGGCTCATATTGATGTTTTGCAGCGCCTGAACGGCGCCATAGAAGAAGTTGAGCGAGCGAACTTCGATCTTGGGCGGGCCTAAGTCCTTCGGTTCCGCAGCGAGTGGAGGCGGCACGCGCATTTTCAAATGTTTCGGCGGTTTGGTGGAGGGAATCATCGGCCCGAGCCTTTCTCTGCCTGTAGCAACGCCAGTAACACGCGGGCGGAAATACTCAAAATCAGAATGGTCATGGTGATGAGCAACGCCCCGGCCCACGCCAGGTCCTGCCAGTCCTTGTAAGGACTTAAAGCGAATTGAAAGATCACGACCGGCAAATTCGCCATCGGCGCATTTAAATTCGTGCTCCAGAACTGGTTGTTGAGCGCCGTGAACAACAGCGGCGCCGTCTCACCGCTGATGCGGGCGATCGCCAGCAGCAGTCCGGTGACGATGCCGCTACGCGCCGCCGGATACAGCACGCTCAAAATCGTGCGCCACGGATAAGCGCCCAGCGCCGCTGAAGAATCCTTCATGCCGATCGGAACGAGATTCAGCATGTCTTCGGTGGTGCGCAATGTGACGGGAATGGCCAACACCGCCAACGCCAGAGCGCCGGCGATCGCGGAGAAATGCCCCATTCTGACCACGACGATCTCATAGACGAACAGACCGATGATGATCGAGGGGGCACTCAAGAGCACGTCGTTGATGAAACGAATCACCATGCTGAGACGCGAGGTTCTGCCGTATTCCGCCAAGTAAGTTCCGGCCAGCACGCCGATTGGCGAGCCGATCAATATCCCGAGCAGCGTCATCATGGCACTGCCGTAAATGGCGTTGAGCAGCCCGCCTTGCCCCCCTGGGGGCGGGGTCATCTGCGTAAAGATATGGCCCGACAGCCCCGCTACGCCGTTGGAGATGAGTGTGAACAAAATGGCCGCCAGACACGCAAGGCCGGTCAGGGTGGCAACCAGAGAAAGCGACAGAAATGCGCCGTTCTTGATTTTACGCCGCATGCGCCGATTCATGCGACCACCCCGGAGCGCCGCTCCAGCCTGCGCAGCATGGCCTGCGCGGCGGCGATCACGGTAAAGGTAATGAGGAACAACAAGAGCCCCAGCGCAATCAGCGAGGAGGTGTAGAGGTCTCCCACCGCTTCGGTGAACTCGTTGGCGATGGAGGAGGAAATAGTAGTTCCCGGCGCGATGAGCGAAGAACTGATGCGGTGCGCGTTGCCGATCACAAAGGTCACCGCCATGGTTTCGCCGAGCGCGCGTCCCAAGCCGAGCATGACCCCGCCGACGATGCCCACGCGTGAATGGGGCACCACCACATTCCAGATGACTTCCCAGGTGGTTGCACCGAGACCGTAACCAGATTCCTTGAGCATCGGCGGCACGGTGTCGAAAACATCGCGCATGGTCGCGGCGATGAACGGCAACACCATGATGGCGAGCACGATGCCTGCCGTCAGAATGCCTATCCCATACGGCGGCCCCTTGAATAAATGACCGATGGCCGGCAAGTCGCCGACATGGCGGATCAGCCAAGGCTGTACATGTCGCTGTAGCACCGGCGCCAGCACGAACAATCCCCAAATGCCGAAGATGATGCTCGGCACCGCCGCCAACAATTCCACCGCCACACCGATCGGTCGCTTCAGCAGCGGTGGACACAGCTCGGTCAAGAAAAGCGCTATCCCGAATCCTGTGGGAACGGCGATCAGCATGGCGATCAGCGAGGTCATCACCGTTCCGTAAATCGGCGCGAGCGCGCCAAATTGGTCGGTGACGGGGTTCCACACTTCGCGGCTGACGAATGAGAATCCAAAGTGGGACAACGCCGGCCAAGCGCCGCGCAACAGCGAAACCGCCACGCCGCCCAGAATCAACAACACCAATAATGCCGCTAGGAACGTGGCTGAACGGAATACCCTTTCGAAAATCAGCTGCTTTGCGGCGTGCCGCGGATCGATGATCGCCACGTGTGAGTTCCGCTCCCGCTCCTGCCATAAATACGTCGAGCCCGGCATAGGGCTACGCCGGGCTCGACCGTATCTTAACTACCTGGATCGTGGCTAGCGAATTCGCGAAGCGCCTATTCGTGCCACATCGGCTTGCCGTCCGCCGTTCTGACTTGCGCAGCCCAGGTCTTTTTCACCTCCACGGTCAACGCCTCGGGCAGGGGAACATAGTCAAGCTCGGCCGCCATGGCGGCGCCATCCTTGAAAGCCCAAGCAAAGAATTTCAACGCCTCGGCAACCGCTGCCGGATCCTGCGGCTGTTTGTAGACGAGGATAAAGCTCGCACCGGTGATCGGCCAACTTTTGGCGCCGGCTTGGTCGGTCAAAATCACGTAGAAGCTATCCGCATGAGCCCAATCGGCGTTGGCCGCGGCGGCTTGGAAGGATTCGGCGCTCGGCTCGACCACGCTGCCGGCCTTGTTGGTCATCGCGGCGTAGGACATCTTGTTTTGCTTGGCGAAGGCATATTCCACGTAACCAATGGCACCGTCGGTCTGGGTGGTCATGTTGGCCACACCCTCGTTGCCCTTGGCGCCGATGCCGACGGGCCATTGCACCGAGGTATTCGCGCCGATGCTCGACTGGAACTTGGGGCTCGCCTTGGAGAGGTAATCCGAGAACAAAAAATTCGTTCCCGACCCGTCCGAGCGATACACCGGCGCAATCGCCGTGCTCGGCAAGCTCAGTTTCGGATTGAGTTTTTGTATGGCCGCATCGTTCCATGCCTTGATGTCGCCCAGGTAGATGCCGGCAACGGTTGCTCCATCCAAATGTAGCTGCCCGGGCGCAACGCCCTTGATGTTAACCACTGGGACAACGCCCCCAATGATCATGGGAAACTGAATCAAGCCCGAGGCTTTCAAATCATCCGGCTTCAGCGGCATGTCCGAGGCGCCGAACGTGACGGTTTTCGCCTTGATTTGTTTAATTCCACCGCCGGAGCCGATTGACTGATAGTTCAGACCAATGCCCGTGCCTTTTTTGTAGGCATCCGCCCACTTGGCGTAGATCGGATAGGGAAATGTTGCGCCGGCGCCCGAGATGTCGGCTGCGGCAGCCGCGACGCTCAAGCCCGCTGCTAGCCCGAGGATAAATAGGCGCTGAAAGTTTCTCATATGGCCGCTCCAGTTGGTACCTGCCGTTGGCCGCGAAGGCTATTAGGCGTTCATTGACCCGCGATTATCGAGCCGAAGTGTGACGATTTTGTGACAGCGCAATT
Source organism: Gammaproteobacteria bacterium (assembly GCA_025355165.1). Classification (GTDB taxonomy): domain Bacteria; phylum Pseudomonadota; class Gammaproteobacteria; order Steroidobacterales; family Steroidobacteraceae; genus Bog-1198. The sequence goes on along the minus strand of JANYAD010000090.1, from coordinate 1,956 downwards.
AAAACAATGCCTTAGCGCGGTTGCGGGCTCCATTTGACGCTGCAGAGCCTATTTTGAGCAATTCTCACGCGTGATAGTCAGCGGCCCTGGTCTGGTCGGGTCGGGTTTTATCGGCGGCCAGGGCATTGAACAGCGGCGTCAGGATTATTGCCACGGCCAGATTCAGCATCACGCTGTACACGGCGCTATATCCGGGAATCGTGAAGCTGCCCAAATGCAAAGGATAGGTATTGGTCAACTTTACCGCGATGGCCATCCAGGTGCCGGCGAACGTGCCCACCGCCCAACCGAGCAGCAGTGCCCAGGAATTGAACCAGCGAGTGTAGGCGCCCAGCATCACGGGCGGCAGTGTTTGGATGATCCAGATTCCGCCCAGCAGCTGCAGCTGCACGGCATATTGCGTCGGCACGAATAAAATGAACACCAGCGCACCGACCTTGACGATCAGCGAGGTTATTTTTGCAACTTGGGATTCCTGCTTGTCGGTGGGGTTCTTGTTGATGAATTCGCGATGAATGTTGCGCGTATACAGATTGGCCGCTGCGATCGACATGATCGCCGCGGGCACCAGCGCGCCGATGCCGATGGCTGCGAATGCAATGCCGGCGAACCAAGCCGGAAAGCTGTGCAGCAGCAGCGCCGGCACCGCAAAGTTATTGCCGAACTGTTTGAAGCCGGCCGCATATTGCGGCAGCTTGTCCACGCCGCTCGCGATGACGAAGAAACCGAACAGCGCCAACAGGCCGAGCATGAAGGTGTATCCCGGCAGCATGGCCGCGTTGCGGCGAATCACCTTTCCGCTGCTGGCGCTCAAGATGCCGGTCAGGGAATGAGGATACAGGAACAGTGCCAGCGCCGAGCCCAGAGCGAGGGTGGCATAGCCGCTGTACGAGCCGGTGCTCATCGGACCCGGCAGCGCTAACAACAGCTTCTGGGACGGCACGGCGGAAAATATTTTGCCGAAGCCGCCCAGCTCGTACGGGATGACGATGACCGCGGCGATCGCGGTGATGTAAATCAAAATGTCCTTCACGATGGCGATGGACGCCGGTGCACGCAAGCCGCTCGAATAGGTGAAGGCGGCCAAGACCACGAAAGCGATGAACAGCGGCAGATCAGCCATGAATCCGCTTCCCGAGATGCCGAGCGCGCCAATGACCACCTGCAAGCCCACGAGCTGCAGCGCAATGTAGGGCATGGTAGCGACAATGCCGGTGACGGTGACCGCCAAGGCCAGCCAGCGATTGCCGAAGCGGCCTTTGACGAAATCACCCGCGGTGATATAGCCGTGCTTGCTGCAGACATTCCATAGTCTTCGAAAGATCAAAAACATCAACGGATAGATGATGATGGTGTACGGCACGGCGAAGAAGGCCACCGCGCCGGCGCCGAACGCCAGCGCCGGAATCGCGATGAACGTATAAGCGGTGTAGACATCCCCGCCCACCAGAAACCAAGTGACGATGGTACCGAAGCGCCTGCCGCCCAAGCCCCATTCATTGAGCTGGTCAAGGTCGCCCTTGCGCCACCGGGCCGCGGCAAACCCCAACCAGGTAATGAAGCCGAACAACAATACGAAAATCGTCAGTGCGACCCAGTTCACTTCCGGCACGTGCGTCCCCTATGACTTTTTTATTCTTCGACGGCGAAATAAACAATGGCCGTGAACACCGCGCTCACGATCACCCAAAACAGTTGGAACCAATAAAAGAACGGAATCCCCCACAGATAGGGTTCGGCTTTGTTGTAAAGGGGCGGCCATAGAGCGACAGCAAATTGAATCACGAAGAGGAGGTACCACCAGCTCCATCCGCCGCGTTTTTTTTCTGTAGCGTTCATGCAGTTCCCCGTCAGTATCCCTGAAGGGCGATCCTACGCGGGTGAGGACACCGATGTCGAGAAGGCGCGGCCTGCAAGGCCCGACGCCTCGGCGGGCGGTTCATGGCAGATGCTGCC
>JANYAD010000072.1 GCA_025355165.1 Gammaproteobacteria bacterium | reverse complement strand
CCACCATCGACCGATTCATTCGCATACGCTGCTCGCGGTAACACTGCAGATCGAGCGGCTTGCAAAAGTTGCACGTCTTGCCCCCTCGGTTACGACCTGGGAGACGAGCTCGATCTGCAGGGTTACCGCGCGCAGCGTATGCGAATGAATCGGTCGATGGTGGGCGGTACAGGGATTGAACCTGTGACCCCTGCCGTGTGAAAGCAGTGCTCTACCGCTGAGCTAACCGCCCAAGTTACGCTGCAAAGTATGACATCGACAATGCGCTAAAACAAACGTCGGCGCCGCCTTTAGATCGAACGGCTCTGCTAAACTCGCGGCCCCGCATATTTCAGATCTTCGACGCATGATAGTCCGCACTCGCTTCGCGCCCAGTCCCACCGGCTTTTTACACATCGGCGGGTTGCGGACAGCACTGTTTTGTTGGCTATTCGCGCGTCGCCATTCCGGCCGATTCATCCTTCGTATTGAAGATACCGATTTGGAACGTTCCACCGACGCGGCCATCCAACAAATTCTCGACGGCATGGAGTGGGCGGGATTGGTACAGGACGAGGGCCCTTTCTTCCAGACCAAGCGGTTCGATCGATATAAGGAAGTGATTGAGCAGATGTTAGCCGAAGGTACGGCGTACCGCTGTTATTGTACCAAGGAAGATCTGGAGCAGATGCGCGCCCAACAGGTCGCCCGCGGTGAGAAGCCTCGCTATGATGGTCGCTGGCGCGAGAGGACCGATCCGCTGCCGGGCGTGGCACATGTGGTCCGATACAAGAACCCGTTAGTGGGGGAAGTGGTTGTCAACGATGTGGTTCATGGCCCGGTTGTGTTCCAGAACACCGAGCTGGACGACCTGATCATCGCGCGCTCCGATGGCACGCCGACCTACAATTTTTGCGTGGTCGTCGATGACATGGACATGGAAATCACGCACGTGATCCGCGGTGACGATCACTTGAACAATACGCCGCGCCAACTGAACATGCTTCGCGCCCTGGGTGCCCACGCGCCGGTTTATGCGCACTTACCCATGATTCTCGGGGCCGATGGCGCGAAGCTTTCCAAGCGTCACGGCGCTGTGAGCGTACTGCAGTATCGAGACGAGGGTTTCTTGCCCGAGGCGCTCCTCAATTACTTGGCACGCCTGGGTTGGTCGCATGGCGACCAAGAAATTTTTACCGTGGAAGAAATGGTTCGGTTGTTCGACATTGCCGATGTCAACAAATCGGCATCGGCATTCAATGCCGAAAAGCTGGCTTGGCTTAACCAGCAGCACCTGATGCGAGTTCCCGCGGTTCGCATCGTGCCGGTGTTGCGCTGGCATCTGGAAAAAGAAGACATTCAAGCGAGCGATGAAGCGGTGCTCGAGCAAATCATCGTGGCTCAACGCGAGCGAGCCAAGACCGTCCGCGAGATGGCGCTAAATAGTTTGTTCTTTTTCCGGCCGCCCTCATTCTACGATGAGAAGGCGGTGCGTAAGCACATCAATCCGGAAGCGCTCCTGCTATTGCGACAGGCCGTGAGAGATTTTGAAACACTTGATGACTGGACTGCCCCTGCCATACACGGGCTCATCAATGGCATCGCGGCCGCCAAGGGGACTTCCCTGGGCAAGTTGGCTCAGCCAATCAGGCTTGCCGTCTGCGGCGGAACCGTGTCGCCGCCCATAGATGCAACTTTAGCCATTCTCGGCAAATCGGAATCGCTTTCGCGTTTGTCGCAGGCCCTGGCCCTCTGGACCGCATAGTCCATTCATTTTCTTGACGAAATGGCACGTGTCAGGTAACGTGCCGCGCCTCCATGTGGGGCCATAGCTCAGCTGGGAGAGCGCTTGCATGGCATGCAAGAGGTCGGCGGTTCGATCCCGCCTGGCTCCACCAGTTTTCGATTCGAGACTTGAGCAATTGATCGGCCTGCGTCCCCATCGTCTAGAGGCCTAGGACACCACCCTTTCACGGTGAGAACCGGGGTTCGAATCCCCGTGGGGACGCCACATCCGTCGTTATTTAAGTCACTGAAAAATAATAAACAATGAACGGTTTGAAGGTTGCCTCTCCAGTGAGTCGATCATCCAGGAACCGCTTCCGATCCAATAATGGGTGGAGCAAATCCTTGGGGCGAGTCACACGGCGCGGCGCACCGTTCTCGCTTGCTGCCGTTGGTCGAACCGACGACTGCCGAATGTTTTAAGGTCCCGGCGAGTAAATCGGCATCGACCACAATGAGGTGGAGCTTGTGGCGTTTGGCTGCGCTTGCAACCACATCACCAAGCCACCATTCGAACCAGCCGCCGCTACGGCCGGCCACTGGGCCGTTGCCCCAGCAGCGCTTGGCGGCACCAAGATAAAGCCATTGGGCCACGCCGCGGCAACCCCACCGGCTGGCGATATGCGCGAAGCACTCAAGGATGATGAGATTACCGCTGCCCCACGCCAACCAATGGGCTCCGTTGATGAAGGGGCTGCGCACGCGGTCCACCACGATGTTGGTCGCTGAGCCCACAACAATGCTTGGCATGCTTGCCGTTCCATCGAGCAATACACCTGCAGGGGAGACCCTGGCTGCCGCGACGGTCGCCGTGTTGCTGTAGGGCGCCGCGCCTCGCGGGTCCCGATAAGCCACGAGGTAGTTCGTTCCGTCAAATGTCACCGTCGGCGAGAGGTCACAACAAACTCCGTTGGAGCTCTTGGACAAACTGCTGACATCCATGAGGAGCAGCGGCGTTGGGTCTAACAAAGCGCCTGCTGCCGAGATGCGTATTGCCCGCAAGCCGGTAGGATTGAGGCCGAATTCACCCCAGACCACCAGATAATTTGTACCGTCAAAGCCCACCGCCGGTCCGTCGCGGTTGTAAATGTTGGTATTGGAGATCGTAAAGGGGGCGCCATCGGGCAGGCCGGTTGTCGGCGAGATGAGCAACCCCGACAATTGTGGCGGTCGAACACTGGCATTGGCGTCGCCGTACACCAACAGGTAGCGACTCCCGTCGAACCCCCATGCCTCCGAATCGACGGGAAAGCTACTTTGAAAAGCCGCGCCAACGATGTTCGGACCGCTCACAATGGATCCGGATCTCGACACCAGCAGTGACACCAGATTGGGAGAGCTCGTTGTGCCATAGAGGATATCCTCGTGGACAATCAGGTAGTTGGTCCCATCGAACCCCTACCACTGCGTGTATTCCGAGATTAGTCTGTACCGGTATACCTGTAGCTGGTGTCAAATCCTCTGAAGTCTTGGCCGTTCCGTCTGGTCCAATCAGCGTCGCGGTCCACTTGATTTGAACAGTTCCGCTACTGTTGTCGCAAGCGAGCGCGACTGCCAGAAAATTCGTACCGTCAGAGGCCACATTGGCTGGCGCAAAAAAAGTCGGACCACCTAAGCAATTGGCGCTCACCAAGTTCAGTGTTACAGCCGATGCTGTGCCCAATCCATGCGCCTTACCGTTGACCGAGTACCCGCGCAGCTCCGAGGCGCTGCTCACCTCAGTCGGGCCGCCACTTACCGTTGTTTGTTCCTTAACTTGGCCGATGCCAGGCACCAGCCAAATATTGTCGGTACCCGAGATAGCCGGTGTCGATTGACCGCTGTGGAGCAGCCCCTATTTGAACCGGACACGGTCGCATTAAATAAGGACTAGGTTTACGCCTAGTATTACGACTATGTCTAACAATGCTGATCGAGTTGAAGTGTTTGCCGGGATCCAGCGCCGGCGCCGATACACCGCAGAACAAAAGATGTCTGTGGTGCATGAAGCGATGCAGCCTGGGATGACGATTTCCTATGTAGCCCGCCGTCATGGTATAGCCCCCAGTCTGATCTTTGGCTGGAGGCGGCGCATGAGCGAAGGCGGCAAAGAAGCGATCAAGGCGGACGATGAAGTGGTCGCCAAGGCGGAGATCCTAGCCTTGCAGAAGCAGGTTCGCGAGCTGCAGCGGATCCTGGGCAAGAAGACGGTTGAGAATGAGATCCTGCGGGAAGCGGTCAAAGTAGCGCACGAAAAAAAATGGATACCGCGCTTGCCGTCATTGCCGGACGAGGATACGCCGTGAAGCGGGTCGCTGAAGTGCTCGGAGTGTCGCGATCTCAGCTGACGCAACGACTGAACGGATCGGCAACGCCACGCTCGGCTTATTTTAAAACCGAGGACGCTGAGCTGCTGAAGGCTCTGCGCTCGCTGGTTGATGAGCGGCCCACCTACGGCTACCGGCGGATCGCGGCGCTGCTGAACCGAGAAAGGCTTAAAAACAGCCTTGCGCGAGTCAACCACAAGCGCGTATACCGCCTGATGTCGCAGAACGGGATGCTCTTGCAGCGATACACCGGTAAGCCCTCGGGCCGCGTTCACGACGGGAAGATCATTACGATCCGACCGAACCTGCGCTGGACCTCCGACGGCTTCGAGATCGCTTGCTGGAACAGCCAGGTGGTGCGAGTGGCCTTTGCGCTCGACACCTGCGATCGAGAGGTCATGGCCTGGCGTGCCAGCACCGGTGGGGTCACCGGTGAGATGATCCGCGATCTGATGCTCGAGAGTGTCGAGCAGCGCTTCGGGTCCAGCACTGTGCCGCATCCGGTGCAGTGGCTCTCGGACAATGGCAGCTGCTACCGGGCGCACGAGACGATCGACTTTGCGACCCGACTCGGCCTCGTGCCATGCTATACCCCGGTGCGAAGTCCCCAGTCGAACGGCATGGCCGAATCGTTCGTTAAAACCTTCAAGCGAGATTACGTGTATGTTCACGATCGCCCCGATGCTCAAACGGTCTTGTCTCAGTTGTCGGCATGGTTCGAGGACTACAACGAAAGCCATCCACACAAAGCCCTGCGAATGAAATCACCCCGTGAATTTATCCGCAGTTACCAGCCCGCGGCCTGTCCGGTCTGATGGGGCAACTCCACCGGTCGTGGCCGGAAGTCGATATGGCAGGGAGTGTAGAATCTGGTTTGAGTCTTCGGCCCACGGGGGACATTTGAAGCGGATTTCACGGTGGGTCACCACATGGGCCACCGCGACTTTATCGGAGAAAGATGTCTAATGGCGTCAATGGTTTACTAGGATAGTTCGGTGGGTACACGGCCCACCATTTCAGCCAGTGCAGTCAAGAACTTACGCGGGATCTTACTATCGCTCGGTTGCGACGTTGTCCCATTGAGCGCCATGTGTTCCATAGCCAATCGAAATCCATATGCGCTTTCGATTCGCAGCTGCCATAGGCGCGTTAGAAAGACAATAGCTAGCCGCTCATAGCCATCTCCTTAGTTGCATATTTGGCGATGTCGTTCATGCCGCCATCATGCGGGAGGCGCCGCGGGAGTTGGGGGAGGGTTTCGCGGTTTATTCAGCGGAACTCAACGAGCTGCGATCCGGCCTCACGTGTATGGGCACTATCGACCCTGTGCTGCCGGACGTGAGCGGCAGGTTCGAGGAAACGAAACATCGAGACTTTACAGCTAATTGGGCAAACGCTGCTGCGGCCATGACCTCGCAGTCGCGGCGGCAGCAGTCACTATCTGATCGGTCGTCCAATTCCGTGTCACCCAAATCGTCAGCGCCGCGCCGGAAAGATGCCACCAAATCATCTTACGATTTCTAAGGTGACTTCCATTGAAGTTTCTTACAATTATCCAAACAGCATGCGCTCCGTTGTCCGGAGTGGCAGCTTTTTCGGCTCGCAGTTC
>JANYAD010000067.1 GCA_025355165.1 Gammaproteobacteria bacterium | reverse complement strand
CGCCATGGCACGGAAACCAGTTTGGATCCGGGGCGAAGCGCCGATCCGGTAATTCAAGCGCTGTTCACAGCCTTCGCAGCGCCCCTCACTCAATACCTTGAGCACGTGGGCCATGGAGCCGATCCATTGCGCCGCCGCAATAACGGCGCTTGGCGTTTTAACGGCAGTTGGTCGGTGCGTCTGCGAACCTCGGGACATCACCGCAGCCATGTCCACCCGCGCGGCTGGATTTCCTCGGCCTGCTATATCGATCTGCCCGATTGCATGAGCGATGCGCAAACCGACGCGGGAATCCTTACCTTCGGCCAGCCAAGCATCGTCACGACCCCGACGCTGCTCCCGGAATACTCGGTTCGCCCCGCGGTCGGCATGCTGGTACTGTTTCCGTCGTACTTCTGGCACGGAACCGTACCTTTTTCCAGCGACCAGGCGCGTCTTACTGTGGCTTTCGACGCCGTTCCCGCGCGCTAGCAACCGGCTGGCCAAAGCAGATCATCGCTGCGATGAAACCTGAATCGCCGGCTCACGCCAGCTTCAGCGCCTTGAGCAATTCGATCGGCGGCCCTTCGAATTTCGCGAGCGGCACGTTGCCGATAAATTTCAAGTCTTTTCGCCCTACAGGGCTTGAGTAGAACCCGCCGGCCGTCAAGTCGCGGTACAACGCAAAGAACCGCGCGCCCTCGCTTCGCTCTGCGGTCGCGCGCGACACCTCGCAGATGTCATCGCATATCGCGTGCTGCTCGGCTACGTCGAGCTGCGAAAATGCCTTGCCGAAGCGCCTCACGCCCTCGGCGTCCAACCAGGTTAATCCACCCAGCACGAGGGTCCGGTCTCGCTGGTAACGAGGATAGGGCGCACTGATCCACTCATCGATGAAATCCACTACCCCTACGCCAGAGGCACTGGGCGAATGTTCATCGGCCGGGATGATGATATCGCTGAGAGTGCCCGCCAGCTGGCGTTGCGCCGTGCTGAAGGTCAGCGGCCAGAACTCACCGGGGTGGCGGGGTTCGATAAGGTTGGGATCCGTTCCGTAGCCTCGTGCCATGATCGGCGGATCGGCCGCCATGACCCGGTTCTTGAGCACGGGCCACGCGGCGCCGGCCGCCAACACCCATTTGATCGTCGTGCGCCGGTCCATCTACAGCTCCTTGCGCCGCATGCGCTCGAGGATGTGATCCGCCGCGCGCCATGCCAGGGCCATGATGGTCAGCGTCGGGTTCTTGTCGGCGTTGGAAGCAAACACGGCGCCATCGGTGATAAATAGATTTTTGACGTCCCAAGTTTGGCACCACTGATTGGTGACCGATTTCGAGGCATCCGGCCCCATGATTGCTCCGCCGACTTCGTGAATGATGGAACCACCTGGAGCAATCGCCTTGGCGCCGTCGGTTTTGATCGGACCGTGTGTCCGCCCGCCCATGGCATCGATGATTTGTGCAAAGGTTTTCTGCATATGGGCAGCCTGTTGGAGCTCGTGCTCTGACCACTGCCAGTGAAAACGCAGTACCGGAATGCCCCACTTGTCCTTCACGCTGGAATCGATCTCGCAGAACGACTGCTCGTTGGGGATCATCTCGCCGCGGCCGTCGAACCAAACGAACGATCCGTAATAACGACGCACGTCCTGTTTGAACTTCACCCCGTAACTGCCGCCCGTGAGCCATTCAAGACCGGCCGCCGTGCCGTAGCCCGGCATTCGCTTGCCGCCGCCGAATTCGATGTGATAACCGCGAGCGAACCCGAGTTTGCCGGCGTGCTGTTCCTGATAAAGCCACCAGGGAAAGTACAATTGATGGCCATCTGCAGCGTCTTCGTTGAGCGGGGGCAAGCCCTCGAGCAGTGGGATCTGCCCACCTACGCCCGAGCCTACCGTATCCATCAAATATCGACCGACTTTGCCGCTCGAATTCGCAAGGCCTTGGGGAAACTGCGCGCTCTTGGAATTGAGCAGAATTCGAACCGACTCGCAGGCGCTGGCCGCCAGTATGACTACCCTGGCGGCTGCGTGTCGTTGCTTGCCGGTCGTCCGATCGAGGAAGCGCACGCCGTTCGCTCGGCCCTCTGCGCTCAGCGTTATCTCGTAAACCATTGCATCGGTCGTGATGTCGAGGTTTCCGGTTTTGAGGGCTGGCGGTAAGTGCACGGTCGTCGACTGATAATTTGCGCGGACCGAGCAGCCGCTACCGCAGGGTGTCGCCCACAGGCAAGTGGCGCGGCTGCGCATTTCCTCGGCAATTATTTTTTGCGCCTTGGTGTTACCGGGATGCAAGCGCGCCGGAGAATTCCTGAAATCAAGCGGTTGGGTAAGAACGGCACGGTGCCCCGGGATCACGGGTATGCCGAGAAGCTTGGCCCGTTGCCGCACCAAGTAGTCGCTGACGATGGGTGTTGGCGGCGGCAACAGGCACCCCGCCGGCGAGTTTGGCGTGTTCTCTAAACCCTCGTTGCTGCCGTACACACCGATCAGCAACTCGACCTTGTCGTAGTACGGAGCGATATCCTCATAAGCGATAGGCCAGTCGAAACCGAGACCATCGCGGCTATGCGGCTTGAAGTCGTAAGGGCCATTGCGCAGCGATATGCGACCCCAGTGGTTGGTACGACCGCCCAACATGCGCGCCCGCCACCACTCGAAGCGGCCCGCATCCTCCTCGGAGTTGCGCACATAAGGCTCACCAGGCACTTGCCAGCCGCCGTCTACCGTCGCGTCATAGAAGCCAAACGGCTTGTCCGGCGTACCCGCCCCCCCAAGGGGCGCCATATCCGGCGTGCGAAACATCGGCGATTCGGCTTCGGGTGTGTAATGACGGCCCGCTTCGAGCATCAGGACTTTCGCGCCGTCCATGCACAGCGTGTAGGCCGACTGGCCACCGGCCGCGCCGGAGCCGATCACGATGACATCGTAGGCGCTCTTTTGGTTTTCGGCCGTTACGAAAGGCATACCCGCCAGTTAAACGGTTTGGCGCGTTCGACGCAACTGTCTTGTTACCAACCATCTAGGCGAGGGGTGATCCCCTAATGCGCTTCCTCAATCATCGAGTCCCAAGCCTTGCAAAATCCTCGGCGCATGTTTGTCAACACGCGCGGTCCGAGTCGCTGATTGTTTCGCTCCGCCAAAATGCAGCAGATAGCCTTTGCGCCTTCCGGGAGTCAGCGCGTGGAACGCTGCGGCCAGTTTTGGATCCCCATCCAAACGCTTTTGAAACTCTTCGGGCACATCGAATTGTGCCACGCTTTTCATCTGCACCTTGAGGCCGGATTTCTCAACTGCAATGGCCTCTCTGATGTAGGCCATTACCGCCGCTTTCTGCTTTTTGATATCTGAAAGAGAAGCAAAGCGGATTTGCCGCGCGGCTTGCACATTCTTGGTTTGCTGAACCAGGATGTGCTTGGGGTCTCGAAGCAAAGCGCCTTTCATAAAAAGCAGGGCGCAATAACTCTTGAAGCCATGGATCAAAACCACTTTGCTACCTTTGAAATCGTAGCAAGCTTGGCCCCATTTCAGTTCTTCCTTCAGACCCGACGCAAGACAGACTTGCCGGAGCGCGGCATATTCAACGCTCCAGCGTTTTTCCTTCCCATGAACCTTACTGACAAGTGGATTCATTTTTTCCTTATACGCTTCATGCATCTCAAGTGCAGCCAGATTGCGCCGATCGCTACACCATTTAATTTATTTTACAGGAATGAATCGCAAGTCATTGATAATGCGGATATTAAAACCGCGTTGCATCGATAAAAGTCTATCATTCGATGTGCCACGGTTTCGCTATGATTTGCTGCTGGGGACACGCACCCCACTTCTCAACGCTAGAAGCGCGGCCCCAGGCATCTCGCCTGCGTATAGACCTCGCGCGAAGGCCAAGCGGCGATCTCTGCGAGTCCGGTTCGACGGCAACGAGGACTCTACGATTGCACGCGCAGTGTCAAACATCGAAGAGGCTATTCTCATACGCTCATCGGAAGTCAAAAGCCGGTATCGCTCCGTAATCACCCTTTCCATCTCACGCGTTGTGTCATTCACACTTCCACCTCATCGAGCATCCCTTCCACGTTCAGTATCCTCGCCCAGTGCGTCAGGTACGGCCAATCAACGGGCTCATCGAGCAACGTGCGGACATCGCGTAGTTGCATCTCCGAGTGGGAGCGGGCCCAGACAAGCTTTGATAGGATCAAGTCCTCGCGGCTGGTGATCCACGTGAGCACGCCAGCCAAATCCACTGCTTTGCGTCGCGCAGACTCCACCTGTCTGTATTCCGAATCCTTACGCACTTCAGATCTACCTTTATAACGCTGTCCAGATGCATAAGATTGAACATGCTTTGCGCTTTAACTGCCGAGCGTGCGGCATCCTCGTCTACGTAGAAGTCCGGCGAGAGGACCTTCACGAGGCCATCGCATTGATCATCCAATAGAGCGACCACGAAGTCGAGATCGCGCGTCATGCGTGGCTTGCCGTAGTACCCGAGTGCAAAGGAGCCGGTCAACATGAAAGGCACTCTCGATGCCTCGAGCCGACACCAATAATTCTCAGGATGTAAAGTTCCTGCGTCATGGTGGCCAGTCTACCGTGGCAACAAGATACCGCTGCGAAGGGGACTCGCACCGGTGCTGCAGCGGCCGGTTAACTTACGCTTCATGCCAGACGATAGAGCCCAGTGTCGGCCCGCGAGTCCTGAAAATGCATCGAAAATACAGCAGGAATAAACTTTAAGTAATTGATAAATATGGTGCCGCAAAGAGGATTCGAACCCCTGACCCACGCATTACGAATGCGTTGCTCTACCAACTGAGCTATTGCGGCATTGTCGGAAGGGGCGGCATTCTAACCCGCTGCCTCGTCGGACGTAAGACTGGTGCGATGCCTTGCCACGTCGCGCAAGGCCTTGGGCAGGGCAAATATCACATGCTCTTTGCGTCCATCCAATTCAGCCGCCACTTCTCCGCCCCATTGGCGCAACCGCTCAATGACCCCTTGGACCAGAACTTCCGGAGCCGAAGCACCCGCCGTCACTCCGACGGCCTTGATCCCCTCGAACCATTCGCGGCGCATATCCTCCGGCCCATCGACCAGATAGCCGGGTTTAAAGGCCTTGTCCGCCATTTCACGCAAACGATTTGAATTGGAACTGGATTTCGATCCCACCACCACCAAGACCTCGCAGCGCCCGATGAGCTCTTTGACGGCGTCCTGACGATTTTGCGTGGCGTAACAAATGTCTTCTTTGATCGGCGCCTTCAGATCGGGAAAGCGTGCTCGTAAAGCGGTCACAATCGATGCGGTATCGTCAACAGACAACGTCGTCTGCGTGACGAAGGCCACGTGCTTGGGGTTGCGAACGTTGAGCTTCGCCACGTCCTGAACCGTTTGCACCAGGTAAATCGAACCGCCTAGCGTTGCATCGAACTGCCCTATGGTGCCCTCCACCTCCGGATGTCCATCGTGGCCGATCAGGAATACCTCGCGCGCCTCGCGTGCGTAGCGCGTGATCTCCATATGCACCTTCGTAACCAGCGGGCAGGTGGCGTCAAACACATTCAGCAGGCGGCGCTTTGCTTCCTGCTGGACGATGCGAGGTACCCCATGGGCGCTGAAAATAACCGTGGCGTTGTCGGGCACCTCATTCAACTCATCGACAAACACCGCGCCGATGGTGCGCAGGCGGTCGACCACATATTTATTGTGCACCACCTCGTGCCGTACATAGATGGGCGCACCGAACAGCGTGACAGCCCGTTCGACGATATCGATGGCGCGATCGACCCCAGCACAGAAGCCGCGCGGGTTAGCTAATAGTATTTGCATCAGGTTTTTGCTTTCCTTCAAACAACGCATCGAGCAGCAGGCAGGCGGCACCGACGGTGATGGCCGAATCGGCTACGTTGAACGCGGGAAAGTACGCTTGATCCCAGTGAAAGTGAATGAAGTCGATGACATATCCCAAGCGAATACGATCGATGAGGTTACCCAGCGCCCCACCGAGCACCAGCGCCAGTCCGCAAGCCAGCAAGCAATGGGCTCGCTCCTTCAACCGCAGCAGCCATACAATGATTCCGATGCTGACTATCACGGCCAGTCCGATGAACACCCAGCGCTGCCACCCGGAAGCCGATGCCAGAAAGCTGAAGGCGGCGCCCACATTGTGCATACGGGTGATGTCGAGCACGGGCAGCAAACTGATGTGCTCGAATTCGCCAAAGCGCTGAGCAATGTAGTACTTGGTGGCCTGATCCGCCAATACGATTACGACCGACAATAACAACCATGCCGCCGCCGCGCTGCCGCTCTTGTGTTGCCCAGTCATCATGCGAAGTACCGCTCCTCGCCAGGTCCTTCGACATTGAGCACGCAGCGCGAACAAATCTCAGGGTGATTGGGCTCGCTTCCTACATCGCTGCGCAACTGATAGCAGCGCACGCACTTGGGGCTGCTGCTCGGTTTGACTTCGATCCACACATCCTCTTGCGTCGCCCTGACCGCAGCCGGCGACGTCGCGCCAGAAGCTGAAATTTTGGCATTGCCGGTAATCAATAGAAAGCGAAGCTCGTCGCTCATTTTCTGGAAACGCGGTGCCAAAGCCGGCGACACGAACACCGTCACATCCGCTTCCAGCGAGGACCCCAAGGCACCCAAGGCACGCAAACGCTCGAGCTCTCGCGACACGTCCGCCTTGAGCGCAATCAGCGCCGTCCAATCGATGGTGGGAACGCGTTCGGAACCGGCGGGAAACTGATGCCACGAGCTTAAAAACACCGATTCACCCTCGGTTCCCGGCAAATATTTCCAGGCTTCTTCGGCCGTGAAACTCAAGATCGGCGCGAGCCAGCGCACGATAGCCTGCGCAATATGATTCAGCGCAGTCTGCGCCGAGCGGCGCGGCTTGCTGCGGGCGCCCGTGGTATACAGCCGGTCTTTGATAATGTCGAGATAAAAACCGCCGAGTTCGACAACGCAGAAATTGTGGATCTCTTGGTAAATCTTGTGAAACTCGTAGTTCCGGTACGCCGTCGTGACATCGTTCTGCAGCGCAAAAGTCTTGGCCATCACCCATTGGTCGATCGCCACCAACTCGTCGAAATTCACGGTGTCTTTCTGGGGATCAAACCCATGCAGATTGCCCAATAAAAAGCGCAAAGTGTTGCGCATCCGCCGGTAAGAATCCCCGATGCGCTTGAAGATTTCCTCTGAGACGCTTACCTCATTGGCATAGTCGGTCGCTGCCACCCAGAGGCGGATAACATCCGCACCCAAGGTGCTGGTCAGCTTTTGCGGAGCGAGAATATTGCCCAAAGATTTGGACATTTTGCGGCCGTTTTCATCCACCGTGAAGCCGTGCGTCAGCACGCCGCGATAAGGGGCTCGCCCATGCATAGCCACCGAGGTCAGCAGGGAACAGTGGAACCAACCGCGATGCTGGTCCGAACCTTCGAGGTACAAATCTGCCGGAGCCGTAATCTCGGGCCGGGTGACCGGCAGGCTGTGGTGCACCACCCCCGAATCGAACCAAACGTCCATCACGTCCGTGGCTTTGTCGTACTGATCAGGGTCGACGCCGAGGACCGCAGATGCATTGAGATCAAACCACGCGTCGATTCCGTCGCGCTCCACCAATTTGGCAACTTCCTCGATCAGCTCTTGCGTGCGCGGGTGCAATTCTCCGGACACTTTGTGGACAAACAACGGAATCGGCACACCCCAGGTGCGTTGCCTCGACACGCACCAGTCTGGGCGAGCGGCAATCATGCTGGTGATGCGCTGTTCGCCCCAAGCCGGCATCCAGTCCACATGCGAAATCGCTTCGAGGGCCGCCTTGCGCAAGCCCGCTTGTTCCATGCTAATAAACCACTGCGGCGTGGCGCGAAAAATCACCGGCGTCTTGTGGCGCCAACAATGCGGATAGGAATGATGATACGGCTCGTCTTTGAGGAGCTGGCCTTTTTCGATAAGCACCTTGATCACGTGTGCATTGGCATCGAAAACCTGCTCGCCCGCAAACAGTGGCGTGTTCGGTAGAAATCTTCCGTCGCCGCCCACCGGGCAATCAACCTCCAGGCCGTAGCGGCGCCCTACTATGTAGTCCTCTAGTCCATGCCCCGGAGAGGTGTGCACGGCACCCGTACCTGCATCGAGGGTCACGTGCTCGCCGAGGATCACCGGCACCTGGCGGTCGTAGAAGGGGTGCTTCAATGCAAGATGTTCGAGGGCTTCACCTTTCGCCTGTGCGCTGACCACCCAGGTGGTCACACCCAAGGCACCCATCACCGAGGCCACCAGCTCGTCGGCCAGCAGCAGCCGTTCGCGCCCCCCGCCCAGATCGAATTCCACCAACGAATAGGTGAACTGCGGATGCACCGCGACCGCGCGATTGGCAGGCAAGGTCCACGGGGTCGTGGTCCAAATGGCAATCGATGTGGAATCCTCAGCCAAGCCGCGCTGTTCCGGTGAAATCGCCATGCGCGCCGCTAAATCCTCGCCATCCACGACTGCGAATCGAACGTACACACTGGGGGAGGTTTTATCTTCATACTCCACCTCCGCTTCGGCGAGCGCAGAGCGGCAGTTCAAGCACCAGTGCACCGGCTTGAAGCCTTTGTAGACATGCCCGTTCTTGATAATGAGCGCGAAGGCGCGCAGCTGTTCGGCTTCGAACCGCGGCGCCATGGTCAGATAAGGGTGATCCCAATCGCCGAGCACTCCCAAACGCTTGAATTCACTGCGCTGCAAATCGACTTGTTTGATCGCGTACTCGCGGCACGCGGCGCGAAATTCTTTGGCGCTGATTTTTTGGCCGACACGCCCATGGGTCTTCTCGACCTGCATCTCAATGGGCAGACCATGGCAGTCCCAGCCGGGCACGTAAGGGGCGTCATAACCATCCAAGGTGCTCGACTTGACGATGATGTCCTTGAGTATTTTGTTGAGCGAATGCCCGAGATGCAGGGCACCATTCGCATACGGCGGCCCGTCGACGAGAATAAATGATGGACGGCCCTTCGCCAGCTTGCGAACTTTGCCGTAAATGTCATCGCGCTCCCAGGCCGCCAGCATGGCGGGCTCGCGCTTGGCAAGATCGGCCTTCATCGGAAAGTCCGTGACCGGCAGATTTATCGTACTTTTATAATCAGTCACAATGCACCTTCGACAATACCGAGCGCGCGCGCGCAGCATCGATCTTCATTTGTTCTGTCAGCGCCTCGAGCGAATCGAACTTCAGTTCATCTCGCAGCTTGGCGACAAATTCAACCTCGATCTCCCGACCGTACAGGTCGCCTGAGAAATCGAACACATGCACTTCGAGCAGCATTTCCGTGCCGTCAACGGTCGGGCGGGTTCCTAGGCTCGCCACCGCATCCATACCGCGCGCCTCGATTCCATACGCCCTTACCGCCATCACACCGTGCACCGGAGGTTTACGGCGCATGAGCCGCAGATTCGCGGTGGGAAACCCGAGCGTTCGGCCCAGCTCGGTGCCGTGCACAACGCGGCCACGCATTCTATAAGGATGACCGAGCAAGCGTTCGGCGCCGGCGAAATCACTTTGTGCCAATCGCTCTCGTACCGCGGTGCTGCTTACGCGCACCCCGTCAAGCACGAAGGGCTCGATTTGCTCTACGCCGAAGCCGCGCGCCGCACCGGCGGCTCGCAAGCTTTCGATAGTGCCCATGGCCTTGCAGCCGTAACGGAAGTCATTCCCAACCACGATATGCCGGGTACCCAACGCTTCGATGATCAATTTATCAACGAAGCATTCCGGGGTCATCGCCCGAACGTGCTCATCAAATCGCAAAGTCACCAGGCGGTCGACACCCTGCTGCTCGAGGGCCAGAAATTTCTCTCGCCAACGTGTCAGGCGCGGCGGTGCACCGTCCGGGTCGATAAATTCCTTAGAACTCGGCTCGAACACCAGGACCGTGGCCGCCGAGCGCAGTTCCGCGGCGCGCGCCTTCAGCACGCCAATCATGCATTGGTGCCCTAAATGCACACCATCGTAATTGCCAACGGTGAGCACGCAGCCGAGATGCGTGCGCGAAATATTATGCAGGCCGCGAACTAGTTCCATGGCGAAAGGCCGTGATTATACTCAGGTTTCCCCGGGCTCAGTGGCAGCGCTACAGCAAGGAGCGAGAGGCACTATGTCGCGCCAATTGACAAGTGCGGGGTCAGTTGGCAAGCTACGCGGCTCTTTTAAAGGAGTCTCTCGCTTGGCGAACACGAAATCTGCAGAAAAAGCAGCCCGACAGTCGACGGTGCACCGCGCCCGAAACGACGCGCTCACTTCGCAGCTGCGCAGCGCCATTCGAAAGGCGACTCTAGCGCTCAAGGCCGGCAAGCATGCGGAAGCCGCCACCGCTCTTGACGAGGCAACGCCGGTCATCGACAGCATGGTCAATAAGGGCATCATTCACCGTAACAAGGCCGCCCGGCATAAGAGTCGACTCACCAAACAGGTCCGCGCACTCGCAAAGTAGCGTCGATTTCAATCAGCACGAAGCCGGCTATGCCGGCTTTTTATTCGCCGGTCATTGAGCTTGCCGTGCTCTGCGCCGCCCGAGGGTGCTGCTCGAGGTAGCGCATTACGGCTTGCTTCAATTCGTCCGTGCCCTCGCCCGTCGCGCCCGATATCAGCATGACCGGTCCCTTCCAACGCAGCCGGCGGACGATGTCCTTGGCGCGGCGCTCAGCCTCTTTGCGCTCCAAAAGGTCAATCTTGTTGATAATCAGCCAGCGTTCCTTCTTGCCTAAGTCTGCCGCGAACTTCTTCAGTTCCGCGACAATAGTGCGCGCATCTTTGACGGGGTCGGCACCCGGGTCGAGCGGCGCGATGTCGACCAAGTGCAAAAGCACGCGTGTGCGTTGCAGATGTTTCAAGAAGCGAATGCCGAGACCCGCGCCGTCCGCCGCGCCCTCGATCAATCCAGGGATATCGGCCATGACAAAGCTGCGGCCCAGGCCCACGGAAACCACGCCGAGGTTCGGATGCAGCGTGGTGAAAGGATAATCGGCTACCTTCGGCCGCGCTGCGGATACGGCACGGATCAAGGTGGACTTGCCCGCGTTCGGCAGTCCTAACAGTCCAACATCAGCAATCAATTTCAATTCAAGCAGCAGCTCGCGTTTCTCGCCCGGCAGTCCTAAACCGGACTTGCGCGGCGTGCGATTGATGCTCGATTTAAAGCGGGTATTGCCCCAGCCGCCTTTGCCGCCCTTGGCGACCAATAGGGTCTGACCTTGCGCAGTGAGATCCCCGAGAGTCTCGCCGGTGTCCTTGTCGGTGATCAGCGTACCGATGGGGATGGGCACGTACGTATCATCCCCGCCATGGCCTGTGCAATCGTTGCCGCTGCCGCTCTCGCCGTTTTCTCCCTTGTACGTGCGCGAGATACGAAAATCCGCGAGCGTGTTCATCCCCTCGACCGCCTTCAGATAGACGCTGCCGCCGAGGCCGCCGTCGCCGCCATCGGGCCCACCGAAGGGCACGAATTTCTCGCGGCGGAAACTCACACAGCCACGGCCGCCATTGCCGGCCTGTACTTTGAGTTTGGCTTCATCGACAAATTTCATGGGGAATTCGCGAAAAACAGGGAGCTAGATGGCCCTGCCACACTTTCGATGCTAACGGCGCAGCAAATCGCGCCGCCTTAGTTTACTTCGGAACGACGTTGACGTAGGTGTGCTGCTCGGCGCCCTTGACACGAAACTCGACGACACCGTGCGCCTTGGCGAATAACGTGTGATCGGTACCGATGCCGACATTGACCCCGGGGCGATACACTGTACCGCGCTGGCGGATCAAGATATTGCCCGCGAGCACATCCTCGCCGCCGAATTTCTTGACGCCCAACCGCTTGGAATGCGAATCGCGGCCGTTGCGAGTACTGCCACCTGCTTTTTTGTGTGCCATAAAGTTATCTCCAGTTCTTAAGCGACGATGGAAGTGATCTTCACGTCGGTGTAAGGCTGCCGATGTGTCTTCTCGCGCTTGTAGTGCTTACGGCGGCGAAACTTGACGATGCGCACCTTGTCGCCTTTGCCGTGACTCTCGATGGTAGCGAGTACCCTGGCGGTACCCACATAAGGAGCCCCAATGGTCACCGAAGAGCCGGCACCCACCAAGAGAACCTGGTTAAATTCGACGCTGGCGCCTTGGTCTGCGTCGAGCTTTTCGATACGCACCACGGCACCTTCTTGGACGCGGTATTGTTTACCGCCCGTGGCGATCACGGCATACATTGTTACAACTCCGAGGACGGCTAAGTGGACCCGCAAAAGAGCCGTGAATTGTATCGGGTAGGGGCTTACGGGTCAAACCAGCTTAAGTGTAGGGCCGCAGAGGCGAAAGGGGGCCCGATTTGGCCTTTTCCGTTATGGGTTTATGACGCTGCCAGCCGCGGTGAGCCTGCGTGACGCGCTCCCCTCACCCGCCATCTTGAGGCCAGGCAGCCGGCACTCGTGCAGCGGCGGTTATTTTGGGCTCGCCTGCTGCCCGTTGACTCTCGCAAGATCGCGGGGCGCTGCGCTTCTTTGCCGCGGCCTAATTTTGACATGCAGCCGGCTTTGAACAGCCGCGCCAAGCAACTGGGTTCTTCCGAGGGCATCGCGCCAGCCCGACCGATCTTAGGTACCATGGCGCATTCCTCTGGGCCCTGCATGACACTAGAACAGATTCGTGGGTTGGTGACCGCTGATTTCGAAGCCGTAGACCGGGTCGTAAAACAGCGTTTGCACAGCAAAGTAGCACTGGTAGACCAGGTCGCGAGCTATATCATTTATGCAGGCGGCAAGCGCCTGCGCCCTTTATTGGTGCTGCTCGCAGCTCGGGCCTGCGGGCATTCGGGCGAACGCCACGTCGATGCTGCGGCCATTATTGAGTTCATTCACACCGCCACACTGCTGCACGACGATGTGGTCGATGAATCCTCCTTACGCCGGGGCCGAGATACCGCCAACGAGGTTTTCGGCAATGCCACCAGCGTGTTGGTTGGCGATTTCCTCTACTCTCGCGCATTTCAAATCATGGTGACCCTGGATCGCATGCGGATCATGCAAATCCTGGCGGATGCCACCAATGCGATCGCCGAAGGAGAGGTGCTGCAGCTCATGAACGCGCACGATCCCAACACGACCGAAGCGCGCTACATCGACGTGATCCGTCGCAAGACAGCGCGACTGTTCGAGGCAGGCGCGCAAATCGCTGCTGTAATAAGCGACGCGACCCCGGAAATGGAACAGTCCCTGGCGCTTTACGGGCGGCACCTCGGAACCGCCTTTCAGTTGGTCGACGACGCCCTGGACTACCAAGCCGATGAAGCAAGCCTGGGCAAACACCTAGGCGCTGACTTGGCCGAGGGGAAACCCACCCTGCCGCTGATTTATGCAATGCAGCACGGCAGCGAAGCCCAAAGGACCATGATTCGCCTTGCCATCGAAAATGGCGGCTTGGATCATTTGGAAGAAATCACGCGCGCCGTTGCAAGCCTCGGGGGGCTTGCGTACACTGCGCGCCTCGCTCAAAGCGAGGCGGATCAGGCGCTTGCGGCCCTGGCGCCCCTACCCGAGAGTGCTTTTAAAGAAGGCTTAAGCGAATTGGCCAAGTTCGCTGTAGCGCGTAAGAACTGATTTGGCAGCCGATTTCGGGGTGTAGCTCAGCCTGGTAGAGCACTACGTTCGGGACGTATAGGTCGCAGGTTCAAATCCTGTCACCCCGACCATTGATTTTATTACAAAATTCCCTTACATTGCTGGCTGGGGTCCACTCTAAAAGTACCATTGGGGTCCAATTGGGGTCCAGTTAGAGTTCAGACAGAGTAAAGCGCGAACCACAGCGACGCTCCTCACCGCTACCCGTGGAATTGCAAGATGCCCCTTCTGATTCCTGAAACCCTACATCTCGGAATGGGGCGACGACCACCTTTCATCGACAGACAGGAAGGTCGTTTGATTTCTCTGCGTCCGGACAGATTCGTTGTAGCGCAGACATACCGGGCGTCTATGTCAGCGAGAGAAAGTCGCCTAATGGGCCGACATACCAAACGCCAACATCGGCGTCAGGCTCCGCCAACCCAATAATCAGCAACACGACTGTCGAAGTATTGAGCTGCGAACGATCAACGATTTCTCGAATGGCGCCGAGATCGCTTCCCGACGGGCGGGGAATTTCTTCGGCATGCGTATGCCACTCACCGAGATATGCCAGACCACGAGCGGCGAACCTATTGATTTTCCTTTGCGCCGCACGCGGGTCTGATCTGAATGAATAGCGCGACCGCTCATCGCCCCGATGCGGCCCAGAAACCCCGCTAACTTGGACGAGTTCAGAGGTCACGGTTCCAAACAACTGTCCGCCAGCCTCTGCCGCCGAAAGCTTCGATTGACGAAACCGTCGAACGTGGTCCAACACGTTCGGTTCAATTCTCAATCGCTGCACACTTCCAGGAAACCGTGCCGTCCAGGTCTCGCTGCCCCTACGGCTGAAGAATCTCAGGGCGCACCATTTTTCCATGCAAATTCTTTGATAGTGTTGCTCATGTCAAACTCCGCCAAAGGCGTTCCACCGAGACGGGCAAGTTCTTTGCGATCTCCCAGCCATGATCTCCGGCAAGAGCCGGTCACATCTCCAGTTAGTACATCCAAAACCAATTTCGCAGCCAAGCTAACCGAATTGCTCAAATCAATTACACCATGCGGTTGAAATGAGTTGCCGCAGCCTGCCTCCACAATGAGGGTTTGCGCCGCCTGCGGCCAATGCGTCATGCTGAAAGCCGGAATGCCGTCAGCATTGAAGCCGGAGAACAACGAATCACCGGCGAAGAGCGCGACGGCATGACCAACCAAGGCATACTCCTCGACCCAGGTACAAACATGCACCGGAGGCCTTTCGAGCGCTCGACGCCATTGATCCAAGACCGAATCTCCGGCCGTATCAACTCCAGCGCTGACAATCACGTCACATTCCGCCAAACGTCGGAACTGCGTGTCTGCCAGTTTCTGGAAGCGCGACTCGAAGCTTTCCACTCCTGTCAAATGAGGGAAATCACGAACCAACATTCGTCGGGTGGCAGCCGCCTTGTTCTCGCGTACAAAACTCGAACCCAAAACATGACGACTGGTATTTGCTGCCGTAAGCGCGTCCGAGTCGATCAGTATAAAACGTCCGACCCCCATCTGGGCCAGCAGTCGCGTTACCGATGCGCCCAACGAGCCACACCCAATAACTCCAATGCACTTTGCCCCAAGCGTGGATTGCTGTTCATTGTGATCGCGCCCGTGCACCCAACCTGCATCCGCACGTTCCACACGGCATCGATGAACGGCGTGCCCGCCCGTTAACATCGCTACGGCAACGCCCGGAACGTGATTGCGTCTAAAGCCATTCTTGAACTGCTGAGGCGACCCTCCGGGCACGTCAATGCCCACAAACACGGGTCCACTTTCTGTAACGGCGCCGAACAGCACGGGTAGCGACTCCCCCGCTCTCAGTAGTGGATTTAGGGCAGCGCGGTCCACCCTATTCACGACATCCTGCACGCGCGTCGGAAACTCTGCAGGAGCCCACGGCTCTGGCAACCAAATTTGGAGCGTCTTTCGTATTTCACCCCGCTCAACATTCTCGCCGCTGTGCTCGAGCCACCGTTGGAGACTTTCGCGGTTTTCGCCCAAAATAACGCGGGCGCCTTTCCGATATCTCGCAAAGTATATCTCGCGACTTCCCGCAAGCGGAGCCGTCAACGTCATAAACAACGGAGCGCTACTGCTGACGGAAATGTTGTGAGCCCAATACGCCGCAAACTCACGTGCAAATTCTTGCTTGCGGCGTGCGTCATCGAAATTTAGCAAATCACGGGCGTACGAAATACACCCCATCGCGCGATCACCCGCAGACGCGCTCCGCGCGGTTCGTATCAAGCAAAGAAGGCCGCCTGCCTCTACATGCGGCCACTCGCCCAACTTGAGCGAGGGAACGATAACGCGCGGCTCGGACGTGGGAAAAGCGTTATCAATTACCAGGTGTATTCGATTGACACCGGCACAGGCGAATTGACCCTCGCGGACCTTAAGGTGCCAGCCCGCGGTTGCCGGGAGATCGGAATGCTGCTCGAGTTCCGAAATGTCGAGCCGACGCCATGCACCCGGGCGATGTTGTTCTAGCGCCGACTCGATCGACCCGACATGCGCGCACGAAAAGTTTACAGCCATCATCCAAACCTACGATCTCCGTCATTCCGACGTGCAACTTCCGGGGACGTCATAATAAAAGGACCCCGCTTGTTGCTACTGTCGTCGGAATCGTCATCAAGGGGTTGGTCACTGAAAAAGGTGGTGCCAAATACCTCGTCCCAAGCCTTACGCGCCTTGGCTCTTGTACAGTCAGTCTTGTCCAACGCGGCGAGCGTGTTGAGCGCCTCTCCCAGCCGATCTCGAAAGAATATAACCTCGGCATCACCGCCCTCAGCAAGGTTCTTGGTACCGGGCACCGGATGTGCGATGCGCTGCGATGTCTTGAGTGCCTGATGGATTGCCTTCCAGGTCTGATGCAGCGTCTCATCATCTCGACCAGTGGCTGCGACGAAGTGATCGACGACCAGTTTTGTCATGCAAATCCCACTCGTTGTCTTGGACTTCCAGGCAATTCGACTGCGTGCTAGCTTCTTCGTGAGTTTGGCGACTCGACGCATCTGGCTTCCGTCGGGCTGGCCCGCGTTGAGTTCACCGACCAGTCCATTGAACCAACGAGTCACCGCGCGGGCATCAGATTCCAACCAGTCGTTGCCGCTGGCGTGCTCGTAATACGTCACATCCTTTCCGCTTAAATCTTTGCGCTGGTTGATCCGATAGACGGGGATATCGATGTGATACCCCTCAGGATAAGTCTGGCGCACGCAGTTGTCTTTGACGATAGCTGGGTACTTCAGTCGATCATCCTGCTGAAGCGCCTTGCACACTCTGTCTCGTGCAGCGTAAGGCGTTAGGTCAAATCCCGCTGCGTCTTTCAGGTCAGCCTTGTCGAAATACGTGCCGTCATCGATGTCGTAGTCGCATTGCGCATCCTGATGCATCGTGCGCATAGCATAGGAACCCTGCGAGGCTTGCTCCTTCGGAAGCGGGTGCCCGTTGGCTTTCAAACCCTTCTCCAGACGGGTGCGACCGGCATTGCGCCGTTCACGCATTTCGTCCTGATCAGGTTTGCCCAGCGTCACTTCATCGGTGTGATAGCCGGTCATTTCATCGTTGCAATTGAAGATCGTCATGAATTTGTTTCCTCGACTGGAGTTGCGTTGATAAGCGGCGCGCCTGCGATGGCTTCACGAAATGCGAACAACGGTGAACCTGGGGTCATTCCTGCCCACGCATAGTCAACGTCTGAAACCGCTTGGCGCGCGAGCGCATTGAGCACCTTCGGTCTAGCGTCATCCATTTGTTCGAGATAATCGCGCAGCTCATTTGAGGGGCATTGCGCCGGAAGTCGATAGGCGAAACTGCCGTCGCCGCGAAGCTCAGCAATTTTTCGGGCGATGTAGTCATATCCGACGGCCTGAGCGTCAAGGCTCGCTGCGATTGCTCGAAGGCCCGCGCGCCAGCCCCATGCACCGCGGTGTATTCCCCATTTACTGATTTCTTCACCGCCCTGCGCCGGCAGGGTTCCGAGCATGAACAGCTCAATGGGCCGCCTAGCTTCCCCGCGGTCCTTCAGAATCTCGACGGCCTCAATCATTCCGACAACGCCGGGATTGTTTGCCCAGAGCCCGCCGTCCGCATAGACGGTCGTTGCCTCACCAGAACCTGGCTCCGTAAGTCTTGCCATTGAGCGGAGGATGGGCGCCGCGCTGGTTGCCATGCAAACATCTACCAATGTGCGATTGTCGTCGCGACCGTTAAGGCGGGTGAGATGAGGGGTCTTGAACACCACCGCCGCGTGGCGATTCATATCCAGGGTAGGGACTGCTAGAGCGATTCCGCGAGAGCGATATACTTCTGCCACGGCTTTCGCTTGGAAGGTCTCCTTCAATAGGCTGCGCAAAGCGATATCGCCTTTCCGATTACCTATCCCGGTGGCGCGCACCAAAGCTCCCAACCACGGCAGGGACCGAACAAACTGATAGGGGAAAATTTTCTTGCCGTGACGCTGGTATAGGTCTTCGATCTTGCTCAGCGGTTCGCCAGCGACCAGCGCGCACGCGACTATGCCGCCGGTGCTAGTACCGACGATCAGATCAAAGGCTCTGCCAAGATCAAGCGCGCCTTCCGTTCGATTTCTCGAAGTTAACCGATTGGCGAAGGTGTTTAGGTACGCGGTTTGGTATACACCGCGCATTCCTCCACCATCCAGGCAAAGTACACGAAACGTCCCCTGTGGCCCCATATCTGGTGGTTCTCGATCTCAGGAAGTACCTTATGTTGGGGGTATTTCGGATTTTGCAAGCACCGGTACGTAGTGATTGCAGCGCGAGAGGTTATTCCTAGGATTTTTCGCCAGTCGTGAACCTCAATGCCAACTGAACACCCGCGCCGTTCCCGGCGAACATCGAATTGGGCCTGGTGGGAAGCCCATAGGTTTTCGTCATGACGCCCGTACGCCCGGCCCCTTCTCAAACCCGTGAGCACCGCGAGCACCTAGGAGCACTACAGCACCGGAACACAGTGAGCACCCGCGCCGGGGTATAAATCATTGTAAGATCAATAGTTTGACACGAAATGAATGTGCCGAACTTTCATATTAAGAATCTTAGTTGCATAATATCCGCTGAACTAGGATTCTCAGTAGCGACAAAAGCTCCGTGGCAAATCCCGCCCGTAGATTCTAAGTCGTTGAAATAAAAGAGATTTCTCGTAGGATTGATCCGCCACGCGAAGTACATCGTTGCCTCCAAAACATCGATGCACGGGCCTCCAAAGCCCTCGGCGCGGTGCGCCCGGATAATTCGGTCCGGGCGCCTCTAATTGGAGAATGGGATGACCACCGCCAAGCAAGCAGCAGTACCACCGCCCCCGCCTACCCCGCAACCGCCGACGGAGGAGTTTGCAGATATCTTCGCGACGACGACAGCGCTCAACGCGAAGCAATCCAAGAAGCGCGCGTCTAAGGCCAAGCAGAACAGCCTAAAGATGCGGGCGCACCTATGGCCCGAAGTTGGCGATAGCGCGCTTTGGCTCCGCGAAGACGACACCCGTAAGGGATTCACGACCATGCCGCGCACAATGCCAGCCTTCATAAATCTGATTCAAGACGTCTCAAAAAGAGTATCGAATGGGAAATCCATTCCCGCTGGCAAATCGTATCTTGTGCTTTGGTGTAGGGTTTTTGATGAAGGTTTTTTGAGAATCGATCAAGAAGCCGCAGCGGCACTTGAAGCAGGATATGCGGGCGAGCGGAATGTCACAACGTGGCGCGAGCACCTTCGGGTGCTGAAAGATTTGGGGTTCATAGACTACAAACCGGGGCCGGCAGGACCGTGTCAATTTGTGTTGCTATTGAATCCTTATCAAGCGGTGAAGGTGCTCAGGGATAAAGGATGGCTGCAAGAAGATACTTACACTGCCCTGTTGCAACGAGCGCTGGAGATAGGCGCGACTGATTTAGATGAGGTGTAGCCCGGCGACACTCATTACTCGACTGAGGGCATTTTCATGGCCGAGGTGATCACCAGTACCGAATTCTCGACCACATTTGCGCTCCGGCCGGAGCAATTTGCTTGGTTTCTGGGCGCTGGAGCATCGGCTTCGGCCGGAATTCCCACTGGCGTAGCAATGATTCTGGAGTTCAAGAAGCAGCTTTTTTGCCAATCGGTCGGCGTACCAACGCGTCAGGTGGACTCCACTGATCCCCTTTGGATATCCCGCATCGAAGAGTTCTTCCGTAGCCGTCCGCTGCTGCCAGCGGTCGGCGATCCTTCAGAATATTCGGCCGCCTTCGAGGCCGTGTACCCGGACGTGGCAGAGCGCAGGCGTTACATCGACAATGCCATCCGCAAGGGCACTCCATCTTTCGCGCATCGAGTCATGGCAGCACTCATTACGACGAAGCGGCTTCCATGCGTGTTTACGACCAACTTTGACCCTCTAGTCGAGACCGCCGCCACCCTTACGGATCAGCTTGTGCCAGCGAGCGAGAGGGCTCACCTAACAGTGGCGGCGTTGGACTCTGCTGATCGCGGTGTGCGCTGTTTGCGCGAGTCGGCGTGGCCGTTGATTGCAAAACTGCACGGCGACTACCAATCCGTAGACCTCAAGAACACAGATGCGGAACTAAGGTCGCAAGATGCCCAGATGCGCTCCGTTTTGACGGGCGCATGCCAACGGTTCGGCCTTATCGTTGTCGGATACAGCGGACGCGATGCCTCCATCATGGAAGCGCTTTCGGACGTATTGAAGCAATCCGAAGCCTTCCCCGGAGGGCTCTTCTGGGTGACGCGATCACGTGGCGACGTAATGCCCGCAGTAACAACGTTTCTCGCAGCAGCCGCCGCGAAAGGAATCACTACACGAATCGTGGAGGCGCAAAACATCGACGAACTGGCCGGCGACGTCGTCGACAAAATCTCGCTAACCTCCGTATTGACGGCCCATGTCTTTGAAGCTCGGCCGGCACCGATACTAAGGCAGGTTCCGTTGCCGGCAACCGCAGCACTTGCGTTTCCGGTGCTGCGATGTTCTGCGCTCCCCGTCGTACAGATGCCAGATATCGCGCGCCGCATCACGTTGGCGCAATCCGCAACAACGCCGGAAATTCGTGTGTTACTTCGTGCCGCGGGTGTGTGGGCTATCGCGAACTGCAACGGGCGTGAGGTCGCCGCTTTCGGCCCGGACGAGGCGCTGATGGGTGCATTGCAGCCTTTGGGACCGAAGCTCGCGGGCACCGTTCGCCTTGATCCCGCGGCAAACAGTTGGGCTCTTGGGCTGCTGTATGACGCCATAACTAGAGCACTGTGTCGTGGCCGTCCGTTGTTCGCGAAGCTGCGATCCAGCGGACATTTTGTCCTGGTGGCACGAGGCTCCAGCAGCGAGCCTGAAGCGGAGGCACGGAGGCGAGCGGAGCGACTCGCACCTCTTCAGAAGGCCTATAGCGCTCCCCTATTCGGGAACGTGCCGAACTTGGGCTTTGCGTTCAACGAAGGCCTGCGGATACGCCTAGAGCAATGCGCCGGCCGTTGGTGGTGCGTGTTCGACCCTACAACCTACGTTGAGGTGCCAAGGGATGAGGAGCCCCCTGCGACGGACGGACGACTACCAGAGAATAGCCCAGCCACATTGGCCTCCAGCACCAGTCAAGCTGCTGACTGGCGCCGTGAACGATGGGCGCTACGATACAACACTGTGTGGTCGCGTATTTTCGATGCGTGGGCCGCATTACTCACAGAAGGTAACGAGGACGTCCTGCGCGCGCTTGGCACGCCTCAGGACGCCGGGCTTGATGCCGTATTCCAGCTTTCCGGTGCAACCGCTTGGAGTCGGCCTCAACACGACCATCCCTACTTCAATAGGTCCAGGTCATGACGATCGACTACGATGCGGCGAATCTTCCACCGTTCTCGGTTCTGGATGAGCCTCTGCTCGCATTCTCTGCCGACGACCTGCAGAAACGCGATATCCACCCACTACGGGGCCTGCGGCGGTTCGGTGCCTACACGCAAGCTTCTTTCAAATCGTATACGCCGCAACTGCGTGTCGCTACTGTCGGCCCGACCAGTGGAAGAATTCAAGTTGGGAATTTGATTAAGACCTTGCGCGAGCGACATCAACCCGGCGATCGAGCCGAATATGTTCCCGAGTTCCCGGGCTTCGAATCGCTCTTTGGCGCGCCATTGATTGCAGCGCCTGCAGCTACGCACATCAAGTGGCCCGATTCGATTGGTGACCTCGGCCGAGGCGACTCGCCCGAAGCGAAGGTCTTCTCGGCGATGAGCGATGCGTTGGATCGATTGTCACTGGTCCGCGATCAGTTCGATGTCGTCGTCGTACACCTTCCAGATAGCTGGGCACCGGCGATGCGCGGTAGAACGTTCGACGCACACGACGCGCTAAAAGCGCTCGGCGCGCATCACTCCATACCAACCCAGGTGGTAAACGACCGAGCATTTTTATTCAGGTACAAGGCTTCCATCTCGTGGCGCTTGTCCATTGCGCTCTACGTCAAAGCCGGCGGCGTGCCTTGGAAACTGGCGCCGCTTCCTGGAGTGCCGGACTCAACCGCCTACATCGGATTGGCGTATGCACTTCGCGGAAATCCGCAGGAGGCTCACTTCGTCACATGCTGCTCCCAGGTATTCGACGCGGATGGTGGCGGGATGCAATTTGTTGCGTTTGAAGCGCGCGATCCGGTCCGCAACATCGAGGACGCACGCCGCAATCCATTTCTCAGTCGGCAAGACATGCGAGCGGTGCTGGCGAGAAGCCTACAGCTCTATCAGGCGCGGAACGGCGGCTCACTGCCCCACAGGTTGGTGCTACACAAGACCACGGCCTTTAGGGAGGATGAACTCAACGGCGCTCTAGACGCGCTCGCCGGCATCCCGGAAATCGACTGTATAGAAGTCGGCACAGGAACCGCATGGCGCGGCGTCTGGCAAAAGAGATCGCCAGACGTTGATCGTCGCAGTGAGCCGGACCGTTTTCCGGTGCCGCGAGGGACTGTTGTTCAGCGATCCGGATCGTCCGCGTTCTTGTGGGCTGCCGGAAACGCTCCGAGTGCGTCGACGACTGGGGATTACTATCAGGGCAAAAAGAGCATCCCGCGGCCGCTGGTGCTGACCCGATTCGCCGGATCGGGGTCGCTTGAGCTTGCCGCGCTAGAGGCTCTTGCGTTGACGAAGATGGACTGGAACAACGACGCGCTATATGACCCAGTTCCCGTCACCATTCGATATTCACAGCGCCTCGCGCGAACAATTGCAAATGTGCCAACGCTCCCCGGCAATACCTACCCGTATCGGTTGTTTATGTAGGGCAGTCCGTGCGCCGACGATGGTCTCTCAGGGCTGATTGAAGTACTTCCGCATTAGCGCACCGGGTGTTGATCGAGTGCCTGCGACACGCGCGTACGCTCGATAAGCGCAGCTGCCAGTATCTCCTTGTCGGTTCTTGGCTGCGACAGCTGGTTCACGAATCGCCCAACTTGTGCAGCAAGTTCTTGCTGCCCTTCACTTACAAGGATGGTACCGACCGCTCGCCATCCGCGCTCCAGGTCTTTGCGTGTTTGAAGCAGTGTCGATTTGCCTGCCTCGACCTTAACACCGCCCTTCAGAAGTTCGGCGGCGACCAATTCCATTCTCTCTTGCATGTGACTCGAATGGCGGTTCCGGTCGCTCATCGGTCGATAGATAGCATCCATCTTGTGCTGCCTGGTCTCGCCCCGGACAAATCGATCTGTCGCGTTCGCGGCGATTCCTTGTTCACGGAGGTGCCTGGCGAACTCGCGTCGCCATTCGCGCAGGGTTGCCTTGCGGATGTTCAGCCGCACACCCTGCTCGCTCACCGCTTTCACAACCATGTGGACGTGCGGATGCGGCTCGTCGGTGTGCAGCGCCATGACGTAGCGATGTTTCGGGGCGAACTGTTCGCGCGCGAAGTTCTGGGCGGCAGCCAGCACCCCCTTCGGGGGCGTACCGGGCGGCATCGAGAACATGAGTTTGTGAACCAGTTTCGGGGCGACCCTGCCGCGCGTCTTGGCAAATTCAGATTCCCGGCGATGGGTTTCCAGATCGAGGTCCCAGTCGCTCAGTAATTCCTTGCCGGCGTCTTTCCCTTGCAGCCGTGACCCGTCATCAGTCTCCAGTTCAACGTCGCCACGAC
>JANYAD010000016.1 GCA_025355165.1 Gammaproteobacteria bacterium | reverse complement strand
ATGCGCGGGTCAAAGGATTGTAAGTAATGCCGGTGAGGTCCTTGAGCTCAAGTCGCGCCGCACGACCCCAACGGGCAAGCTCAGAAGGACGGATGAACTTCATGTATTGATGAGTACCGCGGGGCAACACGCGTGCGATGTACTCAGCCCCGATGATCGCCACTGCGAATGCAGTTGGATTGCGATTTAAAGTGGATACCATGATATCGCCGCCAGGCTTGGCCAGCCGCGCCAAGGCTTGGAGTACGGCGGCGGGATCCGGAACATGTTCCAGCATTTCCATGCAGGTGACCAAGTCGAAGGCAGCGGGCTGCGCCACGGCCAGATCCTCCGCCGCGATGGCTTTGTATTCGACCGGTATCTTGCTCTCCAGCGCGTGCAGTTCCGCCACATCGAGCACGGCTTGCGATAAATCGATACCGAGCACACGCGCGCCGCTGCGTGCCATCGCCTCGCTCAATATCCCTCCGCCGCATCCGACGTCGAGCACGCGAGCGGCTGTCAATTTGACTGCGGACTCGATATAGCGAAGCCTGAGCGGGTTCAGTTCGTGCAGGGGTCGTGAGGGACCAGCAGGATCCCACCAGCTTTGCGCCAGGGAAGAAAACTTCGCCAGTTCCGCAGCATCGACATTCGGCCGCACATCCATTTACCCACCTCTTAAATTGAGTCGGTTCGCCCACATCGCCGAGCGTGCCGCCACCTCGGAGCAGTCCAGTCGAGTCAGTTCCCCGCCCGATAACAGCTGCCTGCCGGCGACCCAGACATCGCTGATAAGGTCCCGGCCGCCGCTGAATACCAACCGCTCCAGCGGATTGTTGAGCGCTTGTGTGGCGGTGCCCGAAAGATCGATGCAGCATAGATCCGCCCATTTTCCTGCTTCTAGCGTACCCACCTCGCTCTCCAGCCCCAGCACCGCCGCACCGCCGCGTGTCGCGGCATGCACCGCCTCCCAGGGGTTGGTGAGCAGAGCCGCCAGCTTAATCTCAGTCCAGAGATCCTCGGTCAGCCCACCACCGCTGCCCAGGCCGAGCCGCACCCCCGCCGCGGCAAACTCGACAATGGGCGCCAAGAGGTGACTGGTTTTCAAATCCAATTGCGGCCGCAACGTAATCGAAATTCCCGAGCGTTGCACGAGATTCATGTCGACGGCCGTCAAATGCACCATGTGAATGGCATTAAGCGCCGGAGTCAGCAGCCCCAAATTCTCCAGGCGCTCAATGGGGCGCATCAAATGCATCTTTTCGCAGGCGGCGATTTCAGCGAGCGAGCGATGCAGATCCAGCATGATGCCGGCGTCGAGTTCGTCGGCCAAGGTGGCGAGACGTCTGAAAGTCCCGTCGCTCAAGCCGATGCCTTCGGGAGCGAAGGCGGTCGAGACCAGAGGATCGCCCTTGTATTTGTCGCGTACGCTTAAGGATCGCGTCAAGGATTCTGCCGCATTTTTAGCCCACGCAGAGGGAGCCTCGGTGACCGGCATGCCCACCACCGCACGCATGCCCTGCTCATGAGCGGTGCGTAGGCTCTCCTCAGGATACGCAGGACGATCGCAGAAACAGGTGATTCCGGATCTGAGCATTAGGGCCATGGCCGAAAGGGTGCTGTCGCGCGCGAATTCCGGATTGATCACGCCATCGCCCGCCGGCGCGGCTACTGGCTTGGCGCCGTTATACAGCGACTTGGAGGCACCGGATTGCGCGTTCACCATGCCGGGCATCAACAGATGCGAGCCTCTCTGCAGCACCGCGGTGGCGCGGTAGCGTTGCACGGCAAGGGAAGTGGGTAAAATATCGAGAATTCGACCGTCGCGAATGAGCAGCGCATGATCCTCGAGCAGCGCATCTCGCGCGGCCATGGAAGCGAGCCAGCGCACTTCGATACGTAAATCAGCGGCAACAACAGGCATGCGCGAAGTATATCGGCAAAAGCCGCGCGGTAGGCTTAAGACGCAGCGGGATATGTGCTAGAATTCGGGCATGTTTCAGACCTGCCTTGCCCCCTTTAAATCCACTAATTAAAGTCCGATAACTTACCGGACTCTCGACAAATGGCCGAGATCGCACGCGAAATATTGCCCGTAAATCTCGAAGACGAGATGCGCAAATCGTATCTGGATTACGCAATGAGCGTGATCGTCGGACGCGCATTGCCCGACGTCCGAGATGGTTTGAAGCCTGTGCACCGTCGGGTGCTGTTCGCGATGCGCGAACTGAGCAATGATTGGAATAGGGCCTATAAAAAATCGGCTCGTGTGGTCGGGGATGTGATCGGTAAATACCATCCGCACGGCGACGCGTCGGTCTATGACGCCATCGTGCGCATGGCGCAAGAATTCTCGATGCGCTATTTGCTGGTCGATGGACAGGGCAATTTCGGCTCGGTAGACGGCGATCCGCCGGCGGCGATGCGCTACACGGAAGTGCGTATGTCGAGGCTGGCCGGCGAGTTGCTTGCCGACATCGATAAGGAAACCGTCGATTTCAATCCCAACTATGATGAATCCGAGAGCGAGCCGGCGGTCCTGCCGGCTCGAATTCCGAATCTTCTGATAAACGGCTCCTCCGGGATTGCGGTGGGCATGGCCACCAACATACCGCCGCATAACCTGACGGAGATCATCACGGCGTGCATCGCGCTGATCGAAAATCCGGATATCACGCTTGGGCAGCTGATGCAGATGGTTCCCGGCCCGGATTTCCCGACCGCTGGATTCATCAACGGCGCGCAGGAGATCGTCCAAGCCTACAAGACGGGACGCGGGCGCTTGCATTTGCGTGCACGCACGCATTTCGAGGATGTAGGCAAGGGCGAGCGCCAAGCCATCATCATTACCGAGCTACCCTACCAGGTGAACAAGGCGCGCTTGATTGAGCGCATCGCCGACTTGGTCCGCGACAAGCTGATCGAAGGCATCGCCTCCGATGGCCTGCGCGATGAATCCGACAAAGACGGCATGCGCGTCGTGATTGAGTTGAAGCGCGGCGAAACACCGGAGATTTTGCTCAATAATTTGTACTCCCAGACTCCCATGGAACAGGTGTTCGGCATCAACATGGTGGC
This sequence comes from Gammaproteobacteria bacterium, assembly GCA_025355165.1. GTDB lineage: Bacteria > Pseudomonadota > Gammaproteobacteria > Steroidobacterales > Steroidobacteraceae > Bog-1198. Next base: position 7,705 of record JANYAD010000016.1, on the reverse strand, counting down.
CTTGGTTGATGGCCAACCGCGGCTGCTTAGCCTCAAGGAAATGCTCGACGCGTTCCTGCGTCACCGCCGGGAGGTGGTCACCCGCCGCACCGTGTTCGAACTGCGCAAGGCGCGCGAACGCGGGCATATTTTGGAGGGCTTGGCGATCGCACTCGCCAACATCGATGACATCATCGCCGCTATCAAATCATCACCCTCTCCTGCAGAGGCCAAAGTTGCTTTGATCTCGCGGGTTTGGGCTTCGGGGGCCGTGCCTCAGATGCTGGCCCGCGCCGGCGCCATCAGTACCCGGCCGGACGGCGAGATAGCCGCTTTAGGCATCGTCGAAGGCGGTTACCGTCTCACGGAAACTCAAGCGCAAGCGATTTTGGAGATGCGCCTCAACCGCCTTACAGGGCTCGAACAGGACAAGATCCTGGCCGAATTCCAGGAGCTGTTGGAACAAATTCGCGACCTGTCGGACATTCTGGCCCGCCCCGAGCGGCTGCTAGACGTGATCCGCAAGGAACTGGAGTTCATTCGCGAGAATTTTGGCGACAAGCGGCGCACGGAAATCCTCGTCAATCATGAGGATCTCACCACGGAGGATTTGATTTCTCCCGAGGACGTCGTGGTCACGTTGTCGCACGGCGGGTATGCGAAGGCACAACCGGTGTCCGATTATCAAGCGCAGCGCCGCGGCGGGCGGGGCAAGGCGGCGACTTCCGTCAAGGACGAAGACTTCGTCGATAAGTTATTTGTGGCCAATACGCACGATACGCTGTTGTGCTTTTCGGACCGCGGCAAGCTCTATTGGCTCAAGGTTTACCAACTGCCGCAAGCCAGCCGCGGATCGCGCGGCAAGCCAATCGTCAATTTATTGCCTCTGCAGGAAGGCGAGCGCATCAGCGCGATGATGTCGATCAAGGAATTCGAAGCGGGTAAATTTGTCTTCATGGCGACGAGCTTCGGCACCGTGAAGAAGACTTCCCTGGCGTTGTTCTCGCGACCCCGCGCCAGCGGCATCATCGCCGTCGCGTTGGATCCGGGGGACAAACTGGTGGGCGTGGCAATTACCAACGGCACCGAGGACATATTGCTGTTCACCACGGCAGGCAAGGCGATTCGCTTTGCAGAGGAAGAGGTTCGTTCAATGGGACGGGAGGCCGCCGGAGTGCGCGGTGTCAAACTGAGTGACGAGCAGCGAGTCAATGCCTTGATCGTCGCTCAAGATGGTTTCATTCTAACGGCGTCCCAGAATGGCTTCGGCAAATTGACTCCGCTCGAGGAGTTTCCAAAGCACGGTCGCGGCGGCCAAGGCGTAATCTCGTTGCAAATCACCGACCGCAACGGAATTATGGTCGGCGCGTTGTTGGTCAGCATGGACGATGAAATCATGCTCATGAGCCAAAGCGGGGTGCTGGTACGCACGCCTGTGAAGGATATTTCGGTGGTCGGGCGCAACACCCAAGGGGTGCGGCTGATACGGCTGGAGGAGGGCGATCAGCTCTCCGGCCTCGAGCGGATCGAAGGTTTGGTCGGCGAAGTGGAGGAAGGCGGCGCTGACCCAGGTGACCCCACGGGACTCGCGGGCGATCCCGACGCCGCCGGGCCGTAGCACACCAGTGCGCGTTTTCAACTTCTCGCCGGGACCTGCCGTGTTGCCGCTGGAAGTTCTAGAGAAAGCGCGCGATGAACTGCTCGACTGGCAGGGCAGTGGCAGCTCGGTGATGGAAATCAGCCACCGCGACAAATCCTTCCTCGAGGTCGCGGCGCAAGCGGAATCCGATTTGCGCGAGCTAATGGCGATTCCCTCAAACTACAAGGTACTGTTCATGCAGGGAGGCGCCTCGGCGCAATTCTCCTTGGTGCCCATGAATCTATCCGCGCCCGGTAGTGTGGTCGATTACATCAATACGGGGCATTGGTCGCAAAGGGCCATGGTCGAGGCGGCCCGATACTGCGACGTGCACCTCGCGGGCGATTCAGGCGGTAGTTACAATCGCGCGCCACCGCAGAGCGAGCTGCGCTTCAGCGACAATGCTGCGTACGTGCATTACACGCCGAATGAGACCATCAGCGGCGTTGAGTTCGGATATGTCCCAGGTACCGGTGCCGTGCCGTTGGTCGCCGACATGTCCTCCAGTATTTTATCCAGGCCGGTCGAGGTCGCAAATTTCGGCCTGATTTACGCGGGCGCCCAGAAAAATATCGGACCTTCCGGAATGACGGTGGTCATCGTGCGCGAAGATCTGATCGGCCATGCGCGCGCCGAGACGCCCCACGTGTTTAATTTCCTGGCAATTGCCGAAAACCAATCCATGCTGAATACTCCGACGACCTTTTCCTGGTACATGGCCGGACTCGTGTTGAAGTGGCTCAAAAAGCTCGGCGGCCTGCGTGTTATGGGCGAACGCAATCGCACCAAGGCATCCTTGTTGTACGCTGCCATCGATGCGTCGCGGCTGTACAATAACAACGTGGCAAGCGACTCCCGATCCTTAATGAATGTCACGTTCACCTTGCGCAATGCAAATTTGGATTCGGTATTCCTGTCCGCCGCTGTGAAAGCCGGCCTGCAGGGCTTGAAGGGCCACCGTAGCGTGGGCGGAATGCGTGCAAGTATCTACAACGCCATGCCCATCGAAGGGGTTGAGAAACTAACGGCGTTTCTGCGCGATTTCGAGGATGCGCAGGCGTGAAGGCGAAAAAGAACCAGCGTGTATCAAAAGCCAAGGCCAGAACCAAGGCAAAAGCCGCGAGCACCGAGGCGGCACCCCAGGAGCTGGTGATGACAGCGACACCCGCCGGCTCGGGTCTCGGAAGCATTCGCGAGAACATCGACGCTATCGACGCGCGCATCCACTCATTGCTCAACGAGCGTGCGCGCTTCGCGCAATTGGTGGGCATTTCGAAATCCGCTAAGGGTAAGGCCGTCGATTACTATCGGCCGGAACGCGAAGCTGAGGTGTTGCGCATGGCCCTCAAGCGCAACCAAGGTCCGCTGCGCGACGAGGAGATTGCGCGGCTGTTTCGCGAAATCATGTCGGCCTGCCTGGCGCAGCAGGAGCCTCTCAAGGTGGCGTTCTTGGGTCCTGAAGGAACATTTACCCAAGCCGCGGTGCTCAAGCACTTCGGTTCCTCGGTGCGGGCACTGCCGCTGGCGGCGATCGATGAGATTTTTCACGAGGTCGAAGGCGGTGTGGCGGACTTCGGTGTCGTGCCGATTGAAAATTCCACCGAAGGGACCGTCAACCATACTCTCGACATGTTTCTATCCTCGGGACTAAAAATCTGCGGCGAAGTCGAATTGCGCGTCAGCCATTATTTGATGGGCAATATGAGCAGCTTCGAGGCCATCAAACGCGTTTGTGCGCACCCGCAAGCATTGGCCCAATGCCGGGCGTGGCTGGACGATCAGTTGCCCGAGGTTGAACGAGTCGGTGTCTCCAGCAATGCCGAAGGCGCGCGTCGTGCTCGCGATGAGCACGGCACCGCGGGGATCGCCGGACGTGCCGCTGCCGAGATATATGCGCTCAATGTGCTTGCCAACGAGATCGAAGATCGTCCGGATAACACCACGCGCTTCTTGGTAGTGGGCAGGAAGCTTTTCAGTGCGAGCGGCGCCGACCGCACCACGCTGTTGGTATCGACCAGCGACACCGATGATGCCGGCGCGTTGTTTCAGTTGCTCGAGCCGCTTGCTCAGCACCGCGTCAATATGACCCGTATCGAATCGCGCCCATCGCGCCGCCGCAAATGGGACTATGTTTTCTTCATCGACATCGAAGGTCATGTCAGCGATCCGCCGGTTGCCAATGCATTGGCTGCGTTGGAGTCGCGCGCCTCTTTGTTTAAGATCTTGGGTTCCTACCCGCGAGCCGTGCTCTGATGCACGGGTTTGAAGCGCATCCGGCGGTGCGGGTCAGCGGCAGCATGGTGGTGCCCGGCGATAAATCCATTTCACATCGTGCGCTGATGTTGTCCGGAATCGCCGAGGGCATTAGCGATATCGACGGATTCCTCGCGAGCGAAGACTGCTTGGCGAGTTTGGCGGCCATGCGTGCACTGGGCGTTCGCATCGAGCGGCCGAGTCCCACCCGGATCCTAATTCACGGCGTGGGTCTGCACGGTCTGCGCGGCGCCGGCCGCCCGCTCGATATGGGCAATGCCGGCACAGCTATGCGCTTGTTCACCGGCTTGCTTTCGGCGCAGGCATTCGACTCGCAACTGATTGGCGATGCCTCGCTCATGAAGCGCCCCATGGAGCGCGTTGCGAAGCCGTTGCGCGAGATGGGCGCCGATGTGCGCACCCATCACGGCACACCGCCGGTTGACATCGGCGGCGCCCGGCATCTGCACGGAATCGACTACCAAATGCCGGTCGCCAGTGCCCAAGTAAAGTCGGCGATTCTGCTGGCGTCCCTGTATGGCGAAGGGACGACCAGCGTGACCGCGCCGGGGGTGAGCCGTGATCACAGTGAGCGCATGCTCAAGAGCTGCGGCGTACGTGTCCTTTCAGAAGGACTTCGAACGACGCTCTATCCACCGCAGTGTTTGATTGCACAGACGCTCACCGTGCCGGGCGATTTTTCATCCGCTGCCTTTTTTGTGGTCGCCGGACTTCTGGCCGGGGCTTCTGAGGGCTTGCTGATCCGAAATGTGGGATTGAATCCGACGCGGACCGGCCTGCTGGATATTCTGCGCAGCATGGGCGGAAAGATCGAAGTTTTGAACCCGCGCGAAAGCGGCGCGGAGCCGCTGGCCGACCTTCTGGTGCGGCACTCATCGCTTAAGGGCGTGCGCGTGAGCCAGGATCTGATTTCCCTCGCCATCGATGAGCTTCCCGTGCTCTTTATCGCCGCGGCTTGCGCAGAAGGGGAAACGTGGGTGACGGGTGCGGAAGAGTTACGGGTCAAGGAGAGCGATCGAATTGCCGCGATGAGTTCAGGCTTGACGGCGCTCAGCGTCGCGCATGAGCCCTTGCCCGACGGTATGCGCATCGAGGGCCGGGGAGAGGGCAATGCGTTTTCGGGGGGTCATGTTGACAGCTTCGGCGATCACCGTATTGCCATGTCATTCGCCATCGCGAGCCTGCGGGCGGCCGCACCCATCACCATCAAGGATGTAGCCAACGTGGCGACTTCTTTCCCCGGCTTCGTCTCGCTGGCGCACTCCGTAGGCCTCGCAATACGCGATACTGCCTGGTAGGCACCCATGCAGGCAGTACCCGTCATGACCATTGATGGGCCTTCCGGATCCGGTAAAGGCACGGTCAGCCGTGCGCTCGCCAAGGCGTTGGGATGGTCCCTGCTTGATAGCGGTGCCCTATATCGACTGGTCGCATTGGCCGCGAGGCGGGCCTCCACCAGTCTGGATGACGAACCGGCATTGGCTAAGCTCGCGGCCCAATTTGATATTCGTTTCAGCTCGAATGCGTCCGGCGAGGAACAGATTTACCTGAAGGGGCAGGATGTCACCCGCGCCATACGCACCGAGGAGGCGGGCAACGATGCCTCCAAGGTTGCAGCCCTAGCGGCGGTCCGCTCGGCGCTTTTGGAACGCCAAAGGCGCTTTGCCGTGCCGCCTGGCTTGGTGGCGGACGGACGGGACATGGGCACCGTGGTATTCCCTGACGCAAAGGTTAAGATCTTCCTCACCGCCAGCCCCACCGAACGAGCCTTAAGGCGTCATAACCAGTTGAAAGAAAAGGGGGTTGCTGCTAACCTTGCCGCCCTTTCGCTGGACATAGCGGAGCGCGACCAGCGCGACATGGCGCGTGCGGTGTCGCCGCTTGTTCCGAGCGCCGACGCGAGCACGTTGGATACAACGGGTATGTCAGTCGATGGCGTGGTCAGGCTCGTGTTGGAGATTGCTCGCGAACGTATGAAAATTTAGGTTGCGGTTATCAAGGATTGATCGCCGTTTTTTTTCGGTAACCCCTAGGGCACTCGGGATCAGTGTCAGGGATTTAGTATAGAGAACACATGACAGAAAGTTTTGCGGAACTGTTCGAACAGAGCATTGCGAGCCAGCGCATTCGTCCTGGAACCATCCTTAACGGACTGATCGTCGAAGTCGGCCAGGACTATGTAATCGTCAATGTCGGATTGAAGTCCGAAGCGGTCATTCCATCCGATCAATTCAAAAATGAGAAAGGCGAGATCGAAGTCTCCGTCGGGGAAACCGTCGAAGTCGCGTTGGACAGCGTGGAGGATGGCTCGGGAGAAACCAGGCTCTCGCGCGAGAAGGCCAAGCGGGCCCGCACCTGGACGCGCTTGGAAACGGCCTTTGAGAAACAAGAGGTCGTCATCGGAATCATCACCGGCCGTGTTAAAGGCGGCTTTACGGTTGAGATCGACAATGTGCGGGCCTTCCTACCAGGATCGCTGGTCGACGTGCGTCCCGTGCGTGACCCCTCGTACCTCGAAAACAAACCGCTCGAATTCAAAGTTATCAAGCTCGATCAGAAGCGCAACAACGTCGTGGTCTCGCGCCGTGCCGTGGTGGAGCAGGAATACAGCGCCGAGCGTTCTGCATTGCTGGACAATTTACAAGAAGGTGCGGCGGTCAAAGGTGTGGTCAAGAATCTGACCGATTACGGCGCATTCGTGGATTTAGGCGGCATCGACGGTCTGCTCCACATCACCGACATGGCGTGGAAGCGGGTCAAGCATCCCTCCGAAGTGGTCAAAGTGGGCGAAGAGATCGACGTACGTATATTGAAGTTCGACCGCGAGCGCCAGCGCGTATCCTTGGGATTGAAGCAGCTCGGAGCGGATCCCTGGCAGAACATTGCGCGGCGCTATCCCGCCAACACGCGCCTGTTCGGAAAAGTCACGAACATTGCGGACTACGGCTGCTTCGTGGAAATCGAAGAGGGTGTCGAGGGCTTGGTGCACGTCTCTGAAATGGATTGGACCAACAAGAACGTCAATCCGGCCAAAGTCGTGCACGTCGGCCAAGAAGTCGAAGTGATGGTGCTCGACATCGATGAGGAGCGGCGCCGCATTAGTTTGGGCGTGAAGCAGTGCAAGGCCAATCCGTGGAAGGAATTCGCCGACAATTACAACCGTGGCGACAAGGTCAGCGGCCAAATCAAATCTATCACCGACTTCGGCATCTTCATCGGCCTCGCCGGCGGCATCGACGGCCTGGTGCATTTATCGGATATTTCGTGGGACATGCCCGGCGAAGAGGCGGTGCGCAGCTACCAGAAGGCACAGCAGGTCGATGCCATGGTTCTGTCAATCGATCCGGAACGGGAGCGCATCAGTCTAGGCATCAAGCAGCTGGCCAAGGATCCGTTTTCGGCGTACATCGCGGAACATCCCAAGGGCAGCGTCGTCAGAGGCGTGGTGCGTGAGGTCGATGCGAAAGGTGCGATTATCGATCTGGGCAATGGCGTGGATGGGCAGCTGCGCGCCTCCGAACTGTCGCGCGATCGGGTGGAAGATGCCCGTCTACTGCTGAAAGTAGGCGAAGAAATCGAAGCCCGATTCACCGGCGTGGACCGCAAGGGCCGCAGCATCTCGCTGTCGATCAAGGCGAAGGATATCCACGAGGAGCAGGAAGCGATGCAAAATTATCGGACCGATTCATCAACCGGAACCAGCTTGGGAGACCTGCTGAAAGAGCAAATCTCCGGGCAGGATTGAGGAAGCTGAAGCGCGGCCGCCCGATGGCGGCCGCACTCTTTAAGTATGTCTAGTGATGCGCACGGGTC
>JANYAD010000264.1 GCA_025355165.1 Gammaproteobacteria bacterium | reverse complement strand
CCCCCCCCCCCCCCCCCCACGCTGGGGTAGCCTTGATTCAGGAGCTTTGTCCCGAGAGGCCTGACGCCGTCAGCCACCCGTGGGCGGTGCAAGCTGCTGCACCAGCGTCGAGTCCTCGCCCAGCCAATCGGCATGTTTCGCGGTCGAGTCGAAGTGGCTGGATGTTTTGAAGAATTCGTACTTGCCGCCCGCCGCATACGGCTTGGTTTTGTGAACCAGCGCCGCTACTTCCGCAGCGCTCATGGGTTTAAAAGTTTTTGTCGCCTCGAAGGCTTGGTCGAGAATTTGAGGGCTATCGATTCCGGTAATCACCACGGAGGTCGGTAGATTCATGGCGTAATGCAGGCACTCGATGGGCGTCACAGGCGCGCCGCTCTTTAGGAACACGCCGTCTCCCATGGTCTTCATGGCGAGTATTGCGATGTTCTCCTTCGCCAGTACCGGTACTACCAGGTGAGAGAAACTTCTGAAATGCGCATCCATCACGTTCAAGGGCATCTGCACCGTATCGAACTTAAAGCCGTTTTGTTTCGCAACCTCGAGCATGTAAAGATGCACGCGAGGATCCTTATGGCCGGTGAAGCCGATGTAGCGCACCTTGCCGGCTTTCTTGGCGTCCATCAAGGCCTCGATTGCACCCCCCTCGGTGAATATTCGATCCGGGTCGTCGAACCGCAGAACTTCGTGAAACTGAACCAAATCGATGCGATCCGTTTTCAGACGGCTCAAAGATTCATTGAGTTGTGAAGTCGCCGCCTCTTTGGTGCGGCCGTCGAGTTTGGTCATCAAGAAGGCTTTATTGCGGTAGCCGCCTTGAGCAAGCGCAGTGCCCATCCATTTCTCGCTGTTGCCATGACCGTAGTCCCAACAGTTATCCAGAAAATTTATGCCGCGATCAAGCGCCGTTTGAATCAGGTGTCCGGCGCTCGCCTCTGTCATCGGCGCGCGGCTTAAATGAGCACCGCCAAGCCCAATCAACGAGACCTTTTCGCCTGTACTTCCTAACGCCCTGAATAGCATGTCGCCGCGAAGCTCGCCCCCGCTGCTTACCCGCAGAAGGTCGTTAGGATCCAGCGATACGGGCGTACCGTCCGGGTTGCCGGGTCCCGCCCGTTCGCCTAATGCGGGAGCCACACCGGCGGCTGCCGTCAAAGTGGCGCCCGCGACACCGGATTTGAGAAAATTTCTGCGTTGCATGGGAGTCTCCTGCGAGGTCTTAAGCCGGTTGATGCTGGAATGCGTGGGTTTCGCCGGCCGGCTCACGCTGTCCCACCATGCGCAGCGCGCGCAGGGCGGCACACGCTGCGCCGAAGCCGTTGTCGATGTTGACCGTCGTGATGCCGGGCGCGCAGCTCGCCAGAATTGCATTGAGGGCCGTGTGCCCGCCGGCTGCGACGCCATACCCCACCGAAGTGGGCACGGCGATGATGATGCCGGGGATGAGGCCTCCGAGTACGGTGGGCAGCGCGGCGTCCATGCCGGCCACCGCAATCACGACCGGAAACCGGCTGATGGCATCGATGCGGCTTGTCAGGCGCCAAAGTCCGGCAACGCCGACGTCAATGAAGAGGGTGCTCGGCACCCCATTGTAGTAAAGAGTGCGTTCCGCTTCCCGTGCCACGGCGACGTCGGAGCTTCCTGCCGCAATGATGCACACCTGGAGCTTAAGATCGGCACGCGGCTCCAATGGGCCGCAGAAGATGCCGGTATTAGATACAGTGCAATAGTCCAGCTGCGCTGCCCACCGTGGACTGACGGCGGAGAGCTTCTCGGGGGACAGCCGAGTGATGAACAGAGACTGCCCTCGGGCGTGGGCAGCGGCAAAAATCGCCTCAAGCTGCGCCGTGGATTTATTTTGTGCAAATATCGTCTCGTCGAGACCGGTGCGGCGCCGGCGATCAAAATCCAATTCAACTTCAGTGCCTTTCTCGGCCATGGCTTTAAGCTCGCTGCAGGAGAAATGCGCTGCCATTGCGATACGCCTCGAAGCGAACCGGCAGTCCGGCCGGGCAATGCGCTGCGGACTGGACTAAGCTGGTGAGCGCTTGCCTCTCAGATTCGGCTACCAGGCTGAGGCTGCCGGAGTCCATTTCGATCACGATCGCGCTTGCCCGCACGCGACAGCGAACGGTTTGCAGGGTGAGGCGATCGCTAACCATCCGTTCGACGTGATGAATGAAGCCGAGCATGTCTTGATCGATGGGAATCCCGGTTTCGATGCGGCTCGACAGGCACGGCGATGCGGGTAGCACGGAGACATCGGACAATCCCAGATCGCGCGCGATCTGCCGCACTTGCGCTTTGTTGATGCCGGCTTCGACATAGGGATGGCGAACCCCGAACTGGCGCGCCGCCGCGAGCCCGGGCCGGTACTCGCCGAGATCGTCCATATTAGCGCCCGACAGAATTTGACGATCCGAACGGGCGCGGATGGCCGCATATAAATTCGTCTTGCAATGAAAGCATCGGTTCACCGGGTTGGAGAGGTAGCGCGGATTGTCGAATTCACCCGCATGAACCAGCGTCAGCAGCCAACCGAGCCGCGCCGCCATTGATGCGACGCGCCGTCGCTTCCGCGGGTACCGCCGGGGAAACGGCATGCATCACTGCTATGCCTGGGAATACTTCGGAGGCGAAGGCGGCCAGCGTCAGACTGTCCACACCGCCGCTGACGGCGATCACGGGCGCGTTGATTTGACGCAGCACCCGTGTAAGCGCCCTATGCATTTTCTTGCTCCGCCTTGTTCTTGCGCAGGGCCAGACGTTGCGCGCGATTGCGAAGCGCAGAGCGCCCGGTGTGATCCGCGTGCCGGGACACATCATCCGACTCCGCTTTAGCTGTTTTTCCGCCGGGACGATCGACGACCTTGACGCGCACGTGCTGTCCGTCGATCTGGACTTCTTCGATGGTGCGATCAAGACCAATGGCCTTGACGGTTCGGCAACGCAAGCCGATGGTGGTTGTTTCGCGAAAGCACCCCTCGATCACGGCTTGCGTATGCGCTTGGCGGGCCAGCACTTGCAGGTGGGTCATCATCCTGCCTTTCTTGCCGTACGCGCAGGATTGCGTTACATCAAGAACGCCAGGATGCGTGCGCAAGCGATCCAGACCCGCGGCGAGATCTTCCCCGGACTGATCGTCAATTTCAAATTCGAGCACCGAGATTTCCCGATGTTCACCGGCCGTTGAGCGGGTCTTTTCGAAACACAGGACACGCAAGTGATTGCTGATGCCGCGCAGTTCTCGTGTGCCGAATCCAACACCCGCGCCCACCAGCTTCCTGACGCTCGATACGCCATGCCGCGAGTTCTGTGGCCCGCAAAGATACCGCAATATCGCCGCACCGGTGGGGGTTACTCGCTCTCCCGCAATTCCGTCGTCGAGGGTCTCCATATCCATCAGGAGTCGAGTCGTCGCCGGTGCCGGCACCGGCAGCAGGCCGTGGGCGGACCGAACACGGCCAGAGCCTAAAGGGGCTGCCGATGCCGTCCAGGCGCTAGCGCTCACGGCGTCGATAATCGCTGCGGCTCCGACGATGTCGGCCACGGAGTCGACAGCGCCTACTTCGTGAAATGACACCTCGTTGGGATCGACTCCATGGACATGCCCCTCCGCTTCAGCCAGCAAATCAAAAATGCCGATTGCATGCTCGCGAATCGGCTCCGAGAGGGCAGAATCACGCAACCGCGTGCGTATCACTTTCCAAGATGAGTGTTCGTGACCTCGCACTTGGTAGAGTTGAAAGCTGCTGGCAACGGGCGTGTACCCATTCAGCGCCGCCACCAGAAACTTTCGACCCCGAATAATGCCATCGCAGTGGGCTACCAGGGCGGGTGCGACTGGGAAGTGTTCGGCAAGACAGGCGATGGCGGCGTTGACGCGAGGTTCATGCTGCGGCAACGCATCGAGCATCGCGGCGATAAACATATCTCCGGCCATTCCGCCGAGCATATCCAGATGAATTTCCATGAGCGGCAGATTCCGAAAGGGTGAACACGGAGGATTGTGGGAATCGACATGGATGGGAATACGCTTTATGTCCTAAAGAGATGTAGGATTACATCTCCCCCGGCGCAAGTGGATAGCGTCCGATTTATTCGCAGTCGGTGATCGGCAGCGGCGTTCCATGGGGATTTCACAGACTTCGATAAGTGCGGCGCATTGTCGTGAGCATGCCGGTACCGGATCGGCCGATTACGCTTGAGCTTCAGGCTTGAAGGAGATTGCTTTTTGCTTAGCTACCCGCATTTTCATTCCGTTGACGGCTTCGGGTATATGACATGACTGCGCACCATGTCGTGATCGTAGGAGCTGGTTTTGGCGGCCTCGCCGCCACCCAGGCGCTGGCGGGCGCCCCGGTGAGGATCACCATGATCGACCAGCGCAATCATCATTTGTTCCAGCCGCTGCTCTACCAGGTAGGCACGGCGGTGCTGGCAACCTCCGAGATCGCCTGGCCGATTCGTTTCCTGCTTCGCAGCCGCCCGGAAGTATCCACGTTGCTCGGCATAGTAAGCGGCGTCGATACGCAGAAACGCAACGTCCTACTAGAAGACGGAGCGGTGGTGCCCTACGACAGCTTGATTGTCGCCACCGGCGTGCGTCATGCGTATTTTGGGCATGACGAATGGGAGCGTTACGCACCCGGACTCAAAACGCTGGAAGATGCGACGGCCATCCGCCGGCGAGTGCTATTGTCCTTGGAGCGCGCTGAACGCGAGAGCGACCCGCAGCGCCTCGCTGCGCTGCTCACTTTCGTCATTGTGGGTGGCGGGCCCACCGGCGTGGAACTCGCCGGTGCCATTGTGGAGCTCGTTTATCAAAATTTGGTGGGGCAGTTTCGACACATCGACACGAAAAAAGCGCGGGTACTGTTGATCGAAGCGGGTCCCGGCATTCTCCCGAGCTTTGCACCGGACCTGTCTGCTTACGCGCATCGAGCCTTGCAGCGCTTGGGAGTAGAGGTGCATGTGAACTGCGCCGTGACCGACTGCAATTCCGACGGTGTCGTCGCCGGCGGCCGGCCGATTGCCGCCGACGTCATTCTGTGGGCGGCCGGCGTTCGCGCATCGCCCGCCGCCGTCTGGCTGGGGGCGCCCGCCGACAAGGCCGGAAGGGTACAGGTGGCGGCTGATTTGACCGTCCCGGGCCATCCGGAGGTCTTCGTGATTGGCGATACCGCGACGGTCAATGTATGGAATGGAAAGCCCGCTCCCGGAATCGCGCCCGCCGCCAAGCAACAAGGACAGCACGTGGGACGCTCGATCAAACGGCGGCTGGCGGGGGATTCGCAGTCGCGTGCATTTCGCTATCGGCACTCCGGTGATCTAGCGACCGTCGGCAAACGCTCCGCGGTCATCGATTTCGGCTGGTGCAAGGTCAAGGGCTACATTGCGTGGTGGGTTTGGGGGCTTGCACACATATACTTCTTGATTGGTTTGCGCAATCGCTTGGCGGTGGCATTGAGTTGGCTTTGGATTTATCTCACCGGCAGCCGCAGTGCGTGTCTCATTACGCAAGTCGACCACAACAACAAGACGCCGCGGGTCTAAGAACTGTTTTTATGCGGACTGCCAATCCGAATCCAAAGCCCTCAGCGCGCCCAAGGTCCGCGCCCAAACGCGCAGCCCCGCAACGGCACGGCGGCGCGGCCGAGAATTTCAAATTCGATTCGGTCGAACGCGGATTTCGCCCCGGTGGCCGTGGACGCCGGCTCGCAGCGCAGGAGCTTCAGTGTTTGAACGCCAAGTCGCATTAGTCACCAATGACGGGCGCATGAACACATTTGTCTGTCACCCGGAGCGCGCAGGCCCGCACCCGGCCATTGTCTTTCTAATGGACGCTCCCGGCATTCGAGAGGAGCTGAGGGATATGGCGCGCCGCTTAGGGACCGTCGGCTACTATGTAATGCTGCCGAACCTTTACTACCGTTCGAACGTCGAAGAGCTGGGTTCGGTGGTCGGTGAGGCCAACCTCGCCACGCGCCAAAAGGCGCTGCAACTGATGACGACCATCAATGTCCCGATGGTGATGCAAGATGTCGACGCGCTCATTGCGTTCGCCGCCGACGATGCGGCCGCGTTCAAAGGTGCGATGGGATGCGTCGGCTATTGCATGAGCGGTCCCTACGCCATCAATGCGGCGGCCCGCCATCCCCACCGAGTTCGCGCCGCGGCCTCGATATACGGAGTGGCGCTGGTGACTGACCGGGCGGACAGTCCGCATCTCGCTGCACAACGCACCGACGCGCGCCTGTATTTTGGCTGCGCCGAAAACGATCACTACGCGCCTCTGGAGATGATCGACAGGCTCCAAGCGGGACTGGCTGAGCATGGCGGCAATGCCGAAGTTGAGATTTATCCGGGCGTTCAGCACGGATTTGCCTTTCCGTCGCGCCCAGCGTACGACAAGCCCTCGGCGGAGCGGCACTGGGAGCGCCTGTTCGCAGTGTTTAAGCAGGGGCTGCGGACATGACCGTCGAGCGCGAAGTCACGCCAAGGCTTGCCGCAACCACGATTCTGGTGCGCGCACGCGACTCGCAGCCTGAAATCCTCCTTTTAAAGCGCGGCGAGCATGCGCGATTCATGCCCAACGCGTATGTGTTCCCGGGCGGCGCGATCGACCCCGGCGATGAAAGCGACGACATGTATGACCGGTGCGCCGGACTCAATGATCGCGCTGCGGCCTCCTTATTGGGGTTGCCATCCAACGGCTTGCGTTTTTTCGTTGCGGCCGTGCGCGAAGCATTCGAGGAATGCGGCCTGTTGCTGGCTTATGGGCCGACCGGAGAGTGGGTGGATCTATCAATCTGGGATGAAGCGCACGTGCGGGAAGCGCGCCTGCAGGTATCGGCTGGCCGGCTGAATTTGGCGGCGCTGTGTGAAGCGCATGGTTGGCGTCTGGCGGTGGACAAACTAATCTTTTTCAGTCACTGGATCACACCGCCCGGGAAGCTGCGCTTCGACACGCGATTTTTCTTGAGTCTGGCGCCGCCCCGACAATACGCTTGTTTGGCCGGCGATGAAATGTCCGAGCTGGTGTGGCATACGGCGGCCGAGGCGCTGTCCGCACACGCCAACGATGAGCTGTTGCTGATGTTTCCCACCCGGCAGATCCTGAAAGATATCGCTGCTTGCAAAGATATCGATGAATTGTTTGATTACGCGAATCGGCCGCGGGCAATTGCGCCCATCACGCCTGTGTTGCCCCAAGGGATGGCGCGCTAGTCTTTCGCGGCGCCTAATTGAGCAGAATAAATTTTACGAACCGAATCCATGTCATCGGCGTTCTCGACGCGCTTGTCATCTCGATAGCGTTTCACCCGGGCGAGCCGCAAGGCCAGGCCGCCGGGATAGCGAATGCTGGCTTGTAAATCGCTGAAGGCAATTTCGACTACCAGCTCCGGGCGGACATACACGGCCATGTCGTCGCGCCGAATTTCCCGCAGCAGAAACTGCTCTGTTTGCCAGGCGAGCAGCGCATCGGTAAGTCCTTTGAAGGTCTTACCCAGCATGACGTACTCGCCCGTCGCCGGATCGAGCGCGCCCAAATGCAAGTTCGAGAGCTTGCCGGTGCGGCGACCATTGCCCCATTCGGCGGCGAGCACCACCAAATCCAGAGTGTGCACGCGCTTGATCTTGAGCCAACTTGCGCCGCGACTACCCGCCTCGTAGGGCGCATCGAGAGTTTTGGCCATCACGCCTTCGTGGCCGGCGGCGATGGCGGCGTCATAGAAAGCGCGGGCCGCCGGCTCGGAAGAGGTGATGAGCCGCGGGATCATCAGCGATGCGGGAAGCGCTTTGGCGAGCGCTGCAAAGCGCTCCTGGGTCGAGCGGCTAGCAATGCTCTCATCGCCGACTCTGAGGCAGTCGAAAAAGAAGGCCTGGATGGGCAGTGTCGAGCGCGCCGCCTCCACATTGAGCTTTCGGCCGAAGCGTTTCATGGTCACTTGAAAGGGATGCGGCCGCCCGCTTGAGTCGAATGCGATGGCCTCGCCATCGAGAACCAAGGTGTGTTCGGCAAACGTCCGCGCCAGCTCCACGATCTCGGGGATGGCTGCGGATATGTCATTCAAGCCGCGGGTGTAGATGCGCACCTCGTCAGCCAGCTTGTGAACCTGAATCCGTGCGCCATCCATTTTCCACTCGAATGCGGCCTCGCCATGAATCTGCTGTAAGGCCTCGGCTACATCGGCGGCCGTTTGCGCCAACATGGGGGAAACCGGCGAGAACAGCTCGAGCTGAAAAACCGCCAGCGCAGCAACGCCCTCGCGAAGGGCCGCATTGGCAACCGCGCCCAAACTTTTGGAATACATCGCGGCACGGCGCACCTCGGCGATGGGCAACTCCGCCGCGGCGGCGATGGCATCGACCATGATTCCGGCCAACGCGCCCTGGCGCAGCTCCCCAATCAGTAGTCGCAGCAAAAATTCCTGTTCAGAAACCGTTGCGAGCGCGAACAACTCCTTCAGCGCCGCCGCGCGCCGCGCAGCCGATCCCGCGCCGCGGATTGCCGCGAGTTCGGTCAAACGCCTGTCCACCTCGGCAATCGACATCGTCTCGGTGTTCGCCGGCGGGGTTGCGGCAGCGGCACGCACCGAGGAGTATCCGACGCCGATTTTGCCCTGCGGGATCTCGCCCGACAGAAAGTGCACGCCGAGGTCGATTTCCTCAGAGGCTAGGGTGCGCAGCAGCGAAGACAATTCGCGCACCTTAGTTTTGCGCGAGTTGCTGGCGCCCACCCGTTGCGAGGCTTGCACCAGCTCGGCGAGTAAGGTCATCCGGGCGCTATCCGATCGATCCAGGCCACGATGGCATCGAGTATTTGATCATGGGTTTGCTCGTGTGTGGTGTGGCCGCGAGCGGGGACACGGAAGGAGTGGTCGGCATCGGCGAGCAAGCGCAGGGTCGCGTAACTGCCGAGCCGCGCAATGACCGGATTCAAAAACTCAGGTTGCGCAAACTCATCCCGCGCACCCTGGACGAACAGCATCGGAATGCGGATTTTAGACAGATGCTCGGCCCGTGTATCCGAAGCTTGTTTCGGCGGGTGAAGCGGGAATCCTAGGAAGATCAGGCCTCGGACCTCCGAGAGCGGGATGGCGGCCTGCGCTTGCGATGTCATCCGTCCGCCGAACGACTTGCCGCCGGCGATCA
>JANYAD010000240.1 GCA_025355165.1 Gammaproteobacteria bacterium | reverse complement strand
GCGCTGCGAATTCACGACGCAAACACACAGGTCTTGGACATTGAGCCCCTTGGCGGCAGATTCGTGTGTTTTCTGACACCAGGACGCGAACACCAGGTGTTGCCGGCGCGGCGCGACCGTTTAAGCATCAGCGGTTGGTTTCGCGGCCGTGAATGACATTCGCGGCATTTCGCAATAGCGAGCGCCACAATTCTTGCGCGGGCTTGTGGCTCATCAGAGCAACGGATGGCCGTTGTCTTGCCGCTGCCAAAGCTGCCGGTAATGACACGTACGCGTGTCACAGTGGTACCGGGTGGAATATGCGGCTTTGCTTAGGGCAGGCGCCGGTTTCGGCCGGTGCTAATTGCCGCGCGCACGCTAATCAGGCACGCAGCAACGCTATGTTAAACGAATCGGCGCAATTGAGGCATTTGTACAGATGGCATGAATGTTGCTGTATCAGGTTGCTGTAGTATAGGTCGTCTGTATGCGTCTGCCGTCCCTTAAATTTTTGAAGACCTTTCAGGTTGCGGCCCGGCTGCAAAGCTTTAGGGCAGCGGCCGAAGAGTTATTCGTTACGCCGTCCGCCATAAGTCATCAAATCAAGGCGTTAGAAGAGCAGCTGGGGGTGAGCCTGTTCCTGAGAGGCGTGCGCACGCTGACCCTCACCGACGCCGGCGCCAACTACCTTGAGCACATCAACGATATCTTCTCGAAGCTCGAATCGGTCACCGAGCAGCTCCACGTTCGATACGGCCGCACCATCATTCGCCTAAACGTCCCGTCATTCTTTGCGAACGAATTATTGTTGCCGCGGCTCGCCTCTTTCTCCCAAGCTCGAGAGGAGACGGACATCCGTATCGAGACGACATTTTCCGCACCCAAAACTCATCCGCCCGAGGCCGATTTGTCCATTGTGGTGGGAGCCGGTCCGTGGGACGGCCTGATCGTCCACGAGTTGTTCGCGCAAAATTTTATCGCCGCGTGCTCTCCGGCATTTCTGCTCGACAACCCTATCGACGCGTATGACGATCTCAATGGCAAAACGCTGCTGCTGCATGAAGAACGCCGCGAAGCATGGGAGCGCTGGGCATCGGGCTTGGGAATCGAACCGATCAAACCAAACCGCTTGGTTCGACTCGACACCATGTCGGCCGTGGTGCGTGCCGCGGAGCAGGGCGTGGGCATTGCCTTGGTGCCTTCTCGCTTGAGCGCTGATCGATTCAATGCAGGGGGGCTGGTGAAACTCTTCGATGCGGAACTGACCACCAACGAGAGCTACTTCTTGTTGCACAGGCCCGAGGATCGTGCGCGCGAGGATTTACAGGAATTAACACAATGGATTTTGAGCGAGTGCCGCGTTGCCTGAGCCCTTTTTTGGGGATACATGAGATAAACGGCACTGGCGCGAAATAATTTTTCGCTTCTTCAAGGGATCAAGGTCTAATTTCGGGGTGTGGTACTTTTTTAAGAGCAATACCAGCGTGACCTCTCGCAAGTCCTGCGACGCCCATCGATCAGTCTGGGACGCTCGCCGCAGAATTCCAAGAGCCGGAGGCCTGGGACCGTCCGGCGGCATGTGCTGCGGATTGCGGCTGGCGGGATGCTCGGCGCCAGCGTATAAATCCGTTTTAATTTTCGGATGCACGGATGACGGACGCTGCGTTGGAGCTGGTGGTTGCGGCTGCGGAAAACGATGCTATCGGACGTGCCGGGCAGTTGCCGTGGTATTTGCCGGCGGACCTGCGGCACTTCAAGGCGCTAACCATCGGCCGACCCATTCTCATGGGCCGCAAGACCTATCTTTCCATTGGTAAGGCCTTGCCGGGCCGGACCAACTGGGTGTTGAGCCGCCGTGCCGATTTCGCACCGGCCGATTGCAAAGTCGTTCGCACACTGGAGGATGCCCGTTGCGGTGCCTATGCTGAGTCACCTTTGATGGTGATCGGAGGCGCCGAGGTTTATGCATTGTGCCTGGCCCAGGCTCGGCGCATTCATCTGACGCGGGTGCATACCGAAGTGACCGACGCCGACACCTTTTTCCCGCACTGGCGCGCCGCGGACTGGCGCGAGTCGACCCGTGAGCGTCACGAACCGGACGCGAAGAATACTTACCCTTATAGTTTTATCACGCTCGAGCGTGCGTCGGCTCCCTCATAATTGCAGCGGCGGCAGCTTGGAATCGATCAGCCGTTCTGCGCGCTTAAAATCCACATCCGCAAGCCCGTGTACCGCCCCTCGCGCGAGATCGGACAATATCTGTGCTTGAATCGACCCGCGCCTTTGCGCGGTCAGATATGGAATCTCGTGGTGAAACATCACCATGGAATAGCGCGGTATGAAGCGTCCTGGAAAGCGCCTCTCAAGCTCCAAAGACAAGGCTTGCTGCAGCTGAAATTGCGGGACCGCAACGCTTTCGCGCATCTCCAGGTAATTCTCCTGCGCCATTGCGGCGATGGCGTCGGTATTCGGCTTGCGGGCTGTATCAAATTCGGAGAATGCCGCTTGCCAGGAGGGATGACGGGCGAGACAGGCGTCGAATTCGATGCAGTCCTCGAAGCAGCAATTCATACCTTGGCCATGAAAAGGCACCATGGCGTGCGCCGCATCGCCGATCAGCATCGCCTGCCCGCCCACATGCCAGGGGCTCGCCGACACGGTCCCCAAAAAGCCAACGGGGTGAGCGCTGAACTGCGCAATTGCATCAGGCATCAGGTCTCGGGCATCGGGGAAATTCAGAGAAAAGAACTCATCTATCGCACTCCTTTGCGTCAGCGCTTCGAAACTGATCGATCCGCGTTTCGGCAGAAATAACGTTGCGGTGAAGCTGCCGTCATCATTCGGCAATGCGATGAGCATGTAATTGCCGCGCGGCCAGATGTGCAGAGCGTCTTTTGCGAGCCGAAAACTACCAGCCGGGCCCGCCGGGATGGATAACTCCTTGTAGCCGTGTTCCAGATCCAACTCACTGGCTTGAATCAAATTATGCGCACGCATCTCGCGGCGCATCAGAGAGCCTGCGCCATCGGTTGCCAACAGCGGCTGCATCGCAACATTGAGGATTCGATCCCGCCGCAGGTCGCGGATGAGCGCGGTTCCCGCTTCGAAGTCGGCACCCTCGAATCGGTGCTCGAAATGTAGCTCGATTCCCGGAAGCTTTGCCGCGGCTTCAATGAGCGCCTGATTGAGCCGGTGCCGAGACACCGAGTAGATCACCTCGTTGGGCCCCTGACCGTAGGGCTGGAATGATCTGTCTCCCGAAGCATAATGAATAAGTCTGCCGCGCATGGGCAGCAGTGCCGATCCTAGGGGTTCAAACACGCCGGCCGCCCGCAGCGCGTGAATCCCGCGGTCGGCCAACGCTAAATTGATGGATCGGCCCGATTCGGCGTCGGCGGCGCGCGGGTCAGGGCGCAGCTCGTAGAGGGCAATCTGTTTTGCGCGCCGCTGCAGCAGAATGGCGAGAAGCGCGCCTGTGGGGCCCGCACCGACGATGCGTATCATAGGAAACTCATGCCCCGATCGCCCGTGCCAATATTTCAACCGCGGCGCAGACTTCGGCGAACGAGTTGTATAGCGGGATCGGTGCGAGGCGCAGCACATCCGGTTCACGCCAGTCGCCGATTACGCCCGCCTCGGTGAGCAGGGCCTGACAGCGCTTTGCTTCGGCGGCCGGGCGCGCGATTCGCAGGCTCAATTGACAGCCATGTTCGGCCGGTGCGGCAGGCGTAATGATCTCCACATGCTGCGACAGACGCTGCTCGAGGAGATGCCGCATGAAGCCGGTAAGCGCAATTGATTTTTTGCGCAAGGCCGGCATGCCTGCGCGGTTAAAGATATCCAACGAGGCCAGCAGTGGGGCGGTGGAAAGGATCGGCGGGTTGCTGAGCTGCCAGCCTTGGGCGCCATCGATGGGGTCGAAATTCGGGTCGTACAGAAATCTATCGGCCTTGTTGTGGCCCCACCAACCTGCGAAGCGCGGCCTCTTGAAATCGCGTCCATGCCGATCATTGACGAAACATCCACCGACGGCGCCGGGTCCGGCATTTAAATATTTGTAGCTGCACCATACTGCGAAGTCCGCCTGCCAGTCATGCAAGCACAATTCAATATTGCCGATGGCGTGAGCAAGATCGAACCCGGCCAGCGCACCGACCCGATGCGCCGCGGCGATGAGCGGCGGAAGATCGAAAGCCTGCCCGGTCAGATATTGAACGCCGGGCAACAGCACCATTGCTAGATGCGATCCTTCGGCTGCAATGCGATCGATGATATCCTCGGTTTTCAAATTCCGCTCCCCGACGCGCGGTTCGATTTCGACCAAGCATTGAGCCGCATCCAGACCGTGATATTGGAGCTGAGATACGACTGCGTATCGATCCGATGGAAATGCAGAACGCTCGATCAAAATTTTGTTGCGCGTTCCTTCAGGGCGAAAAAAACTGACCATCATCAAGTGCAAATTCACGGTCAAGGAGTTCATCGCCACGACTTCACTTTCCGCAGCACCGACGAGCTCCGCCAGGACACGCGCCGCACGCTCGTGATAAGGAATCCAGGGACGGACAGCGTCGTGATGACCCAAGACCCCCAGGCGGCGCCAGTCAGCGAGTTCTTCTTCGACCATTGTTGCCGCCGCTTTCGGCTGCAACCCCAACGAATGGCCGCCGAAGTACAACATTTTGCGGCCTGCGCTATCGCTGGGGTGATAAAACTGCGCGGCAAATTCGGCGAGAGGATCGGCCGCATCCCAAGCGGCTGCGGCCGACGCGCCCGCCGAACCTGAGCTAGGATCCGGGACGCTCAGGCCGGAGCCTGCATGACCGTGCCGCAAACGCTGCAGGTGCGTAGTTGCAGGCTTGAATAGAATCGCGCGAAAATCTGCGGAAGTTGCGTTTCAATATTGTTCACTGCTACGCGCTCCATGAAAAGGCGATTACCGCAGTTTTCGCAGTACCACGAAAAACCATCCAGTTCGTGCGGCCCGCGGCGCCTCTCCACGACGATTCCCACACTGCCGGCAGGTCGCTGCGGCGAGTGGGGGACCTCGGCCGGCAAGAGATATATGTCGCCTTGCCGAAGGCTCACCTCCCTCACTTGGCCCTCTTGTACCGTTCTCAGCACGATATCGCCCGCGATTTGGAAGAAAAGCTCATCGCTTGGATCGTGGTGGAAATCCTTGCGTGAATTAGGCCCACCGACGGCCATGACCATAAAGGTGCCATCTTCGAAAAGTAACTTATTTCCTACCGGCGGCTTGAGCAAGCCTCGATTGTTTTCGATCCAGCGAAGCAAGTTGAAGGGCGGAGCTGCGGCCATGGGGTCATTATAACGCTAGGCATACTTGGGTAAGCCGCAAGCTACCTGAACCGGCGCGGCGTCCGGAACGTCCAGGCGCAAAGCCGTCAGGCGGTCGCCCCAGACGCAGCCCGTGTCGAGTCCCGTGACATCGCCGTTGTTGAGAAATCCTAAGGTCGACCAGTGGCCGAAGACAATGCGTGTTCCGCGCCAGCGCGCCGCGGGGGCCTCAAACCAGGGCACCAGCGACTTGCTTTGCGCCTTCTTCGGAGACCCCTTGGCGCGCAAAGCCAAGCGGCCTTCGGCGTCCAAGTAGCGCAGCCTTGTAAGACAATTGGCAATGAACCGCAGCCTGTCCTCCCCTTGCAGGGCATCGTCCCAACGGTCGGGCTGATCGCCGTACAACCGATCGAGAAGCTTGACGGGGTCTCTTCGCAAAGCCCTTTCCAACTCATTCGCACAGTCCCGCGCCAAGGGCAGATCCCATTGCGGCGGCAGCCCAGCATGAACCATGCATAGTTTGAGGCTCGGGTCCTCATGCATCATGGGGCGGCTGCAAAGCCACTCCAGAAGTACAGCGCGATCGGGAGCCGTCAGGACCTCCGCGAGCGTGTCATCGTCGCGCAATCGCGCCCCGCCTAACGCCACCGCCATAAGATGCAAATCGTGATTGCCCAGAGTAACCACTGCGGCATCGCCCAGCGCGCGGATCCTGCGCAGCACCTTCAGCGAATCGGGCCCGCGGTTGACCAAGTCGCCGACGAACCAAATACAGTCGCGATCCGGGGAGAATTTCAGTGCACTTAGAAGCGTACCGAGTTCCGCGTCGCAGCCTTGCACGTCGCCCACCGCATACAGGGCCATCAGGCACCCATCGGCTAGTGTAATACCCCGGGGATCGCCAGCCTGAACGGCGCTATCGGCGCGTCGAATTGCTGGCCGTCGTCGGCAACCATTTGGTAGCTTCCCTGCATGGTGCCCACGGGAGTTTCGATGACCGCTCCGGTGGAGTAGCGAAACCCTTGGCCCGGTTTCAAATAGGGTTGCTCGCCGACCACGCCATCGCCGCGCGTCTCTTTAACATTGCCATTGGCGTCGGTGATGATCCAATGGCGTGTGAGCAGGCGTGCAGGAACTTGCCCCTCGTTGCGGATCGTGATGGTGCACGAGAACACGAAGCGCTTATCGCGGGGGTCGGATTGCTCTTCGATGTAGGAAGTCTCAACTTCCACCCGAATTCTTGGGTTCACAGGTTCGAGTGGCGGGCTCTGCATGGGTTTTCGTCAGCCGTCGATGTGTTGAGATTTTGAGTATAACCGAGAGCGCTGCGCGGCGAGCAGGCCGAATTGTGCTGGCGTAAGCGCTTCCGGTCGAAGCTGCGAGTCGATGCCGCAGGATTCGATTTCATCAGGTGTGAGCATCCCCTTGAGCCCATTGCTCAATATCTTGCGCCGGTGCGAAAATGCGGCGGTAACCAGCATGCGTAGGACACCCGCGTCGCCGATTTCGAAACGAGGTTCTAGCGTGGGGCGCAACCTGACGACCGCCGACCACACTTTTGGCCGAGGTTGAAAGGCCCCGGGTCCCACATCGAAAAGCTTTTCGACTTCGGCGACCGCGGCGAGCATGACCGTTAAGCGGCCGTAGGTTTTGTTAGCCGGCTGCGCAGTCATTCGATCCACCACCTCTTTTTGCAGCATAAAATGCATGTCCGCAATCGCAGAGTGTTGCGCCAGAAGACGAAACAGCAGCGGCGTCGAAATGTTGTAAGGCAGGTTACCGACGATGCGCAGCGCCGCGCCGCCGCCACGCAATCGCTCGAAGTTGGTATCAAGCGCGTTTTCCACATGGATGTGCAGCTCGCTGGTTGCGCGCGCGTCGCTCTGCAGCGATCGAGCGAGGTCCCGATCGATTTCGATGACATCAAGGGCTTGAGCGCGTCGCAGAAGTTCCCAAGTCAGAGCACCGCGGCCTGGTCCGATTTCCACGATGCGTTCGCCTATCGCGGGCGATATTCCCTCGATGATTCGTCGAATCACCCCAGGATCATGCAGAAAATGCTGACCGAAGCGCTTACGAACCGGCATGATCGCTGCGCGTGCTCGCCAACTCGATGGCGAGGGCCAACGCGGCGCTCATGCTACCGCTGTCGGCTTTTCCGCTTCGTGCCAGGCTCAGAGCCGTGCCGTGATCCACGCTGGTGCGCAAGATCGGCAGGCCCAAAGTCATGTTAACGGCATTGCCGAATCCAACATGCTTGATAACCGGCAGCCCTTGGTCGTGATACATGGCCACTATTACATCGACGGTGTCGAGGAAGCGCTTCGTGAACGCCGTGTCGGCCGGAATCGGTCCCTCTAACGCCAATCCCTCGGCTTTGAGTTCCTGAATGACCGGCTCGATGATGTCCAGTTCCTCGCGACCTAGATGCCCCGCCTCGCCCGCATGCGGATTGAGACCCAGCACGGCGATGCGGGGCGGCTGCAACGAGAAATGACGCTCAAGATCCATGTGCACGATGCGCAAGGTGGCTCGCAGCCGATCCTTGGTGATGGCGCGCGGTACATCGGCCAAGGCCAGGTGAGTGGTCACCAAAGCCACGCGCAGGCGATCATTGACCAACAGCATCACAGGCAACGCCGCGCGCGTGCGCTCCGCCAGGTATTCGGTATGCCCGCTGAAAGCGTAGCCGGCATCGAGCAGGGTGCTTTTTTGCACCGGCGCCGTCACCATGGCTGCGAACTCGCCATTCATGCAGCCATCGCAGGCACGATTCAGCATCGCAATGACATAGGCGGCGTTGCGCACGTCGAGCCGGCCGGCGTGCACTTCGCAGACGGCCGGGACATGCAACACCTGAAGTGCGCCCGCGCGGTGCGGTTTCGCGGACCGGGTGCGATCGTAGCGTTCGATTTGTAGGGGCAGTCCGAGGGCGGCGGCGGCGGAGGCGAGCAACGACATGTCCCCGGCCACCACCAGATCAGCTGGCCAATCCGCTTGCGCCAAGCTTACACAGGCATCCGGCCCCACACCGGCCGGTTCCCCCGACGTAATGACGATGCGAGGTATGTACACTACATCTTGGTTTCGATGAAGGCGTCGTCGCGCAATCGGCGCAGCCACAACTCCGTCTCTTCGTCTGCTTTGCTTTCGCGGATTGCCGCAAACGCTTTCTGACGCTTCACATCATCGGTGCTGTCGTAAGTACGAGTGCCCAGCATCTGCACAATGTGCCACCCGTAACGGGTCTTGAACGGCTCACTGATTTCGTTGACCTTAAGATCGGCGATCGCCTTATCGAATTCAGGAACGAAGGTACCCGGACCGCTCCATCCCAAATCACCGCCATCCGGCGCGGATCCAGGGTCTTCCGAGGCGGTCGAGGCGATGCCGGCGAAATTTTCGCCCTTCTCGATACGATCGCGAAGCTTGGCGAGCTTTTGACGCACAGTCTCGTCATCGTCCAATTCATTCGGCTTCATGAGAATGTGCCGAACGTGTATTTGATTGATGATGACCGGCGCTTCTCCGCTGCGCCGTTCGTTGAGCTTGACGATGTGGTACCCGCTCGGGGTGCGTACCGGTTCGCTGACCTCGCCGGGCTTCATTTTGCCGACCAGATCCAAAATGAACTGCGGCAGTTGAGTGCCCTTACGCCAGCCGAGCTGCCCGCCGTCCAGGGCTGTTTGGCTATTCGAATTGGCAATGGCCAGTTGGCCGAAATCCTCACCCTTGACGGCCCGGGAGGCCACCTCCTGCGCCTTGTGTGAGATCTCATCGAGCTGTTGAGGGGTGGCGGCGGCCGGCAGGGATAATAAAATGTGCGATACGTTGAATTCATCGTTCGAGGCGGCGTTCTGTTGGCGAGCGATATATTGTTCCAGCTCGTGCGGGGAAACATTGATGTGCGCGATCACATCGCGTTGCCGCAACGTGCTCAAGGTCAGCTCCTTGCGCATCGACTCGCGGTATTGCTTGTAATCGACGCCTTGCGCCTGAAGCGCAGTGGGCAGCTGATCGAACGGGATTTTATTTCGAGCCGCAATTTCCTGAAGCGCGCCATTCAATTGTTCATCGGTGATGGTCAGGCCCACATGT
>JANYAD010000233.1 GCA_025355165.1 Gammaproteobacteria bacterium | reverse complement strand
CGAACAGAACAACGACCCGCAGTGACAGCGCCGCAACAAGAACACCGACACTCCCACCAATCAGCGCCAACACGAGAGACTCGGTCAGGAGCTGTCGGGTCATCCTGGTTCCGGTTGCACCGAGCGCACTACGCAGGGCGATTTCCTTATGGCGAGCGGATGCGCGCGCCAACAGCAGGTTGGCAATATTCACAGACCCTATGAGAATTATGACCACCACTGCGGCCATCAAAATCATAAGCATGGGCCGAACGTTGCCAACAAGGGATTCCAACAAGGGCTGGACGCCGATGGACCAACGGGCTTGCGCCGTGTAGTCGGACGCATACGCGTGCCCAAGGTAGGACGCCAGGGCATCGAGCTTTTCCTGCGCCTGCACCAGGTTGAGTCCGGAGTGTAGGCGACCAATCGCGCCGGGAATTATGCGCTGGTCGCGCTTGAACGGCGGAAACGGGTCCGCCTTGTAGCCCGCGGTGAGCCAGGCATCAACATCCTTGGTGACGGTTTTCCCCGGATGCCGAAACTCCGGCGGCAGAACGCCAATGATTGTATAGGCATCACTGTCAATGAACAGTCTCCTACCCAAGACATCCCGATCAGCACCATATAACCGCCGCCAAAGCCCGTCGCTGATTACGACAGCTTGAGCAAAGCCCGGCGCGGTATCCTGCTGCGGCTCGAATAGTCGCCCCAGTTGGGGATGGGCGCCGAGCATCGTAAAGTAGTTGGGACTGGTCCCCAGGAGTTCGAGCCGTTCCGGTTGGCTGCCACCAGTCAGGTTGCCGCTGGTCGGCCAGACCACGCTCACTGCATCAAAGATATCATGGGCCGCCTGAAGGTCCTCCAATTCAGGGGCGGAAAACCGAACATCTTTCAAGCCCGCTCCGGGCTGGTTGAATGTTATCTGCATTAGACGATCGGAATCCGGATACGGAAGCGGATTCAGCAAGACGGACTTCACCACACTGAAAACCGCCGTATTTGCGCCTACGCCCAGAGCCATAGTCATGATGACAATCAACGTGAAGCCCGGGCTTTTGAGCATCATACGCCAAGCGTAGCGAACATCTTGAATCAGTGAGTTCATAAATGAGATCCTTGCAGGGCCATGGAGCGGGGCCGGCGTGCCCGACTGGTAAGGGCAGCTTTTTTATCTAGCTTACTGGCTTGTTCAGCAGTCCCGGTCGGATCGCTTATTGAGCTGGCGGTCTACGTGTCCAGACAACGGACAAGATCTTCCACTGCCCATCAATTTTATACAGTATCCAGTGTTCGACGCCCGAATGGTGAACCTTGTCGTTGATGATAAAGTCATAATTAAATGTCGCCAGCCCTAGGGGGCCGTCTTGGCGAATCTCGATGTTGCGAAATGTCTCGTCGAGCTTGTCCTTTGATGTCGCGAGCAATCTCGCAAATCCATCCAGGGCGCTCGGCTCAATTCCATTAAACTGGGAGTTGGATTTGCGCGTAGCATCAACCTGCCCCTGGTCGTCGAGGGAATGGAAAAGCACATTGGGATTCAGCACGAGGTTCGTCAAAGCATACCCGTCCTTGTGAATGATGTCCTGGCGGAACTCCTCCAATACGTTGCCAATTTTCGCGAGGTCATCGGCATTGGAATTGTATTTGATCTCAGAGCTCTGCGCCAACGCTTGCGCGGCCAAGGCACAGGCAAGAAGCGTAATGAATACTACGCACGTTTTCTTTTTGTTCATCGGACGGTTCCTTTATATCGCTTGTTTTTGTTTTGTATCACTGGGGATTGCTAGGCTTCACATATCTTCAAGTTCGAGCGGGTGACCCGCGACGCGTTTCGACCGGTTTCTGAAACCAATGATGGGCGTAGGGCTCAGCATTGAAGGCTTTCACCTCTGAGAACCCATAGCTTTTGTAGAGCGCGATGGCCTCGTGCAGAGTTTGGTTTGTTTCAAGACGGAGTTGTCGGACGCCAGCCTCGGCAGCGCACTCCTCCAAAGCACGCAGCAGCCTTCGGGCGATTCCCAGGCCTCGCATGCGCTCGATTATCCACATGCGCTTAACCTCGGCGAATTGTTTCCCGTGAAATTTAAGGGCGCCACATCCAATCGCCTCCCCGCGTAGGCGGACCACGAGTAGCAGCCCTTTGGGCGGAACAAGCTCGTCGGCATCTGCCGAAATACTTTGCTCGGGATTGAAACCATTCTCGAAACGCGCGTTCAGCTCTTTGAAATAGTGCCTGAAACACCACTCGGCATCAACATGACCCGGGTCTTCTATGTCGAAGTGCACCATTGATGCTTGAATGAGACGTTCGACCTGCTCCATGGCGGACAGGAGCAACCGCCGTTGCCGCTCTGTCAGGGTCTCCAGAATGTCGATCGCAAGGTCGTCGGACCGCTTGTCCAGTTTCAGTCGCTCCTTGAGCCCGCTTTGGGTTAGTGTAGCGCGACGCACTCTGCGATCTGCGGGACTGGTGCGAATTTTAATCAGACCCTGCCGTTCGAGGCCCTGCAGCACGCGGGTGAGATACCCCGAATCGATATCCAGTCGGTCCCGCAGAACCCGGAGCTCTTCGCCGTTTGCCCCGATCTCCCACAGCAGACGCGACTCATTCATGGGGCGGTTGGCTTGCAGGAACCGATCGTCGAGCGCGCCGATCCGCTCGGCTACAAGTCTGTTGAAGCTGCGAACCTGCAGAATCGAATTCGGGTTCATTCTCTGACTGAAGTCAACGTTTCGTGATCGTCAAGCAAACATCGGTAGTTCGCCATGATCCAATGAGTGAGTTCATAAATGAGATTCTTCCAAAACTATGGCGGATGATTTCACTGGTATGGTGGATTCATTCGGCTCTGACGGGCTCCAGGCATGTCCCTCCTTCATCGCGCCAGTTTGTGCAGCATAACGTAGCGCTGCGTAGGCCAAAGCGCGCATGGCGGCGCGCCAACCGTGGGCTTTATCCACTGTTACTTCTTGGTCAATCTTGCGCACGAGAAGGATAGGTTTAGGGTTTGCACTTGAGCGCCCGCAAGGTGAGCGAGCTTCAATCTATAATCTGGAGAAGGGATTTCCCGGTGGTTGTCCGCGCTGGGAGGTCACGCTGGGCTTCGGCGGCGGCCAGATGATACACACGCCCTATCCGAAGCTTCAGAGTGCTGTCCATCGCCAAGCCCAGGATTTTGGTGGCGCGCCTAAAGGGAAGCGGCGTCAGCTACATACTGCGCTAGAGTTGGCCAGGTATTGGCGCGCGTTCTTTGAACACGTCGAACAATTTCATTTTAAGATAAGCTCACGAATAAATTCTCTGTGCAGAATTTTTCGGTAGTCATTCCGGCCCACTCTGGCCTTGTTCTGAAACTCTGTGCTGCCGATTACTTTCTTGGCGACAGCTTCCTCCTCAACGCCCCGATCTAAAGCCGCCATGTTTTTATAGGTTATCCACAGAATTATGTTGGCGTGATCCGGCGATTGTGGAGTGGCACTGAAGACCTTGTAATCGATGATGATCCCAGCTTTCTTCGTAGCATCCATAGTCGGCTTCCACGTCGAATTTAGCCAGTCAATGTAATCCTCAAAATGCCCGTATTCGACTCCGATGTAGGTCACTAGAGTGACCGGGCCCTCAGCATACGCGCGCTCATCGGCCATTGTGGCGGCGGTTGACTTACTTGCGTTGTCCGAGGCATTCGCCCCGGAAACAAGCGCGACGACTGCGATCAAGATAGCCATAGTTTTCATATCGATTCTCCTATTGGGTAGTCTGGTTTAGCTCCGCGTCTCAGCAAAGTAATGATTCGCCGGACCGGTGGCGCAATGTGGCAGAAATCTCTTCGGCAATGCTTAGGTATTAGCTGATTCTTCATCTGACCGATTCTAGAATTCTTTGCAGTTAAATGGGTTTTGGAATGGATCGGTCTCATCGTCCTCGGCGCCTTACGACTCAAGCGCAGACGGCGGCACTTCGATCTCGCCGCTTGCGATGTAGGTTGTTGCACCGCCTACGCTGACAGAGGTCACCACGTCGTCACGCTTCTGCGCTTCCGCTTCGATATCGCTTCGACGCCCCATCAAGACGCCTTGCTGGATCGAAAGGCGATAGGCCATCCCGCTAAAATCGGGCTTCGATGCCATTGCCCCGACGAGGCCGGCACAAGCAACACCTGTCGCGGAATCCTCTTCGATGCCCAGCGCGGGTGCCCACATGCGAGCATAGAGCTTGCCGCCATCCCGTAGATTTCCCGCGAAGAAAAAGACGTGAGGAGACCACGCGCGAGAGAGCGTTGCCGTCCAGGCAGCCCGATTGATCGCCGCCCGATCGACGACCTCGTTCGAGCTCAGTTGCGCAAAACAAAATGGAACACCGGCGCCCGCGAAAAAGACTTGAGTCACCTCGGTGGGCCCGATGGACAGGACAGTGGCGAGATCAGTCGGAGAGGGTGCGCCGGTCGGTGCCTCGATCTTCGCCGATAACGTCAACGTGCCGTGAACCCCCCCGTTTCGCCGAGTGACATCAACTGTCACCGGACCGGCATTCTCCTCCAGGATGAGCCGTATTGGGCCACCAGTCCCTACACGCTGTTTCATCACCATTGCACAGGCGGTGCCGACCGAGGGATGCCCCGCAACGTCGAGCTCCGTGCGAGGCGTGAAGATGCGCACCCGGCACGTGTTCGCCGGATCCTTCTTCGGCAGGACGAAGGTTGTTTCGCCGAAATTGAATTCGCGGGCAATTTTCTGCATGCCCTCGGTCGAAATGCCGGCCGCGTCAGGCAGAACTGCGAGTTGATTGCCACCGAACGGTGTCGAACTGAAAACATCGACGATGTGAAAGGTATACTTCAAGGAATTAACCTCCGTGCTTTGCCTCAAGCCTTGACGACGAGGTCGATCTCAACGCAGGCCCCAAGCGGTAGCGCGGCCACCGCGATCGTCGTGCGGGCGGGAAAGGGCAGACTGAAATGCTTCGCATAGATGCTATTCATCGCGGCGAAGTCACTCATGCTCGTGAGATACACGCCGGCGCGCGCTACGTCATTGAAACTCTTGCCGGCCGCCTTGAGCACCGCGGAGATGTTCAGGAAGACGCGCTCTGTCTCGGCTACAATACCCCCCTCGACCACCTTGCCTGTGGCCGGGTCTTGGCCGACCTGGCCGCTGAGGTAAAGGAAACCCCCGACTTCGATTGCTTGGCTAAACGGACCGACCGGCGGCGAAAGTTCGGGCGAGGTAATGGCGGTCTTGATCATCGAAGTCTCCTATAATGGTTGGCGGTTGGCGGCCACTGTTAGACAGGACTGTCTAACAACAGTCAAGCTATATTAGACAGAGCAGTCTAATCTTGAAATCGAGCGGGCCCTTGCGCTATACTTGATCTATGCTAAATCAGCGCAAGCCACGCGACGGCAGCACCCCTAAGCGCGATCTTCTCATCGCAACCGCGTTCCGGCTTTTCTATCGCGAGGGCTTCCATGCGGTCGGCATCGACACGATTTTGGCCGAAGCGCAGCTTGCGAAGATGACCCTCTACCATCACTTCGCCTCCAAGGAAGAGCTCATCGTGGCCGTGCTCGAGCAGCGCTCGGCGCTAGTCAAAGAAAAAGTGCAGGCGATCTTGAAAGAAGCCGGACCTTCACCGAGGAAGCGATTGCTCGCCTATTTCGCCCGTTATGAAGCTTTTTTTTCCAGCAAGGAATTCAACGGCTGCCCCTTTATTCGCGCGGTCGCGGAGTATCCGGATATAGACACGCCGGTTCACCAAGCTGTAATCCGGCACAAACAGAGTGACATCGACACCCTTCAGGAACTGCTCTCTGGCTTCGACATCGCCGATCCGAAGCCCGTGGCGCACCAGATTGCGCTGCTCATCGAGGGTGCGCTGGTAAGCGCGCACACCTTCGGAAACACCTCGGCGTTGGCCCATGCTCGCAACGCCGCGCTAGCTCTAGTGAAGGCGGCACACTAAGCTACCATGCCTGACTCAGACACAGAAGCGGGACGCCGTGCTGCCGTATTAGCCTTCAGCCGAGTTTCCTGGCGATGGGAAGGCCGATTGATGGTCGGAGTGCGTGCAGTTGGATTTGGAAGCCAAGGACGGAGTCCTCGGCCGAGCCATTGCAATGGTATCGAATCAAATAAGCCTGCGAAAATATTCCCTTCTATCGCAGCTGTTCTAGCGTGGATGTTTGGAGCTATACCCTCGCCTACCTTGTGCCTGCCCGCCGCACCGCGAAAGGGGACCCCATGATCGCCCTACGTGCGGAATAATTACTTACACCATCGTTCTTCGTTAACCGATCATCGCACCCCTCATCCCATGTTCCTCGAAACCATTCTCCAAGACCTCCGCATCGGCCTTCGCGTGCTCGCGAAGGAAAAAAGCTTCTGCGCCCTCGCGGTCTTCGTGCTAGCCCTCGGCATCTGCGGCGTCACCACCCAATTCGCCGTCGTCAATGGCGTGCTCCTGCGCGGATTCTCGTTTCCGCATCCGGAGCAACTCATGGATGTGAATCTGGCCGACCCGACCGACTTCCAACCGAACAACTTCCATGCCCAGGTGACTACGGCCGACTTCGCCGAGCTGCGCTCCCTGCAGAAGTCCTTTTCCGCCTTCACCGCCTACCTCGACGGCTCCACCGTCAACCTGACCAACAACGGCGTGCCTCAGCGCCTGACCGGCGCTTACATCTCGTGG
Source organism: Gammaproteobacteria bacterium (assembly GCA_025355165.1). Classification (GTDB taxonomy): domain Bacteria; phylum Pseudomonadota; class Gammaproteobacteria; order Steroidobacterales; family Steroidobacteraceae; genus Bog-1198. The sequence goes on along the minus strand of JANYAD010000233.1, from coordinate 8,343 downwards.
GATTTCTTCCGCGCCCTCGGCGTCGCCCCCGTGCTCGGCCGTGATTTCACTCCCGAAGACGACCGTCCAGGTCTCGACAAGGCCGTCATCCTCACCGATGCACTCTGGCGCCGGGAGTTCAGTGCCGACGCCGGCGTCATCGGCAAGCCTGTCCGCGTGAATGGCACTGCGGCTACGATTGTCGGTGTCATGGCGCCAAGATTTTCCTTCCCTGGCAACGAGCAGCTCTGGATTCCCGTCAACACCGCCTTCCCCCCAAAAAACCGCGGTGACCAGAATAGCCAGACCGTGAATGTGATCGCACGTCTCCGACCCGCTGTGTCGACCGAACAGGCGAACGCCGAGATGACGGCACTCGCGAAGCAATTCGCCAAGGCGTATCCCGATTCCAACACGCAATTCTCCCTTGGTTATGTCCGCCCACTGATCAAATCCTTTTCTGGCCAGCAGCTCCCCGGTCTGCTCGTCACCATGCTCGGCTTCTGCGTCGGCGTTCTGCTGATCGCCTGTGTCAACGTCATGAATATGCAGTTCGCCCGGGCCACGCTCCGGGCCAAGGAGCTCGCCATTCGTTCGTCCCTCGGCGCCGGTCGCGCCCGGCTCATCCGCCAGATGCTCACCGAGAGCCTGCTCGTCGCCGCCCTCGGCGCCATAGTCGGTGTGGCCCTCGCCTACTGGACTGTCGATCTCCTCAGTGCCACCATTGCCAACCTCACCAACCCGTTTCCCGCCTGGATGTCGTTCACTATCGACGCTCCGGTTCTTTTCTTCGTCGTCGGTGCCACCATGCTCTCCGCCCTCGTCTCCGGGTTTGTCCCTGCCTGGCTCTCCTCCCGCGCGAGCGCGACCGAGGTGCTCAAGGAATCCGGCCGCGGCAACACCGGCCGCACCATCGGCATCATTTCCAAGGGCCTCGTCGTCTTTCAGATCCTCATCACCTGCCTCCTTCTTATTGGTTCTCTGCTCCAGCTCCAATCGATCATCAAACAACAGAACGTGGATTTCGGCTACGACACCGCCGGTATCATCAGCGCCCGCGTCGGCCTGATGGAGGGCGATTATCCCACCAATGAATCCCGCCGCCTTTTCTACGACAAAGTGCTCCGCGAATTGCGCGCCAATCCCGAATTCGAAGCTGTCGCTCTCACCAGTCGCTTTCAGATGGTTTTCACGGGCGGCGGTCCGGTTGAGATCGAGGGCAAACAATACACCACGAACAGCGACCGCACGAACGCACAGTTTGAAAATGTCTCGGCCGGCTACCACACTGTGCTTGGCCAGAAACTGATCGAAGGTCGCTACATCACCGACGAGGATTCAGACCAAAAGCAGCCCATCGCCGTCGTGAACGCTAGCTTCGCGAAAAAGCATTTCGGTCACGCGTCCGCGATCGGCCGCCGCCTCCGCACTGTCAATTCGGACGGAAGTCAGGCGGGCTCATGGCGAACAATCGTCGGCGTCGTCACCGATGTCCGCATGCGCGGCCCCTTCGGCAACAGCAACGACAACGCCGGATTCTACGTTCCCTTTTTCGCCTCCCCATTCGGTCCGGTCGCGAAGGAAGCCGTCGCCCAGCAATTCGGCACGCTCGTCGCCAAGCCTCGGGGTGGCGGCCGCGGCGAAACTGCTGCGCAAGGGGTGCGCAACACCGTCAAGCGCGTCGACGCCAACCTCCCACCCTACTTTGTGGACACTCCGAAGACCCGCATCGACGGCATACTTGGTCGGCAGCGCGTTACCGCCATCATGTTCGCTATCTTCGGCTCGGTCGCGGTCATACTCGCTTCGGTCGGCCTCTACGGTGTCACCTCATTCACTGTCAACCAACGCACGCAGGAGTTCGGCATCCGCATGGCCCTCGGCGCGGACGCCAGCACGATCCTCTGTATGGTGCTCAAACAGGGTTCGTGGCAGATCGGCGCGGGCATGGTGCTGGGCCTCGGTCTTACCCTCGCCATCGCGATCTTCGTGCGCCAGGGCATAGAAAATATTCTCTTTGGCATTACTGCCACTGACCCACTCACTTACTTCGCGGTCGCCGCCCTGCTCGCGACGGTTTCCCTCCTCGCCACCTTCATCCCCGCCCGCCGCGCCACTCGTGTCGATCCTATGATCGCGCTTCGCGCGGAATAATCCAGACACCGAACCGTCCCACCGGACGATAGCTATCGGACAAGTGAAGATCCTCTTCGAGATTGCGCCCCTGGAACCTCGGAGGCTTTCAAAGCCTATATCGAAAGCGCCATTCAGAAATCTCCTTAAACAACTCTGCGCCCTCTTCCCCGATCCTCCATGCAAAAAATATTCCTGCGCCTTCTCATTCTGTCATTCATCGCGATCCGGAGTTTCGCCGCTCCGCCGTCCCCGTCGACTCAATTGCTCGATCATCTCGCCGGGCACTGGATCTTGAGCGGCACCATTGCTGGCAAGCCGACGACCCATGACATCTCCGCCGAGTGGATTCTCAATCATGGCTACTTGCGGATCAATGAGGTCTCCCGCGAGAAAACGGCGACCGGCACGCCGGCCTACGAAGCGATCGTGCTGATTTCGATTCAACCGGCGTCCGATGAAGTCGACTGCCTTTGGCTCGACTCGACCGGCACGTCGAGACTATCCACCGAGGAAATGGGGCGGGCGAAGCCTCAGGCTGCTGCCATCCCATTTGTATTTCAGGATGCGAACGGCAGCACATCGTTCGAAAATACCTTCTCCTACGACGCCAAAGCCGATTCCTGGCAGTGGGCCATGGCAAACGTGCAGAAAGGCCAGCGCCGCTCGTTCGGAAATGTTTACTTGGTAAGACAAAAATGACTTTCGCCCCACGGGGACGGTCTTTGACTCCGAACCAAAATAAGCTGACATAAAAATATTCCTTTCCGTCGCCACCGCTCTCGCCTTCGGGAACACCTCGGCATTGGCCCGCACTCGTAACGCCGCTCTATCAACCGGCCGAATTCGCCGAGGCGGTCTGCCAAATCTATCGCGCGCCGGAACAAGCCCCTGCTCCGGGCTCGACATATCCCAGCCCGTGAACTTCCTTGTTTAGCCGTGAGCACGAGCAGACCGAATTCGCTGGCGGCAGAGACGCTCATGGCCGGACGCGGCAATAGATATTTCGCCGAAGCGGAGGGCTTGCCGCTCTCGCTGAAGACCATCACGAGCGGCCGGGCGCGCTACAAGGTGGGCCGCGACGAGAGGGCTATGGACGACAACGGCTGGCTGGTCGTGAACGAAGGACAGCCCTACACCATAGAAATCGCGGCCCCGGTGCCGGTGGAGACCTTCATTGTCTGGTTTCCCCGCCGATGGGCGGAGGACGCCTGGCGCGGGGCGACCTGCGGTTCAGGTGAACTGCTGACTACGCCGCAGGCGAATTGCGACATCGGCTTTTATGAACGCTACATGCCGAACGAAAACGCCGTCGCCCCTGCGGCGCGCAGGTTGCGGACCGCATTAGCCACCGGGCGGACTGCCGACAACGCCTGGCTGGAGGAACGCCTCCGCGAATTGATCACAGGAATATTGAACGTGCAATTCGATCTGCAACGGCAAATGTCGCGGCTGCCGGCGCTCCGCGCGGCAACCCGCGAGGAATTGTGGCGGCGGTTGAACCGGGCTCGTGATTTTCTCCATGCGCACTGCGAGGTCGGGCCGTCACTGGGCGACGCGGCCCGCGTCGAGGCGATGTCCCCCTATCATTTGCTCCGCACCTTCCAGGCGGCCTTCGGACTGACGCCGCACGAATGGCTGACCGCGTGCCGCGTGGAACGGGCTAAGTTCTTGCTGGCGAGCACGACCGTCCCCGTGACGGAGGTTTGTGGCATGATCGGATACGAGGGGTTAGGCACGTTCAGTGCCTGGTTCCTGCGGCGGACCGGAGTTTCGCCGAGCGCCTGGCGGCAGGTTCACGGCCGCCGCACGGCAATTCGCAAGATTCGAGAAGTCCTGACGCCATCCGGTTTGGTAATCTCTTCCGTAATCGAATGAATGTTCCAATCACACCCAACGTTTCCGAAATCGGCCAGATTGCTGTTGCCGTCAACGACGTCGCCAAAGCGAAGACCTTCTACCGCGACGTGCTCGGCCTGAAGTTTCTTTTCGACGCTGGGCCGAACCTGGCGTTTCTTTCGGCGGGAAATGTGCGGCTCATGCTCACGACGCCAGAGGGCCACGGCGAAGCCGGAAAGAACTCCATCCTCTATTTCAAAGTGACCGGTATCGAGGCGGTTCACGCGGCGGTCGTCGCACGCGGGGCCGCCAATGCGCGTGCCCCGCAGTTGACGGCGAAGATGCCTGACCACGAACTGTGGATCGGCGAGGTGCGCGACCCTGAAGGCAATGTCATCGGACTGATGGAAGAAAAACGCTGAGGTGCCCTATGAAATTTCGCATTCTTTGGCTGTGCCTGCTCACTGTTGCCACGCTGTTATTTAGTGCGATGGGAGCCAACGCCGCGTCGCCCACCGATCCGGAGACCGTGCTTGTCACGTATCGCGCCACAAAGGACAAGGAGTCCGACCTCCTCGGCGTCGTCAGACGGCAGTGGCAGACACTGCGCCGACTCAATTTTGTGAGAGAGGCACCGCACACGCTTGTGCGCGCTACGGACGAAAAGGGAGGCGTCTATTTCGTCGAAGTATTAACCTGGGTCAGTGCGAGCATCCCCGACCACGCTCCGGCCGAGGTGCAGGCAATTTGGGCCGAATTAAACAAGCTCTGCGAGGCACGCGACGGCCACCGCGGTATCGAGATCACCGAGGTTGAGCCGATGGACACGGGGCACGGCGGACCAAGCGTAGGATCACTCAAGTAATTCGCCCATGTCATCCCCGCTCTCGACTCCGTCCCTTTTCCGGGTGAGCGTGGCCCCCCTTTGATGTTGGGCAAAAGAATGAAGACGCTATTTGGAATCCTTTGCGCAGCTTTGCTCGCGCCCACGATGCGTGGTGAGGAATATCGAGAGTTTCCGAGAATCGAGCGACCGTGGGTCGTCACTCCCTTGAAGAATCTTCCAACAGGAGTATCACCCTCTGATCCGAGCGACCCGCAAAGAGCGATTGAAAGTGTGCTCGTGTGGCATGTGGATATAGATGCCGATGGCCATGCCGATATGGTTATCGAAGGTATAGGTGGAGGCACCGGAGGGCCGTATGTGTGCATTTATCGGAAAGAAAAAGCCGGGTTCCGAGAGGTTCTTTCCACCCAAGGCTGGTTGTCTCCTCTCGGAGTCGTCGACGGAAGCCCGAGACTAGAGCTTTGGGGACGTTCCGGCGGAAGAGAGTATTCCGTCACTCGTCTACGCTGGGAAAGGGATGCGTTCGTTGAGGAGTATACGGATTGGCTCATGGAGAATGAGGAGTGTCGCCTACGGATTACGCATCGCACCTTTCCTAAGCCGCGAACCTCGGCCACCCAAGACCAGCCACCAAAATGGTGAGCCATTTATCCATTACCCTCGACACGCCTTCTCATGGAAGGCGATAGAGCCAACGACTGACGGCGTGGCTCATCGCTAAGGGTATGAATGGGAATCCATTCGGCTTTCACAGCACGCCGGGTTTCCATTCGCTTGACATAGTCGGTATTTATCTACCACGGTAGATATCTGCCATATGAAAAGACCACGAAACTCCACCCGCCCTTCCGTCGCGGCCGCTCGGTCAAAAACGGTTGAGCGCATCCAGACCGGCATTCGGCTCGAAAAGCGCATCCTGAAAGTCCTCAAGGGTATTGCCGAATACCACGACCTTTACCTCGGCGATTTGCTCGAGGGCATCTGTTTGCATGCATTCGAAAACAAACATCCGTTCTCCGAGCAGACCCTGCAGCGCATCAAGTTACTCAAGGACGTTTACCACCTCGATCTAACGGCTGAGGACAGCCACCATCTCATCGACGCCAACGAGGCCCCCAGATGAAGAACCGCTTTACCTCCATTTCCCTTGTCGTCTCTAGGTTGCTTGCGGTCGGGAGCCTGCTCGCTTTCACCGCCCGCGCATTTTCCGCTGACCCCGCCGCTAGCATGATGCCATCTTCATCCAGTTTGCCGCACCTATCGGTCACACGCACGCACAGCTTCACTGTGCCCCTGCCGAAACCCAATGCGTTTATTTTGTTCGAACCGGTCGGCGAGAAGCTCTGGGCGGAAGGCTGGTCCCCGGTCTTCGCCACACCTGATGACGCGACCTTGAGCGACAACACGATCTTCACACGCACCGTCACACATCAAGGCAAGCCAGCCCAAACGTCGACTTGGTTAGTAACCCGTTACGATAGGCCCGGCGGCGTAATCGAATACCGTGCGGTTGTGCCGGGCTTGCGCGTTTCCCGAATCACAGTCCGCTGCCGCGAGAGCCGTGAATCTGAAACCTTGGTGGAGGTTACCTACCGCCACACGAGCCTTTCCAACGAAGGGGATCTATTTGTGCAAGGCATGACCGAGGAACATTATCGCGCGTCGATCGAGGAGTGGAACACCGCCATCCGGGCTTATCTCGCCCGTGGCACGCCGGCCACGCCGTAGTGGTCTCACTCGCTTTGCTTTTCGTTTCTGAAAATGACGGCTCATCGAGTTTAACTGTAGAAGCAAAGAAAAATCTCGTGATTACCCGCACCCGCTTCTCCTTGGCCGTGCCCGACCTGAAGGTCTCGTCGGCGTTTTACCACGATGTCCTCGGCTTCACGATTCACACCATCCCGGACCCGGGGTTTCTTTTCTACACGCTGGGCGAATGCACCATCATGGTCGGCCAGTGTCCCGATGCTCTCCATCCCTCCCAACTCGGTGACCATTCCTACTTCGCCTATCTTGAGATGCCGGACGTTGCGCCTTACTATGAGACCGTGCGCGCCAAAGGCGCGACGATCTGCAAGCAGCTAAAGGTCGAACCTTGGGGCATGCAGGAGTTCGGTCTAGTTACGGCCGACGGCCATAGGATCATGTTTGCTTCACCCATCGCCTGACTATCCCGCCATGCTGTCCCTCGCCCCGCTTCACCATTGCAGCAACTTGCTGCGCTTCGCTGCCGCTTTAGCCTTCACTTTCCCTTTCATTGCCCGGGCGACTGAAAATGCCGAGACTCAACTCGCCCGGCTCGAAGTAACAGCCGGCGCACGCCTCGGCGTCTGCGCGCTGAACCTGGAAGATGGCGCGCAAATCCGCCACCGCGCCGACGAGCGCTTCGCCCTCTGCAGCACATTCAAACTCTTGGTGGCCGCCGCCATCCTTGATCGGAGCACGCATGACGCAGCGCTGCTGCCGCGGCGGATCATCTACACTAAAGCCGACCTCGTGGCCGCCTACTCGCCGATCACCGAAAAACACGTGGCCGACGGCATGACCGTGGAAGAACTTTGCGCGGCCGCGATCTCCTGGAGCGACAACTCCGCCGCCAACTTCCTGATGAAAATCCTCGGCGGGCCTCCTCCCGTGACCGCGTATGCCCGGTCGGTCGGCGACGAGATCTTCCGCCTTGATCGCTGGGAGCCGGATTTGAACACGGCGCTCCCCGGCGATCCGCGCGACACCTCCACGCCGGCCGCCATGGCCCGCAGCCTGCAGGCACTGACTGTAGGCACCGCTCTGCCCGCGCCCCAGCGCGGGCAATTGAATACCTGGTTGGCCGGCACAGTTACTGGGGCGAATCGCATCCGGGCCGCGCTCCCCGCCGGCTGGCGCATGGGCGACAAGACCGGTTCCGGTTACTACGGCACGGCCAACGACGTCGCTGTGCTGTGGCCGCCCGGTCGAAAGCCAATTATCCTCTCAATCTATTCCGATAGAAAGGAAGCCGACGCCAAGCGGCAGGAAGAAGTCATCGTAGCCGCGACGCGGATCATCCTGAATTCCTTCGCGAGCCGCTGATGCCTGCCGTGGGTATACCTCAACGACTCGAGGAAACGTTTATGCACATATTTTCTTCGGCCAGTGCCTCCGCGCAGTTTTTGACAGAATCGGGTCAAGCTCACCTTAGTTTCGCAACCTAACGCTCGTCTGCTGCCCGTATGTGATGAAAACGTGCTGATGGCTTGGTTCCCCTTCCCTCCACTCAATCCGCTGTCTTTTGTTCTAGGTCACTCAGGAAATCCAAGGCTTCGCTCCTGCTTCGACCACACATTTCTTCCGTCGGTCGCAGGCTGACACAGACCGCCGGCCGGTCGGGTTGGCCGAACAACGCACAGCGCAGGTCCGGCAACAGCTGCACGCAGGGAATTCCCGCCGGCTTGCCGCCGCTCATACCGGGAATGGGTGAGCTGATGCTCGGCGCGATGCAGCACGCGCCACAACCCGCGCGGCAGACCAGCGCGGGCGGCGGGGAATACTCGGTTGCAGGTTGGGCT
>JANYAD010000203.1 GCA_025355165.1 Gammaproteobacteria bacterium | reverse complement strand
CGTCGGTGATGGTATCAACGATGCGCCGATCCTGGCGGGTGCAGACGTGGCGGTGGCATTCGCGAGCGGCGCCGAAATCGCTCAGGCCGCCAGCGACATCGTGCTCATGGGTGAGCGGCTCGACGGGTTGGTGGATGCCCGGGCGATAGCTTGCGACACCCTGCGGATTCTGAAGCAAAACCAGCGTTGGGCACTCATTTACAACAGCGCAGCGGTACCACTCGCCGCCTTTGGGTTCGTTCCGCCTTGGGCCGCCGCCATTGGGATGTCGGTCAGTTCTCTCGTCGTGATCTTGAATGCACTGAGAATTGGTCGCGCGGTTGTCCCCCCGCAAACACGCATACCGGCCCTCCATGCGGCGGAGCTATGAACATTCTCGTAGTCATGATTCCTTTGTCCCTATTGCTCTTGAGCGGAGCGGTGGCGGCATTCTTTTGGGCCGTCAATCACGATCAATTCGACGATTTCGACACGCCCGAGCTGTTACCGCTGCTCGATCACGCCGATACATCGTCGTCCTCGCACGATCAGGAGCCGCCGTGACATCGATCCTAACCATTGGCGCCGCTTGGCTGCTGGGTTTAGCCGCTAGCGGTCATTGCGTACTAATGTGCGGCGGCATTTCGACCGCGCTGGGAATGGCCACCTCGAGAAATATCGATGGGAAACTTCGAATGAATTTGTTGATTGCCTACCAAATGGGTCGGATTGTCTCCTACAGCATCGCCGGGCTTTTGCTGGGAGGAACGCTCGGACTAGTCGTCAGCGTGCTCAACGTCAACGAGGTGCGCCTCGCGCTGCGCGTGTTGAGCGCGGCCGCCCTGTTCCTCGCGGCACTCGCGGTGCTCCGTCGCCGGCCGGTGCCGGGATTAGGCGTGGGTGCGCGCCTTTGGATCCGCCTCGCTTCGCTGGGACGAAAGCTGCTGCCGGTCCGCACGCTGCCGCGGGCGTTGGTATTCGGCATGATCTGGGGTTGGATGCCCTGTGGCGCTGTGTATATGGTCTTGATCATGGCGACACTGCAGTCCGATGCGTTGCGTGCTGCCGCTACCATGGCGGCGTTTGGGGTCGGTACCGCCCCGGCGATGCTAGCAATGACCGTGGGGGGACAACGGGTCTTAGGTCTGGCGGGCGGTGCCGCCGGCAAGCGACTCGTGGGCGGCCTTCTCTGTGTATGCGGCGCCTTGACGTTGCTCGGACCTTGGCTCGTCGCTCAAAGCACTTGGGTGCACCGGTGGCTGCCGCTGGGATGCCCATGAACTGAACCACCTTCGCTGCACGCGCGAGTTTCACAAGTAGCATCATGCCGATGAGAAAGGGATACACATCGATTCCTTTAAGGGTCGCCTTGCCGGCCGCCGAGGCACCCGAAGGTCGCCGAGGATGATCGGGGGTAAAGAGCACCGCGCCGGCGGCCGCCATCTTAACGAATTGACCTTGAACCGATCGCCGAACACGAGTGCAAATTGAGCTTTGGCTGCAGCCTATTCGCGAGCTGGACATCTTCCATCTTTGAGTGATCTCAAGCAATTGTAGCCAGATCAGTTTCATCGCCGCCTCGTCGCTCGGGAAACGACCTCAAGGGTTGACGTTGGCGTCAATGCATCATAAAGATCGGAGTCTCCGTCTGCGCAAGGAGCGCTCGCGTAACGCCCTAAACGTCACCTCTATCCATACTCTTTTGTTGTGCAACTCACACGCTTCGACGACTAGTCACTTCGGGATTTTTCCCCTGGCACACCGACAAGGGTCCACACCACCATCGAGGACGCGTCGGAAGCATACGGGATTTCCCAGGATCACTTGATGAAAGTGGTGCGGCGCCTTGCAGCTCTGGGCTATATAAGAGCCGCACGAGGAAAGAATGGGGGCATTGGGGCCTACACGCGCTGAAATGGAGATCTCAATAGGCACAGTCATCCGCGATGTTGAACCGCTCGCGCGAAGGGAGAGTGGCATAGCGGCCCGTAACAACTGATTTTGTAGCGATATGACGCGATGGATCTGCATATTTCCATTTCACGGTACCCGGTGCTTTGTTGTATTGGCAGATATAACGCATGAGCGCAGCATGCGCCGGCGGGTTCAGATACAAGCCGATGATGTCCGCCGCCTTGGTCTCAAAGTCCGGATCGTTCGAGGCCATGTAGCGCTCGATCCGATGCGGCTTCAGGCCGTGCTTTCGCCAGACCCGGGCCACCATCATCCCCACCGCTCGGCGCACGGCGCGTCGCCTCCAGGATCCTCGCTTCGGGCTCCGGCGATCATCCGATTCGATGCGCCTCGCGGCGGCGATCCTATTAGTACTCATCATTCACCAATACCCCTTCGTCCAGGCATGGCTGACGATCAAGGTGCTGCTGTTGCCGCTGTACATCGCGCTCGGCATTTTCGCGCTCCGCCGCGGAAGGACACGATGGAGCAGGGCAGGATTCCTTGCAGCTGCGCTGGCCGTGTACGGATTCATCTTAAGTGTCGCCGTCATGCATAACCCCCGGGGGTTGTTCGGGAAATGGGGAAACGACAAGTTCGCTGCAAGGACGCCGGTTCGAACAACCATCAATTGGGTGCATCAGAACTAAAGGTCGATCCCCCAGTGAAGCGCCGAAAATTTGCTAGGGGCACGTTGAGTCAAGGCTTCACCACAAGCACGTCGCATTTCAGACTGTCGAGCACACGCTCGGCGGTATTGCCGATGAAAATCCGTTTCAATCCGGAACGCGATATCGCGCCCATGACGATCAAGCCGGCGCGTAGTGAGCGCGCCAGACGAGGAAGCTCGATTGCCGGATCGCCTGCGACCAGGTGGCCGCGGTTCTTAGGTATGCCATAGCGGCCAAGGTCCTCGTAAAATCGTCGCCTTACGCGCTGTCTATGCGCCTTCTCCTGCGCAGGTATGCCAGCGAACGCCGCCGGGGCCATGGGAAGCTCGGTAACATAGCTCCCGAGGGGCAGGAAGATATGCGCGCCATGCACCGACCCACGCACCAGCGCGGCCACGGCGCTGGACGCGGCGACGATCTCGCCATCGAGTGCGCTTGGCTTGTCATTACTATGAAATGGATCGAGAGCCGCCAAAATGCGGGGACTGCGCCACGCCGCTCGTCCTTTGACGATCAACAATGGCACGGGGCAGCGCCGGATTAGTTCGAAATCCGTTTGCGTGAGCAGCAATCGGGCGAACACATTGTGCTTGCGCGCCTCGATGATCAGGAGGTCCGCCTTGGTAATTCGAACCTGGCGCAGAATGGCTGCATGCACGGGATAGCCGGTTTGCACATTTGTGCGGACAATGAGTTCTTCGCGGCGCAGGCGATTCGCCATGCGCTCGAGCAGTCGGCGGTTTTGCGCGACCTCGAAACGCGTAAATTGTTCCGCTGCGGAGTGCAGGCTCCCGGGAGACATGGCCGACGGGATGGCGTTGAACAACTCGATGCTCGCGCCGGTGTTGCGCGCCAGTGCGATTGCGCGGCGAATTGCCTTGGTGGTGCCCGACGCTGGATCGGCGATGGCAACGAGAATCCGCTCGAATTTCCGCGCCCGCATTGGTAGTTCTCCTTTGAGAACCGCCATTGTCGCTTAAAACGCGCGGCCGGCTGTATTGGGGGTTTTGCGTATCCTCATTCGGTCAGCCGAACTCGATCGTCGAGACGTGGGTCCCTGATCCCGGCCGGTTCAAGGTGCCCGATCACTTCGCATTGTTTGCGGAATAGGCCCGCAATCGCATGCTCAGCCGCATCCACAATGTCGTGGCCTTCATCAACGGAAACATGGCCAGCGACTTCCAGATGGAATTCGACGAAGACCCGATCACCCGCGTCCCGCGTGCGCAGATCATGTAGCGCCTGCACGCCGCCGCAGGCGAGCGCAGTCTGCTGGATGCGCTCGCGCAGCGGGTGCGGCAATTCGTGATCGAGCAGTTGACGGGACGCCATCAAGGCGACGCGCCGGGCTGCAACGATCATGTATCCGGCAATAGCCAGGGCAAATGCCGGATCCACTCGCCGCCATCCGGTCACGCTTGTCAACGTCAACGCGGCGAGCACGGCTCCATTCAACGCCGCATCCGTGAGATAGTGTGTTCGATCCGCTGCGATCGCGGTCGACGCCGTGCGGCGCACGACCCAGCCCTGCATAGCAGCGAGCAAACCCGATATCGCGACACCGCCGGCCGCCACGGCCAACCCTAAGCCAATTGCTGTGATGGACTGAGGATAAATAAGGCGCCAAATGGATTGGGCCGCGAGCATGATTGCGGTGCCAGCAAGCAGGATTGCTTGTGTAAACGCCGCCAGCGCTTCGCCTTTGCCATGACCGTACCGATGCAGGGAATCGGCAGGGCGCTGCGCGAAGCGTACTCCACAGAAGGTGGCCGCCGCTGCCAATGCGTCGACCACTCCATCCGCGGCTGACGTCAGCAGCGCCACTGAATCGGTGGCCATCCAACCCCAAACCTTCGCAGCGATCAACACCAGCGCCGCGACCAGCACGATATTGCTCGCGAGCCGTCGTAGGGCCGCGTCCTGCTTCGCGGTGCGCACGCCGACTGCGTTTACAGTGGATAGGACTGCGTGAATTCCGAAGTTCCAACGATGAGTATGTCGCAATTCAAGGACTCCAGGATGGTTGCGGCGGTGCTGCCTATGATCATCCGGCGCCACTTGTGAGATGAGGCACCTATCACCACCAGGTCGGTGTGGAATGTCTCCACCATGTGCTTCAAGCAATCGTGCGGCGTCCCCATCTCGACGTGCAGATGCTGCGGCGACACACCGTAGGCACTGCCCAAGCTCTCCATCTGGCAGTATCTAAAAGAGTTCTCGACCTGCAAAGCCTGGGTGTAACCGTGCGAGAGGTTTTGCCTGCCGGCGCGCACCAAGGAGGCGAACGCAGTCGGAATGTAGGCGTGGATGATGTGCAAATCGGACTTAAGATGCCCCGACAAGGTGGTGGCAAACTCCAGGACATGATTGTTCGACGCCGCAGCATTTTCCTCGGCTTGCTGCAAATCAACCGCCGTGACCACTTGGGGCGGCTCATTCCATGATTTCTTTTTTGTGAGGAGCAGCGGCTTTGGGCAACCGCGCACCAAGTGCCAATCGGTATTCCTGGCAAACGTTCGTCGCGCAAAGGAATGATGGTGGGTATCTTTGATGACGAGATCCGCATTGGATCCGCGAAAATAATCGAGCAGCGTGTCAGGCAAAGACTTGCCGTAAATGATGCGCAAGCCGACCTGGGTACCTTGCGCGCGCAGCGGACCTGCCAACCCCTCGAGTATATCCAGAAGCTCGGTGTTGTCGGGGTGCGGGCGTCGGGCGCTTAATGGGGCGTCGTCGTCGAGCGCCGATGTGATCTCGCAAAGCAGCAATTCCACAGTAGCGTTGCTGCATCGGGCCAAGCGCGCCGCCTTTTCGACGGCTGCTTGCGGTCCCTTTGTTGACGGATCAACAATAACCAAGATATGGCTGATTCGATTCATACGTGCCCCTTGAGACAATTATCAGGGTTGGCGGTCAATCGGCACATAAGGGGTTGCGCGTATGGCCACTGGATGAGCACTCACTGCTGCAGGCATCCGTAGTAGTACGGATACCTATCGCTGCGCACTTACCCAATAATGCGTGATAGCAAGAATCGGAGACTACCTATGCCGGCGATCCATCGAATTCTCGTGACAATCAAGGAACTTGACGGCAAACCCTTGCCGGCTGTTCTCAAGGCCGCGCAACTCGCCAGAGGTTATGGCGCCGAGTTGGAGCTGTTCCACGCTCTGACCTCGCCGTTGTACAGCGATCCTGTTCTGGTGCGCGAGCAGGGACTGGACTCCCTCGAGCGGGATCTTAAGCAGCAGGCACTGCGGCGCCTCCAGGCAATCGCCGATCGTCTGCGCGTGCACAGCATCAAGGTCAAAGTGTCGGCGGAATGGGATTATCCCTCCCATGAGGCCATCATTCGCCGAGCGCAGGCCATCAAAGCGGACCTCATCGTCGCAGGCGGTCACGCGGGCAAACACCACATTCCGTGGCTATTGCGATTGACTGATTGGGAACTGGTGCGCCTGAGCCCGCTGCCGGTGCTTCTGGTCAAAAATCCGCGACCCTACCGGCGTCCCGTCGTACTGGCGGCAATCGATCCAAGTCACGCGCATGAGAAACCCTTGCAATTGGACAAGGAAATTTTGCGCGCCAGCAAGCAGCTGACCGCGGCGCTGCGGGGCAGCTTGCACGCCGTGCACGCATATGCCCGTTTTCCGGTGCAGCTGCCACCAGAGGCGGCGATGGTGCCGGGAACGCTGGAGGGCCTGCAGAAATCTGCGGAGCGCGCTGCAAAAGCGCGCTTTCACCGCGGCCTGCGGCCTGTTCGGATCGCGCGCTCGCGTCAATACCTCCTTGCTCGCGAACCCGTCTTTGCCATTGCCGAGGCTTCCCGCAAGAGTCACAGCGCCATCGTCGTCATGGGAGCCGTGTCACGATCGGGAATCAAGCGGCTGCTGATTGGCAATACCGCAGAGCGGATATTGGATGAGCTCACCTGCGACATCATGGTGGTCAAGCCGGCCGATTTTCGCGTTCGTGTTCCCCGCGCATCGCGCGGCGCGCGCTTGCGGCCCAGTGCGCCTGTTGAGGCGTTGGGCGGCACGTACAGCTACTACTAGGCTTCCCGCTCGGCAAGGCCCACTGCCGCGCTGTGCGACAACCGATTGCAACGCATACGCGATATGATTTTAGATGACTCGGGACATTGCAACAGGCTGCGGTATGATGTCGCCAGGCGCGGTGTTGACATACGCATCGAACGCCATGGCGACGGTTCGCATCAATAAGCGCCCCACCGATGTGAGCGCAACATATTTGCTGTTGACTTCTATCAGGCCATCGGCTTGCAGTATGAGCAGCCGCTCGCTCTCCGCTGCGAAGTACTCGCCGAAATTGATGGCGTTGTCGGCTTCAATTGTCGCTATGTCGACGATGCCTTGGCACATGATGGCATGGATGACCTGCTTGCGAATATGATCGTCCCGGCTTATTGATCTGCCCCTACTCGTAGGCAACACGCCGCTAGATAGGGCGCCCTCATAGGCCGCCAGCAATTTGTGATTTTGAACATAGACATCACCCACGTGGCCGATGGCGCTGACGCCAAAGCTTACCAGGTCGCGATTGGCGTGGGTGGTGTAGCCTTGAAAGCTGCGATGTAGCGTCCCATCGTGCTTCGCCTGGGACAAGGAGTCCCCCGGCAACGCGAAATGATCCATGCCGATATATTCGTAGCCTGCCTCGCTCAACTTGTTGACGGCAAGTTGTAGCAGCAGCAGCCGTTCGGCGGCATTGGGTAGCTCATCACTGCGTATTTGCCGCTGCGCCTTGAACTGCCGCGGCATGTGCGCGTAGCCGTAGACGGCAAGACGGTCCGGTCGCATCGCGACGACACGGTCTAACGTGGTGGCGAATGAGGTTGCCGTCTGCAGCGGCAACCCGTAGATCAAATCGAAGTTGATGGAACGAAACTTAAGGCCGCGGGCTGCTTCATACACGCCGGCCACCAGGGCTTCGGGCTGCACCCGGTTTACGGCTCTTTGCACGTCCTTGTCAAAATCCTGCACCCCGAGGCTGATGCGATTGAATCCGAGGGACGCCAGACGCTGCAAGCTGCCTGCATCAACGCTGCGCGGATCGATTTCGATGGAGTAGTCGCGATCTTCGGCGTCCGTCAGCTGGAAATCGCGGTCGAGCCTGGTCATGCTGTCGATCAGATAAGCGGCAGGCAGAAACGTCGGCGTTCCGCCGCCGAAATGCAGTTGATCGACAACCCTGTTTCGATCGAAGAGGCGGCTGCGCAGCGAAATCTCGGCGAGAAGATGGTCAACGTAAGCATCGATGCCGTCCAGCTTGTGGGTGATGATTTTGTGGCAGCCGCAATAAAAGCAGGGACTGGAGCAAAACGGTATGTGGACATACGCCGACAGAGGTTGTCCTTCCTGGGCGCCGCGGCTGCTCGCCGCGGCCCGCTCATAGGCATCCGGCGCCAGCCCGTCGGCGAAGTGCTGGGCAGTTGGATAGGACGTGTATCGGGGTCCCTCCCGATCGTAGCGGCGCATGCAGTCGGCATCGAATGACACGGCGGTAGCGTAGCTCATGCGCAGCCCTATGGGGTGCCGGTTTTGGCGGCGCCCAGCCGCTCGATCGTGATTCCTGCATCGAACTTGAATCGCTTGCTATGCAGCTCTTGCAGCTGCCGTTTGGCGTTAGTGAACGCTTCGCGCAGCGCAAGATTGATATCCTCATGGCCCGCGCCATTCAGCTGACGACTATCTGCGTGAATCTGCGCACCCGGCACGGCCAAATCAATCTGCACCACGTAGGGCGCGCCGCTGTGGTGGCCGCCGCGCGAGCCTTCGAGCGTCATGTGACATTGGGTAATTCGCTCGCCGTAGCGCTGCAGCCGCTCTCCTAGCTCGCGCGCCCGCGCCTCCAGGGCGCTCGAGTGATCGGTATGGCGGAATGTCAAGGTCACGGGTGATCGCATTGCGTGACTCCGATGTAAACCATACGCTATTGTCGATGTCCGATTCCAGGCATGCATCAGGGATATCCGACCGAATTTGCGGGGAGCCCTTGGGAGCCGGCGCTAGTCGAATGCGTCGGCGGCGAAGGGCCGTATGGCGCTGCGATTTAGGGCTGCGCGCCGTCCGTCAGTGTCAATTGCAGCTTCACGAGATGTGCCACCGAACGCGCCCCCATCTTCTCCATCACTTTGGCGCGATGAATCTCCACGGTGTGCGCTCGCTCAAGTTCAAATCGATCGCAATGACTTTGTTCGCGACGCCGTCGACGACCATGTCCATGACCTGCCGCTCACGCGGCGTCAGGGTCTCCAGACGATGCTGAACCTCAGCACGGCGCGCCACGGTGCTGCGATTATCGGCATCCTGCTTGAGCGCATGATTGATCCGGTCCAGGAGATCCTGGTCGCGAAACGGCTTCTGGATGAACTCGAAGGCACCGTCCTTCATGGCCTGCATGGCCATGGGCACATCGCCGTGCCCGGTGATGAATATGACGGGCATCATGGAGCCCATGCGATTTAGCTGCTGCTGCACTTCGAGGCCGCTCATGTCTGGCATTCGAATGTCGGGCACCAGGCAGCCCGGCGCGTCGGCCTTGAATTTCGCCAAGAACTCGGTGGGACGGGAATAAACTGCTGTTTTATAGCCAACGGTGGAAAGCAGAGTATCCAGCGCGCGGCGCATGCCGTCATCATCGTCAACCACAAAAATCACGGGTGCCGCGCTTTTATCGGGCTTTGACATCTCGACTACCCACTGGTTTCCGCAAGCGGCAAGCGGAACCAGAAACGGCTGCCGCCGGCCGGTAGATTAACAAACCCTATGGTTCCGTCATGCGATTCAATAATTGCGCGGCTCGACGCCAGGCCCAGACCGGTGCCATTCGGCTTAGTGGTGAAGAACGGCCGGAATAGTTGGTCTTGCAGTTCAGCCGGGACCCCGGGACCTAAATCGGTTACCCCGGTTTCCACCGTGTAGCGATCAGAGGAAACATCGATCCGAATCGTCGGCAGGATCTTTGCTTGGCCGCTGGCTTCGACCGCATTCTGAGTCAATGCGCACAGCACATGCTGAACTCGCAGCCGGCGATTACCAACTCAGGCATCGGGTGTGACACATCGACACTCACGCCGCCTGCGTTCAGCGCCATGGCGTCAAGCACGGGCTGCAATTCCGAAATGAGCTCGGGCATCTGGCATCGGGTACGGTTCGGCAATTCCTGTCCGAATAGCCGGCGGATGCGCTGGATGCCTTCGCCCGCCGCCAACGCTTCAAGGTTGATCTGACGAAATACATCGAGAGCTCAGGCTATCATCGGGTCAGGTCGATTGAGCATGCGTTGCCCGGCCTGGGAAAAGGTCGCAATCGCGCCCAGCGGCTGATTGAGCTCATGCGCTACACCGCTCGCCATCTCGGCGAGCGCGGAGGCGCGCGCAATCTCCATCAATTGCTTTAGTATCAGATCGGGACCTCCAGCATTTGCCTTAATTTCGCCCAAACGAGACCTCGTCTTTGCCGATTAGGTACTGGGAATATTAAGCAATGGACAAAGGTACATTCACGCAGGCAGTGTGCGTTGATTTTTTAGCGCCGGAAAGCTGTGAATTTCCGCAAAAACCTGCGTATCTCCCTTAATGATCGCCGGATCGGCCATGGCGTACCAATTCCGAACCAACTGCGAACTATGCTACGGTAGATAATCTAGTTCATACAGTGGGTTAGAAGCGCTCCAGCGCGATATCCCAGGGTCCTTAATGGCTGAAATCAGCTCGATCGCACAACGGCTGCTGCAATTTTCCCCCGATGCCATGCTCGTCGTCGACGAATACGGCGTTATTCAATTTGCCAATGACACCTCCACCGAGTTGTTCGGCTTTACGCCCGAGCAACTCCTGGGTCAGCCGATCAAACTGCTCATCCCAGAGCGATTCCATATGCGCCACGGCGCGCATTTGTCGAACTACTTGCGACGGCCGGCCAGCCGCGAAATGGGTGCGAGAATCAGCGACCTGTTCGCGCGGCGTGCGGACGGCAGCGAATTCCCAGCCGGGATTCGGCTTGCTCCCTTTCAGGCTGACGGCCGCAACTTCGTCGCTGCGGCGATTCGCGATATGACGGAGCGCCGTACGATCAGCGATGCTTTGGTCGTCGCGCGCGAGGAGGCCGAGCGGGCCAATCGTGCCAAGAGCCGCTTTCTCGCGACCGCCAGCCACGACTTGCGCCAACCCCTGCAGGCGATCCGACTCATCAATGCGTCCATGCAAAAGCTGACCCAACGGATTCCCGATGTCGGCGATCTGGTGCGCCAGCAGAAAATCGCCATCGACGGCGCCACCCGCATGCTCAATGCGCTTCTGGACCTCAGCCGCCTCGAATCGGGGAACGTGGAGCCGCAATTGTCGCCAGTCAACTTGGCCGTCACCCTTCAGGAACTCACCCGGGAATTCGCGCCGGCAGCCGCAGCCAAGAAATTGCGCTTGGAGTTTGCGGACACTCAAATAGTGATATCGACGGATCACACGCTATTCGCTCAGCTGTTGCAAAATCTCATCGGCAATGCTGTGAAATACACCGAACATGGCTATGTACGAATAACGCAGGTCTTCGAGTCCGATGCGCTGGTGCTCGCAATCGAGGATTCCGGGGCGGGCATACCCGAGGATAAACTGGAACGGGTATTCGACGAATATTATCAAATCGGCCCGCAGGGCACGAAGCGATTGGGGGTGGGCTTGGGCCTTGCCATCGTCCGCGAGGTGTGCCGCTTGCTCGGGTATTCGGTCGCGGTTTCCTCGAGAGTGGGCGAGGGTACCTGCGTCAGCATTCGCATACCCCGGTATCGACTGCTCGACGCCGCGCAAGCGCCGGCACCCAAGGCCGCCGATGTCGCATTCAAATGCCGCTGTCCGGCTGTCGATTGCTCTTGCTCGAAGACAATGATGCGGTGCGCATGGCGACGGAATTGTTCTTGACGCTCGAGGGCTTTGACACGCGGGCGGCCGCCACGGTCGCGGAAGCAGAAGGCATGCTGAAGGACGTGCGATCGGGCGATATCCTGATCGCCGACTATCATCTGGATGGAAAGCTCACCGGGCTCGATGTGCTGCAGCAGCTGCGCTCGCAGCAGGGCCGCGACTTGCCTGCGATTCTTTTGAGCGGCGATCTGCAGTCGATGATGCGGGTGGTCAAGAGCCCCATTCCGAATTGCCGTTTTCTGAGCAAGCCAGTGGACACCAAGGCACTGCTCACGGCCATTGCCGAGCTTGGCGCGGGCTAACGGCGCCTAAGGGTAATCCCTTATGTCCTGCGGCGGGTAAAGCAGGATACTTACCCTTGAGTAAAAAAATTGCCGAGGTTATGTGATGCCGCGAATCAGCGCCCGAAGCGGCGGAATTCTCATGGCAATAACAGCCTGTTTGATGCTGGGAAGTCATACCGCATGTGCCTCAGAGGAAGCCGTTAACCGCGAGACTCAAGCTGCTTGAGCTCGATGCGCACCCTGATCGAGGCGCCGCGCTATTTGCCCGCTATTGCGTTCGTTGCCACGGTTCGCAAGCTCAAGGCGATGCAAGCCGCGCGATCCCAAGCCTGGCGGGTCAGCGATTCACCTATCTCGTGCGCCAACTAGCGAATTTTGCCGGCGGCGAACGCGACAGCGCCATCATGCACCAGATCGTATCGCGCAAGGAAATGCGGGAACCATAAAATTGGGTCGATATCGCGGCCTACTTGAATAAAACCGCGCCGTCGCAGCGTGCGCAGACCGGCGATGGCTTGGATTTGGTGCTGGGCAAGGGGATCTTTCACGAACAGTGCGCCAGCTGTCATCGTGCCGATGCGCACGGAAATGGGGACGGTTTCGTGCCATCGCTCAGACATCAGCACTATGCCTATCTGGTCATTCAAATGCATAAACTGGGCGAGGGCTATCGACACAACGTCGATGAGAATCTGATGCGTTTCCTGTGCAGCTTTGACGATCGGACCTGGCTGCGACTGCCGACTATTTATCGCGCCTGCGCGGCCCGGGTGCGGTCCACAAGGTCAAGCGCAACGACGGCGTCGTCGTCGACTGAACACCGGAGTTCGATGAGGAAACTGTGAATCGAATCAGCGATATTTTGGTCGTCGCAAATCCCCTGATACGGGACCAGCCGGCAATTAGAAAAGCCGCGACACTGGCCCGCTGGTTCGGTGCCGAAATCGAGCTGCTGATTTGCGACACGCGAAACTTGTGGCAGGCGCACACCGAAGGCGAACTGCCTGCCCTCAGCAAGGCCCTGCTCAGCGATAATTTGGAGGCGCTGATCGAGGAGTTTGCACAGCCGCTGCGAGATGACGGCATCAATGTCACGACACAATTCATCGGCGGCGACCCGCTGCACAAGGCTGTCGTCTCTTAAATGCCAAACTCACCGGCCGCCTCGTTAAGGATACGCACCACCACTCATTCGCCAAGCGAGCTCTCGGTTTCAACACGGACTGGCACTTGATATGAACCTGTCCCACGCCGCTGTTATTGGCCAAACCGGGCGCTTGGGGCTCGCCGCCGGTGCTGATGGTGGCGGTGGATCCTGGCCACGTCAATGACAGGTCAGGAATACTGGACCATCGCATCCTGGACATTACGGCGGCGCTGGCCAAATGCAGTAACGCCCAGGTGCATGCGGTGCATGCCTTTTTTACAGCCACAATCGCCGCGGCGACGGTCGGCGGTGTGCCCCTGGTGGGTGCGTCCGCCGATGCGCTTTCACCGGAATTGAAGTTGCGGATTTCACAAATCAGAGCGCTGGGTGATGAATACGCAATTGCGTCTCAGAATCTGCAAGTCGAGGCCGCCGTGGCTGCAGAGTACCTACCGCGCGTTTCGGAGGATTGTCGCGCCGATGTTGTCGTGATGGGGGCTATCTCGCGCGGCCTGGGACAGGCTTTCATTGGCAGCACCGCGGAGCGGGTGCTGGAAGCCCTGCCGTGCGACGCGCTGGTGGTCAAACCGACTGATTTCGCGCTGGACTTGCCGTTCTAAACGGTTGCGGACGGATTTGCACATAAGATGGCAAATTGCCCGATATCCGTTATCCCCGCGCATGCGGGACCAATGCAGCTTTCAGGGATTTGCGGGAAGGACGGATTCAAGCAGCGGCGGTGCCGGATTGAAAGGAAAAGAAAAGCGCCGGGCATGACCCGGCGCTCGTTGCAATTACTGATATTGAATCGACAGCCGATTCTCGACGTTGGCAACGCCTGGCGCCGCCCATGCGGCACGCGCCGCATCCTCATGCTCCTGCCAGGTATGCACGTGACCCTCCAGAGTCACCGTGGCGCGATCCACCTTCACCTGAATGTCATTGGAGTCGAGTATTGCGTGCCGCTTGAACGCATTCTCGATCTTCTGCTTCACATCCGCTGCTTTGACGGCGGAATTGACCATGATGTCGTTGGTGATTCCTTTAACGCCCAGTAGGTGCCCGACAGCCAGCTCCGCAGCATTCTTTTGGAAGCCCCATTGAACCTTTCCAGTCAGCGCGACCCAGCCGTTGGTCACAACCGGTTTGATTTCGTAGCCGGCGGTCGCGACATGCCAGCTCAGTGCGTTCGCCGCCGCTTCAGCAATATCCGTGTCGCTGCGCACGCCAGCGAGGGGAATCCTCACCTGAATCTCATTGGCTATAGCCCGCACGCGACCTATACGCTTGGCGACATCCTTGGCGGCCCATTTTTCTGCAAAATGAGAGACCTCTCCGGTCAAGGTCACAACCCCATCACTGACGATGACTCCAATTTTCTTGCCATCGACGCTGGGGTCCCATTGCAACTCGGTTTCAACATCACGACGAATCTCAGTATCGGTTTTCATGATCGTCTCCTCGGATTTGCACGATCCTCAGTGAGGAAGGATCGGCGTGCATTGAGCTTTAATTCCACACCGGTCATATTCGATTGAATTCCAAGGACTTACTATTCGTACTATCCGCAATGCAACAGCGAAGTTCACCTAGCGCACATGCCGCGGCGGCCGAAATCTGCGGCAACATGCGCCTGCGGTCGCCGCGCGAGCTACGTGGAAACCACGATAGGTAGCGTTCAATGCGCGGCATATGCTTGAAGTATGGGCGCAGCTATGATTGCGCGATTTTCCGTGAACTGCGGCGGCCGTGAAATCACGGTGAGCGCTTCGCTAAGGCAGCACATTCGGCAGGTGCAGCTTTCACTCGACGGTGCGCTCGATGCGCTGTCGCACCGCGTGACTCCGTTCTCCAAAGGCGCTGCATAAGCTGCGGCTGAAGGTTAAGACGCTGCGCTACGTGTTGGAACGCGTTGCGCCGCAGGATGCCGCCGTTCGGGCGGAAATGAAGCAACTGCGTCTGCTGCAGAATTGCCTCGGGAAGTTTCACGATGACTGGACTTTGTGGCGACGCCTGGCGCGCCAAAGGCGGTATTTTGGTGCCAATATTGATATTCGTTCGAGGCTTCTCAGGCACCGCGACGAGTTCCTGCTCAGCATTGAAAAACATCGAGACCACCTGCTACGGATTTAGAAGCAAGCTCCGCCCGAACGCATTCGCGATCTGCGGACCGCAGCGGCCGCATAAAACCGCAACCAGAAGAGTGTGTTGAACAACAAAACAGGAATTTGGCTCGATCACCGGGAAGCCGTCATTGTAATGATGGGCCTGCCGAAGGATCGCACCGTGCGCGTGCTCTCCAAGGTCGAAAAGCATCCGGAACGCACCGGCGAGTCGCCCCTGAAGGGTCCCTATGGGTCGCGCGCCGTTCCCGCGGACGACAAGGCAGCGAGCCCTCACCGGAGAGCTGAACCGTTACTACGATGCCGTCATCGCCGCTGTTGCCGAGGCAGCATTGCTGTTCATCTTCGGCCCAGGCGAGGCCAAAGGCGAACTAAAGAAGCGGCTCGAGGCAAAACGGCTTGGATCCCGGGTCGCGGCCATCGAGACTGCGGACAAGATGACCGATCCCCAGATCGTTGAGAAAGTCCGCAAGTTTTTTAATGAACCATGAATAGCGGACAGTCGGCGTGCCGGATCAGTGCGGCCGTGACGCCGCCGAAAACCGCCTCGCGCAGCGGCCCGCGGCCGTAGCCGCCGATATCGGCTACCCGCAGCAATTGGCGCGGCGGTCTCGGCTGTCGACATTGCGGATGTCATTTTTGAGTCATTCATGGATGCGCCTATCCGAATCCTCCGGTGCAATTGGATCGCTGGCCAGTACCTCGGCTGCCGCGCGGCTCGCCATACGTACATGCCGAACTCTTCGCGCGGTCCATCCCTAGGTACATTTCCGCATCTCCAAACTCCGGTCGGCGCCGCGTGTGCGCTGACTAGAAGCATCACCGCAAGTGCCATGCACCTGATTCGCTTCGCGGTGCACGCGATTGCTTGTCTTGGGTGGCCCGGGATCTACGGGTCGTTGCCATCATCGCGCCATCGTAAGGGAGTTGTGTAGGTTGCCTACGTATATTCGCGGATCGCCAATTCGAGGTGCCTGGCGCAACATTGTTTCGCCCGATGATGAAAGGAGAAATCTATGAGTCTTATACGTTGGGAACCATTCGGCGACGTGGATACGTTCTTCAATCGCTTGGTGCCGAGCAGCTACGCGAACTGGCCACGCCTGTCCGTAGAGGGCAATGGAAAGAAACTAGACTGGGCGCCCTCCGCGGATATCAGCGAAACCGAGAAGGAGTACGTGATCCGTGCCGAGCTGCCTGCGGTCAAGAAAGAAGATGTGCAGGTGACATTCGAGGATGGAATGCTCACCATCAAGGGCGAGCGAAAGCAGCAGAAAGAGGACAAGAACGAGAAGTTTCATCGCGTAGAGAGCTTCTATGGAAGCTTCGAACGCCGCTTCTCGCTGCCGGAAAACGTAAATCCAGATACGATTTCCTGCGATAGTAAGGAGGGCATCCTTACGGTGCACATTCCTAAGAGTGAAATGTTGAAGCAAAAGCCGAAACAAATCACGGTGCAGTAACGGAGAAATGATGGCTCATTCGCGGCGGCGGCGTTTGCGCTGCCGTCGTTTTGCCTTGTCGCCATGCAGTAATAATAGGGGAACACAATGCCCCATGACACAAATGAAGAATTGCCACTGGCGGTAAAGGCGCATTTGCCCGCCCATGCGCACGACATCTTCCGGGAAACCTTCAACAGCGTGTGTAGCTTCAGCGACTTCTGGACAAAAGGCTTGCGC